>DATEHP010000298.1:0-133314 GCA_035279505.1 Candidatus Sulfotelmatobacter sp. | reverse complement strand
AGGGGCCAGGGGCCAGTCAGAACCCACCTCGACTTATGCGCGCTCTCATTCGCGTGCCATTTTGGGAATTGTGATTCAGTCGGTGATGGCGGTCACATTCTCAGCAAATTAAGATACCGCATAGTGAATGTCATGCACTTCGTACGCATAACCGTGAAGTCCTACCGCGACCTCATTGCCTGGCAGAAAGCGATGGAGTTGGTAGTGAGTTTATACACATGCACTCAAACATTTCCGAAGGTAGAAACCTACGGGCTTATTTCGCAAATGTGCCGAGCGGCTGTGTCGGTCCCTAGCAACATCGCCGAAGGGCACGCCAGAATCTCCACGGGAGAGTTCAGACAGTTTCTTGGCCACGCACTTGGCTCGCTGGTGGAAATAGAAACTCAGGTCCTCATTAGTGAGCGGCTGAGCTATATCGATACCGAGAGGTCAAATGAGTTACTCGCGCGCACGACTGAACTCGGCAAAATCCTGAACGGTTTACTACGCTCTCTTCCAACCCGGAGATAAGCAAGAGGATCGGCTGGTCTCTGACCCCTGACCCCTAGCCCCGAGTTCTAGCCATTTCCACCGCTCGTAGCAGTGCTCCCGCCTTGTTCATCGATTCCTGAAACTCTGCTGCCGGATCGGAATCGGCAACGATTCCTCCGCCGGCTTGCAGATACGCCTTCTTCCCCTGCATCAGCATCGTCCGAATACCGATGCAGGAGTCGAGATTGCCGGCGAAATCCGCATACAGTACAGAGCCACCGTAGACACCGCGGCGGGTGGGCTCCAGCTCTTCAATGATTTGCATGGCGCGAACTTTCGGCGCGCCGCTGAGCGTTCCTGCGGGGAAGCAGGCAGTCAATGCATCAATCGCATCGAGATCCTTGCGCAGGGTGCCCTCCAGCGCTGACACCAGGTGCATGACGTGCGAGTAGCGCTCGACGAACATCAGGTCTTTCACCTTCACCGAACCGTACTCGCTGACGCGCCCGAGGTCGTTGCGTCCGAGATCGACCAGCATCACATGTTCCGCGCGCTCCTTCTCGTCATTTCGCACCTGCTGCTCGAGCCGGGCATCTTCGGCTTCGTCGCGGCCGCGGGGACGCGTGCCCGCGATCGGCCGGTACTCCAGCTTGCGCCCCGTCACCCGAACCAACATCTCGGGAGATGATCCGAGGATGTGCCGATCGTCCATCTTCAGAAAATAGAGGTAAGGCGATGGATTCACCTGGCGCAGGGCCCGGTATAGATCGAAAGGAGTGACCTCGGGAGTGAAGTCGAAGCGTTGCGAGTACACGACCTGGAAGATGTCGCCCGCGGCAATGTACTCCTTGCAGCGCTCCACATTGCGGAGATAGTCCGCGCGGCGGGTGCCAGCGTGAATCTTAAGCTTGCCTGGCTTGCCCTTCACCGGCTTCCGCCAGAGTGCCGGACTCAGTCCGGCCGCGAGCTTTCGCTCCAAGGTAGCAATATCGCGTAGTGCGCGGTCATAGGCGCGGCGAGTGCTCTCGCGCGTAACGTCTGCCACTGCCATGATGTGAATCTGGTGGCGGAGATGATCGAAGGCCAGCAGCCGATCGAAGAACATCAGCTCAGCGTCGGGGACGGAAAGGTCATCTTTGGCGTGCTGGCCAATATTCTCCAGCTGGCGGACAACGTCATAGGCGAAATATCCGACAGCCCCAGCGGTGAACGGCGGGAGCCCCGGAACCGTTGCCACGCGGTGCTCCCTCAGCAAACGTTTGACGACCTCAAAGATGCTGTCGCTGACCAACTCGCGCTTGCGTCCGCGCTCAATCCGGACTTCTCCGTTGTGGGCCGTCACCCGCATGTAAGGTGCAGCTCCCAGGAAGGTGTACCGTCCGATCTGCTCTCCGCGCTCGATGGACTCGAGTAGAAAGGCATGCGGCTGCTTTTCGGCAACCGCCAGGAAAGCGCTGACCGGGGTAAGCAGATCAGCGCTCACCGACTTTACGACTGGAACCATCGTCGCCTCGCGAGCCAATCGCGAAAACTCTTTGAAATCAGGTTGCAGCATGGTGGGCCTTCATTATAGGGGACGCGCTCGTTTGCAGGCTTTTGGACCATGGATCAGGGAAACTCTAACAACGGAAAGAAGAGCGCAAACCACAGAGGGCACAGGGGTACACCGAGGACTGTAGGTACTTGATCAGGAGTTCGTTGTGGGCTTGGAATGCTTGACCCTATCGCCGGTTGCAGAACCTCACACGCCCAAGGTCGGCAATAAACTTTCGTCACTTGTTACCCTGACCGCAATCGTTAGAATCACTAGTATCCCGAGTATTATGAACATTTTGACGCCTGATCTCGCGAGGCGGGCGCCAGGGAAATACAGCGGAACTTTCACTACCGGGGTTTATGCAAGTTAAGTTTTGGGGCGTGCGCGGCTCCACGCCCACTCCACAGGCCGAGAATCTGCGCTATGGGGGCAACACCTCGTGCGTAGAAGTGCGCGTCGGAAACCAGATTTACATTTTCGACTGCGGCACCGGATTTCGTGTGCTCGGCCACGAACTCGAACGCGAGTTCGGCGAGCGTCCCTTTTCAGCCCACGTCTTCGTCTCCCATTTTCACTGGGACCACATCCAGGGCATGCCTTTCTTCCGTCCGCTGTACGATAGCCCGCACAGCCAGTTCTTCTTTCACTCTTCCAGCCGCACGCGCAGTCTTGAGCAAGTGATGACGGAGCAGATGTCGTCGCCGTACTTCCCTGTCCACCTGGATCAGATGCGTGCCCGCCGCGACTTCTACGATATCCAGAACGGCTGCCTCGACATGGAAGACGGAATCCGAATCAAGACTCAGTGGCTGAACCATCCCCAGGGCTGCCTTGGTTTCCGCATTGAGACGAAAGACGGCGTGCTTGTGTACGCCACCGACAACGAGCCGGGAGACGCGGAATTCGACAAAGGCGTCCGCAAGTTGGCGGAAGGTGCCGACATCCTCATCTACGACGCGCAGTATCTTCCGGAGGACTATACCGCCCGGCGCCGCGGCTGGGGGCACAGCCACTGGCGCGAGGCCGTCAGCGTCGCCATGGAGAGCGGCACGAAAGAGTTGATCCTCTACCACCACGACCCCGACCACACCGACGTCATCGTCGACCAGGTTGTCGCCGATGCCCGCAACTACTACCCGAAAGTCCGGGCCGCCGCCGAGGGGATGAAGATACGGCTGTAGCGCTCGACCCGGCGGTGCGAAAACCACGGAATCGCCGAACTTAAGCCAGAAATACTTCCCACAGCGGCGAAGTCCGCCGTTTTCAATCGCCCTTGCGGCTCGGCTAAAGCCGAGCCCTTCAAAACAGCGGCGAACCTATTTTCTAACTTCCGGGACAACGACAACCGAGCCCCGCCAGATTTTAGAGTAGGATGCGCGAGAGGAGTTTACATTTCATTTACCTTCACTTTGCGGCAGCGCAAACAGCGGATCCACCCTTTCCCACACAATCTGCGCACTCAGTAATGTGGTAAGTCCTCACCTTGTGTCTCGCTGTACGGGCCTCACACAAAATCGACCTCTTCTGGAATTTCAATAAGGAGCGTTTCTATGTACGATTTTGGCAACTGTTTGAGAGCTGCATCCCTGGCTGTAGCTTCTCTTGCCTGCACTGGTCTGGCTGCTGCCCAGACCTGGAGCTCTCCGGTGTTCATTGCCAACGGCGGCGGACAGGCAGTCTCCGCCAATGGCGCGGGTACTTCCGCGGTCATTTTTACTCCTCTTTCGGGAGGTCTACAGGCTTCCGTCAACACGGGAAGTGGCTGGTCGGCCCCAACCACATTGACGTCCGTCAGTGCAGCAGCCAACATCGGGGTCGCACCCAACGGCGACGTGTTAGCGGTGTGGAGTTTCCGCGCGACCAACACTTACACGCCGGTAGAAGCCCAGGCTGCCTTCTTTCACGGCGGGCACTGGGGCAATACTCTGACCATTTCGACCAATATTTACGGTAACATCTCCAGCCTTGGCCTTCCCAGCATCGGTTTCGATGGATATAGCCAGGCCACCGTGGTTTGGGAACAGATAACGAACCCGAGTCCCATGTCTTGCGCATTGGAAGTTGCGACGGGAAGCGCGGCCAGCGGATTGGGTTCTGCGAAAACTGTTTCCACGGCCAGCACATGCTTCGGATGGAATAAGCTGGCGGTGACCTCGGGCGGACAGGCAGTAGTGGTGGAAGGTGTACCGGGAATCCTATCAGGCGTCGTCGTAGCCATAGGCAGGGACTCGACCGGAGCATGGAGCGCTCCCGTCACAATCGGCGCCGCCGGTGTTTATCGTCAACGCCAGCCTAATGTTGGACTGGGCAATGACGGCACTGCAGTCGCAGTCTGGCTCATCAACGGAGGCGTGAGGTATTCCGTGCGATCTGGGGGTACGTGGAGTGCGGCCGCTGCCTTGCCCGGCGTAGCCGGAACGGCAGGCGGCGCTTCCGGAGTAGCGGTGGACGGAAGCGGAAACGCAGTCGCCACATTCCAGCAGGTTGCCATCAGCCCAGGCACTTACGCCACCTACCGGCCGGTTGGCGGTTCATGGCAGACCAAGGTCCAACTCAACTCCAGCACTCAGGTCGTTGCGACTCCCGCCGGGACATTCGTCGCCGGGGGAACAATTGTGTCAACCCGGCTCGCCGGCACCTCAACCTGGAATCAGCACACATTCTCTGACGTAGCGAAAGTGAATGCTGCGCCCGGTCTTGCGATCGCCATGGTGGGCCCACAAGTTAGCGTCTCCACAGCGGCTGTTCCGTAACGTATAGTCGCTGAGGATTTGATCAGGCGAGCCGCGCATCACCGCGGCTCGCTCATTCCAACCACACGCCGCGTACGACTCTCGGCCACTCCGGGCATCCCTGACAACCCAAATAATCGAACTCGTCTGCCTACATCATCGTCCCCACTACGTGTATCGTCCGCGTGTTAAACTTTCGCGCGATTGCCACACTAAGGGGACCCATGGTCCGACCATTTTGGTCGATGTTGATGCTTGCGTTCGCTGTCAGCACGGTTGCACAAAAGTCGGATATCCCGGAACCAGGGTCAGTCGAGGCGATCGCTGCCGCAACCACGAGCCCGCATTTCGTTTCTCCCCTTGTCTCTTATGTTCCGCAATCTGCATCTGTACCTTCGCCCGAAAAGTTCTTCGGACGCATCATGGGCGCTCCGGGAGAGTTAGTTGGCACCGAAAAGACTTATTCCTATGCGCGCGCCCTCGCTGCCGCGAGCTCACGGGTCCGGATATTCAATATCGGCAAGAGCGAGGAAGGACGCGACATCATTCTGCTCGCTCTCGCCGACGAGGCGGGCATTCGCGATCTTGATCGGCTGAAAAATGCTACGGCAGCCCTTGCTGACCCGCGCCGCACGAACGAAGCGGCAGCTGAAAAGTTGATCGCGTCCTCCCGGCCGATCTATTACTTCAACGGAGCGCTCCATTCGGACGAAACCGGATCGACGGAGGCCATGCTCGAACTGGCATACCGGCTAGCCGTTTCCGAGCAGCCCATGATCCGCAAGATTCGCGAGCAACTTGTAGTGCTCATCAATCCCATTTCCAATCCTGATGGCCGCGACAAGATGGTCGACTGGTTCTACCGGTATCTGAAAGGCAAGACTGATCGCAATACCCTTCCGCGCCAGTCGCCGCCGTACTGGTCGAAGTACACCTTTGTCGACATCAATCGCGACACGCACCAGCAGACGCATGAGACGACGAAGGCTGTCCACCGGATGTTTCACGAGTGGCACCCGACGGTGGTGCATGATCTGCATGAGGGCGTGCCCTTCCTGATGACGTGGAACGGCACGGGTCCATATAACCCGAATATCGATCCGATTACTTATACGGAATTTCTCGAACTCAGCATGCATGAGGTCGAGTCGATGACGGCGCTGGGCATGCCCGGGGTCTCTACGTGGAATTTCGGCGAGGCGTTCGCGCATCTCTATCTCGACTCGGTGGCTATGAATCACAACAGCATCGGGCGGGGCTACGAGACATTCGGCAATGGCAGTGCGGAAACTGAGAATCGCGCGATCTCGCCGGGGGCAACCACCATGGAGTGGTACCGTCCGCTTCCGCCACCGCGCGAGGTGACATGGTCGGCGCGTGACAATCTCAACTATCAGGAAACTGGCGCGCTGATCGCGCTCGATGATGCGGCCACGCATTCCAAAGAGATGCTGCGCAATTTCTATAGAAAGTCGTGGGACTCATGGCAGAAGGGGCTGACGCAGGCACCCTATGCGTTTTTGATTCCCGCCGACCAAGGAGATCCGGCCCGGGTTGCGCAAATGGTCGCGCGGTTGATGGCACAACACATCGAAGTTTCCCGGACCGAGAGCGCAATTCAACTCAGAGATGGAAGTTATCCCGCAGGAACATACGTGGTTCGACTCGACCAACCCTATCGCAACTATGCGGTTGATCTCCTTACGCCGCAGCATTATCCGAAAGACGGCGAGCCTCCGTATGATGACGTCTCCTGGGAACTCCCAGCGAATTATCATTTGCAGGCGCAGCCCACTGCTGACGCTTCGATCCGTGATGTCGCGCTTGAGGTGCTGAAGGATCCGCCGCAAGTGGCCGGGCATGTCACCGGTAGCGGCCCAACGTACTTACTGAAGGATATCGGCCAGGAATCCTTGCTTGCCGGCCGCTATCGCCTTGCGAATTTCGAAATCCAGATTGCTGAACACGAATTCGAAGAAGACGGCGTCAAGTTTCCCCCCGGATCCTGGATTCTCTCCGATCAGCCGGGACTGCATGACGCAGTTGAAACAGCAGCGACCGAAGTCGGTCTCGACTTCATCCAGACCTCGACCATACCCAACGTAGCGCGCCACAAAGCGCCGGCCCCGCGCATTGGCGTGTGGGTTCCCTGGGCTGACACAGACTCGATCGGATGGATTCGCTATTCCCTTGACCAGCGGAAAGTTCCCTACACCTACCTCCGCGATGAAGACATTCGGGCGGGAAATCTCCGCTCGAAAATTGACGTGCTGCTCTACGGCCATGTCGACCTCGAACTGGCCGAGCAGATTGAGGGCCTGCCGAAAGCTTGGTCGCCGATGCCATTCAAGAGAACGCAGCAGACACCCAGCTTCGGCACACCTGCCGAATCCGACGACATCACCGGGGGCATCGGCTATGAGGGCTTGGCGCAAATTCAACACTTCATCGAAGATGGCGGCCTGATGGTCACACTGGGCAGCGGCAGTATGCTTGCGCTCGAGGGTGGGCTGGTTCGCTTCGTGCGGCGCTCGTCTGGAGGTGTTCCGCGCAGCGCTTCCGGCGGGGGAGGAGCGTCATCAGCGGCTTCGCAACAGGCTGCGACCAGAACGCCAGGCACGCACGTGCGTGTCACATTCGATCGTCCTCACCATCCAATCGCCTATGGATATCCCACGCGCACCTGGGTTTTCCGGCAGAACTTTCCGTTGTACAACACACCGCGCCGGTGGCTTCGCATGGCGTATTGCACCACGTGTCTGGATGGGCCGGAAGATCGTAGCGGCATCGTGATGGAGTGGGGCGACACGGAGAACAAAGACTTTGTCATCAGCGGGCAAGCCTGGGGAGAGGAAAATCTGATTGGCCGACCCGCGATCCTTGACATGCCCGTCGGCAAGGGCCACGTGATAGCGTTCAATTTCAACCCGATACACCGCGACCTGAACCGCGGCGATCAGCGATTGCTGTGGAACGCGATTCTAAACTGGCAAGCGATTCTTGCAGCACAACCGGAACCAGTTCCTGCGGTGGCCCCAGCACCAGAACCGGACGAGTAGCCGCAAAGTCTTTAGGCTTGCCGACGACGAAACTCTCGCGCATACGAGGAGAGTCGACTTCAACTTTGGGAGGCTAGTTTTTTAGATCGTTCCGGTACGACAAGCTGCTCTGCAGCGCTTGAAGCAGATAGTCAGCATCTTGGATGGCTTCGATTTCGTCGTGTGAGTAGGATTCGGCTGCCAATTCATCCAACCGGGTGGCAAATTTCGACCTGGCATCTTGAATCAGGCCAACGACGCGGGTTCGATCTTTCTCCAGAACTGCGGCCAGGTAGGCTTTTTTCCATTCGAGGTTTTCGGGGACAGCGGAGATGGAAGTCGACATAATAAAGCTCCAAATTTGACTTAGCGGATACCACCCCGGGGAATGAACGCGATTCTAGGTGCGTGGACATCGCGCGTCTGTGATTTGAATCACAAATGTACTAATGATCACGCGAGTAGGAACTTTCGTGCGGCTCCAAACCCCCACCTATCGACGTGTTGCCTGCGTGGAAGCGATCACCGTACCGTCAAGATTCTGCAGGCTTGCTGTCCAGACGCCGTCGATTTTTTTGTCGGCGTGGCTCCACAGGAGACCAAGAAGAAAACGAGGAGGGCCAGGGGAGGTGTGAGACGGGCATGGTTCATACACGCCTCCTTGCACACTAGAACGTCGGGGCCAGAAACGTTTTCTCGGCCAACAGAAATTACAAGCCGGCTTCGATCCGGGAGCGCGGGTCGAGGTAGTCACGGAGAGCGTCGCCGATGAAATTGAAGCTCAGGACGGCGAGCATGACGGCGAGCGCCGGGAACAGGACGACGTGGGGTGCGTCGAATAGATGGGCGCGACCGTCGTTGAGCATTGTTCCCCAGCTGGCGGTGGGGGGGGGAACACCGAGCCCGAGAAAACTCATGGTGGCCTCGGCGAGGATCGCTCCGGCCATACCGATCGCGGATTGCACCACCACCGGTTGAATGATGTTGGGTAGAATGTGGCGCACGACGATGCGCAGGTCGCTGGCGCCGAGCGCGCGTGCGGCTTCGACGAATTCACGCTCGCGGGCGGCGAGTACCTGGCCGCGAACCAGGCGCGCGTAGCCAACCCATCCACCGAGGGAAAGAGCGAGAACAAGGTTGAAGATCCCGGGACCGCGAAAGGCGACGAAAGCAATCGCCAGCAATATTCCGGGGAAGGACAGGAATGCATTCATCACGACGACGTTGAAAAAGCGGTCGATTGCGCCTCCGTAGTAACCGGCGATTGAGCCGATGATCAGGCCGAGAGCAAGTGAAGTTGCAACCACGCTTGCGCCCACCAGCATAGAAATGCGGGAGCCGAAGATAACACGGGAGAGGATATCGCGGCCGAGTTCGTCGGTGCCGCACCAGTGGGCGCGAGACGGAGAGTTGAGGCGATCAGGGAGATTGATTGCCGCCGGATCCTGCGGGGAGATCCACGGCGCGAACAATGCGGACCCGAGGAAGATGAGGATCAACGCGACTCCGATCGCGGCCAGGGGATTGTGGCGAGCATTGCTCGCGACCCGTCGGCGGAGCGAGATGGCGTCGGTCGACATACAGGAATATTAAATCGCGTTGACTGCCCTTGAGATCGGAATTGGATTGTGTTCTTATAAGAGAAACAGCGGGATCGTAAAACCCCTTCCGCAAGTGCGCGCCGAAACCTCCACCTTTAGCCTTACATTCCAAGGAGGAAAATCATGAATAAAGTCTCGTATATTCCCAAAGATTACAACACCATCACACCATACCTGATCGTGAAGGGCGCTGCTCAAGCGATTGAATACTACAAGAAAGTTTTTGGCGCGACGGAAGTCGTTCGCATGAATGGCCCCGACGGGAAAGTCGGTCACGCAGAATTGAAGATCGGGAACTCGCACATCATGCTGGCCGACGAGAATCCCGCCATGGGCCAGGGACACACCAGTGCCACTACGATTGGCCAAAGCCCGGTGAGTCTCTATGTTTACTTGCCCGACGTCGACACTGTGGTGAAGCGGGCGGCGGCGGAAGGCGCCAAAATCCTGAAGCCGGTTGAGAACCAGTTCTACGGGGACCGTTCCGGTTTCCTTCAGGATCCGTTTGGACACCTGTGGGGCGTCGCTACTCACGTGGAAGATGTTTCGCCGAAAGAACTGGAAGAACGGATGAAGAAAGTAATGCAAGCAGCGTAGGTTGGAGTCACAGGAGGCGGGACAGCAGTTGTCCCGCCTTTAAAATTTTAAGCCAAGGGCGGCAGTTCCAATTTCACGCAAATCCGATTAGGCTCATTGTCTGATCCTGGGATTAGCTACCGAATAGAGAACATCCGTCAGTAAATTCACCGCGACATAGGTGAGGCCGATGGTGAGGATGCAGCCTTGGACCAGATAGTAGTCGCGGTTGGAAATGGCCTGGATGGTGAGACGTCCGACGCCGGGCCAGGAGAAAATGGTTTCCGTTACGATGGCGCCTGCCAGTAACGCTCCGAACTGAAGGCCGAGCACTGTGAGGACCGGGATCATCGCATTGCGGAGGGCATGGCGATAGACGACCGTTCGCTCCGGAAGACCTTTGGCCCGGGCGGTGCGGATGTAGTCCTGGCCGAGTTCTTCGAGCATACTGGTGCGAACCATGCGGGTAAGGATCGCAGCCAAGGCCCCACCCATCGTGATGGCAGGAAGCACGAGATTGGCGAATGACCCAGCGCCGGACACGGGGAGCCATCCTGCTTTGATCGCGAAGAGCAAGATCAGAATTGGTCCGAGCGCAAAATTTGGGAAGGAGAGGCCAAAGAGGCTCACCACGGAAAGCAGGCGATCGTCCCAGTGGTTGCGGCGGCGGGCGGAGCGGACTCCGGCGGGGATGGATAGGACGATCGCGACGAAGAGGCTTGCCAGCGTGAGACGTAGCGTATACGGATAGCGCTGCACGAGAAGTTTGGTCACCGTCTGGTTGTAGCGGATGGAGCGGCCAAGGTCGCCGTGGAAGAGGATGCCTTTCCAGTAGCGGACGTATTGTTCGCCAAGAGGAGCGTCTAGGCCGAAGGCGTGACGGGTGGCGGCGATGTCGGCGGGCGGGGCCCCCTCGCCGAGCATCTGTTGGATGGGGTCGCCGGGCACCAGGTGGATCAAGAGGAAGACGAGGCTGACCACCAGCCAAATGACTGGGAGGGTGTAGAGGACGCGTTGGAAGAGGGTTCTCAGTTCTCGGTTCTCAGGTAATGCGCTCTAGGATCCAACGCCCGTCTTCGTCTTCAAAGTATGCCAAACTACCAGGGATGCAGGAAAGGAACACACCGACCTGGCCACCTAATACTCTCCTGAGTGCTTCGACAAGTGGCATTTCAATACCATCGAGAGCCTTATCCGTAGAAGTGAGCCAGCATGTTTGCGGGGCGCCTTTGTGATTTAGGAATGCACTGATCTCCTCTGGGGTGTGTACGCCTTTGGGAAGGGTGAAGCAGCGGCGCGGATCCAAGGCCTTAAAGTGGTATAACTCCCGGAGGAATTTCTGGCGCTTCTTTGGTTTCGCAATCATGTCGAGGTATCGCTCTCGCTTGGTTGGTTGAACGAATGCCTAGATCAACTCCTCTTCGTAATTCATCATCGCGCCCCAGCGGCTAAAGCCGCGTTAGATTCCGTCCGCACATGGCACGACTGAAGTCGTGCCCTTCCCAGTTCCGTTTCGAGCAGGAATATGGTTAGTCTCCGCCTTGTTTCGCGGCTTCGGCTTCGCCATCTACCTTGGCGGTTTTTTCTATTCTTACTCGGGCGATGCGGTGGCCCTCCAGTTCCTCGACCGTGTAGCGGCGGCCTTCGTATTCGAAACTATCGCGGACGATGGGGATGCGCTGCAGGCGGGCGAGCATAAAACCTGCCAGGGTTTCAAATCCGGCGTCGCGCGGCAGCGTCAGGCCGTATTCCATTTCGAGGTCGCGGATATTCACGGAGCCTTCCAGCACCAGAACGGATTCATCTTCCAAGGCTGGCTCACTGGGAGAGATGTCGAACTCGTCTTCGATATTGCCGACTAACTGCTCAAGGATATCCTCAACCGTGATTACACCGGCAGTTGATCCGAATTCGTCGACCACAACGGCGAGATGACGGCGGCGTTCTTTGAATTCGGCCAACAATTCTGCCAATACCTTGGTCTCCGGAACTACAACGACGTCATGCATGATCTGTCCGATCTGCATGCGGGAGATGCGTGTAGCCGTTGTCTGGCCGAGGTTGCTGAGACGGAGGCGCATCCAGCGCATGAGATCTTTGTAGTAAAGGACGCCGACGATGTGCTCGGGGCCGCGCTGCGGGTCGTAAATCGGGATGCGGGAGTGTTGGCCTTCGACAACCTTGGCAAGGGCATCGTCGAGCATGAGGTCGGAGGGCAAGGAAAAGATATCAGGTCGGGCGACCATGACTTCGCGGACGGTGATGCTATCGAGTTCTATGGCGCTGTGGATCATCTCCTCCTGGAATTCAGGAATCTGTCCGAACTGGCGGCTGGCGGTTACGATCAGCTTAAGTTCATCGGGAGAGTGGACGGCGCCTCCACGGCGGGCTGGCTGCGCGCCGAAGAGTCGCAAGACGAGACCTCCGGAACGGCGCATAAAAAAGAGGATCGGGCGGGTCAGTGTAAGGAAAGCTTCCATGGGCGCCGCAACAGCGAGAGCGATCTGCTCGGATCGCTGCAGGGCGAGGGTCTTGGGGACGAGTTCGCCGAGGATCACGTGCATGTAGGTGATCAAACTAAAGGCGATTGCAAAGGCTGTCCCGTGTGCCCAAACCGCAAGATGAGGAAGGCGCTGCACGACGGGCAGGCTGCCGACGAGGCTGGCGACTATGGGCTCGCCGATCCATCCAAGGGTAAGGCTGACCATGGTGATACCGAGCTGGACGCCGTTAACGACCTCGTCGAGGTGCTGGTGGAGGCGCTGAACAATGCGAGCCCCGATGCGTCCAGCGTCGATAAGTTGTTGTACGCGCGTGTCGCGAACGCTGACTAGGGAAAATTCGGCGGCGGCGAAAAACGCATTGGCTGCTACCAGGAGGAAGATTAGGAAGACCCGGAGCAGCACATAAGCAACCATTGAGGGGTAATTTTAGCAGGGGAACGGGACGGGGCCCAGAGGCAGGGCCAGCTCTCGGCTCTAAGTCTTGGTTCTTGGTTCTCAGGCCTTAGATCTATCGGGTCTTAGTGATGGGCCTGTTACTTCGCGGTTGCTCCGACGAGCGTGTTTGGCATCACAAAAATCGGGAATCCGGTGCGCTATCCTTTTTATGCGGAGCAGGTCTAATTGGCAGAAAGGGAGCGGTTTGGCAAGGTAGCGCTTTCTTTTCGCATCGCAGGCAGCAATTCTTCGGAACTAATTCTGCAGGGGCCGCGTAATAGGTGGTAAGGGCGGCAAGATGGCTCCCAATCTTCAACTAGCGGTATATCGAGGAGGATCTGTGAACGGTAATGGCACTAATGGCAAAAAGAAGCGCCGCAAATTGATGATTTGGGGCGGAGTTGGACTGGGAATCGTCTTGTTGATCGCGATCGGAGTATTCGCGGCGACTCGGGGCGGGACCAAGATCGATCCATCAAAGCTCGCCAAGGTGGAAAAGGGAGACTTGGCCAAAAGTGTGGTGGCGACCGGGAAGGTTACCCCGATTATCAAGGTGGAAGTGAAGTCCAAGGCTAGCGGCATCGTAAAGAAGCTTCTGGTGGATTACGGCGATCACGTGAAGAAGGGTCAATTGCTGGCCCAGCTCGATAAAGTTGAAATTGAAGCTCAGGTCGCGCAATCCAAAGCAGGTCTGGAAGCAGCGGAAGCGAACTTGAAGAGTTCGCAGGCTGACTCTGAGCGCGCCAAGGTGGATGCGGAAGGCCCGGACGTGCCGTTGCTCAAACGCGCCTACGAGCGCGCCGTCAACATGGCAAAGGACGGGGTGGTTTCTACGTCTGCCCTTGAGGATGCGCAGAAGAATTACGAGTTGGCGCTGAATAAACAGAACGTGGCTAAGGCACAAGTGACTGTGCTCAAAGCCAAGATCGCGCAATCCCAGGCAAACGTCGCGCAGGATGAAGCTAACCTGAAGCAACTGGAAGAGCAGCTCAGCTACACCGACATCATTTCTCCGCTCGACGGGATCGTATTGTCGCGCGATGTACAGATGGGTGACGCGGTCAGCTCGATTCTGGTGTTGGGTTCTACCGCTACGCTGGTCATGACGCTGGGTGACACCAGCGAAGTGTACGTAAAGGGCAAGGTCGACGAGAGCGACATCGGGAAGGTCTATCTCGGACAGCGGGCGCGGATCAAAGTTGAGTCGTTCAAAGACAAGACGTTCGACGGCAAAGTGACGAAGATTTCTCCGATGGGCGTGGAGAAAGATAACGTCACGACGTTTGAAGTGCGCGTGTCGATCCAGAATCCGGGCGGCGAGCTCAAGGCTGAGATGACCGCGAATGCCGAGATCATCCTGGACGAGCACAAGAACGTTCTGCAAATCCCGGAAGGCGCGATTCTTTACGACAAGGATAAGAAGGCATCCGTTGAGATTCCTGATCCGAAGGGTAAGGAAGGCAAGAACAAGGTGGCCGTCAACATCGGGATCTCGAATGGTGCGAAGACAGAAGTTCTGAGCGGGCTGAAGGAAGGGGATCAAGTCGTACTGCAGTAAAACGTGGCGACAGACTTCAGACCTCGGACTTCGGCTAACCAGCCTGTAATTCCGAGGTCTGAGTTGTATCGGAACGATTACGAGCGTTCCGTCTAGTACCAGAGGTCGGGTTGCATGACTCTCTCCGAGATCTTCCGACAAGCCGTAGCGACATTCCGGGCTCACAAATTGCGGACCTTCCTCACGATGTTCGGGCTGGTGTGGGGAATCGCGTCAGTGATTCTGCTGGTGGGTTTGGGACGCGGCTTTGTCGTGGATCAGAAAAGACATATGGAGACGCTGGGCAAGGACCTGGTGATCGTGTGGGGCGGGCGGACCAGTACTCAGGTTGGAGGACGGGCTGCCGGGCGCGAAATTCGGCTGAATGTGGACGATGCCGATTTGATCCGCGACGAATGCTACTTGATCAAGAATGTCAGCCCTGAGTTGCGCCGAACCATTCCCGAAGTCAGCCAATTCAATCTGGCCAATCGTGGGGTTGTAGGGATGTGGCCGTCGTATCAGGATTTCCGGTCGCTCAAGGTTAGCGAGGGGCGGCTGATCACCGATGATGATGAGCGCGAAGGACGGCGCGTTCTAGTGCTGGGGTCAAAGGCTTATCGGCAGTTGTTCCCCGGGCAGCCGGCCATCGGCGCGTCCGTTCTGGTCAAGAGCATTCCCTATTCGGTCGTGGGAGTGCTGGCAGAAAAGAAGCAAAACTCGAATTACAGCGGGCCGGACAACGATTATCTTTTCGCGCCATATTCGGCGGTTTCGCGTGACTTCCCTCCCCCGGAAAAGCCTGGAGCCGGCATCACGCGCGGATACCTCGATGACATTGTGTTTGAGGTAGGCGATCCGGAAAACCACGAGGCCGCGGTATTGCAGGTCCGGCGGGCGATCGGGCGGGTGCGGCACTTCGATCCTACCGATAAAGACGCACTCTTCATATGGGACACAATGGACGGCGCCAAGCAACTGGCAAAGATTTTTGGAGTGGTCACTCTTTTCTTCGGGTGCGTGGCGGTGGTGACGCTGTGCCTGGGCGGCATCGGCGTGATGAATATCATGCTGGTTTCGGTTTCGGAGCGCACTCGGGAAATTGGAACGCGCAAGGCCATGGGCGCGACCAAGCGTGACATCTTGCGGCAATTCTTTGCCGAGTCCGCGATGCTGACCCTGGTGAGCGGCATTCTCGGGCTCAGCGTTGGAATCGGCATCTGCGTTGCGATGGTTGTCGTGCCCCTGCCGGATTTTGTGCCCCATCCGATTGTTTCGCCAATTTCGATTGTGGTTTCGATCTTGACCCTTTCTTTGATCACCGTGACGGCGGGTATGTATCCGGCCCAGCGCGCCGCGGATATGCAACCTGTGGAGTCTCTACGTTATGAATAGAAAAAATCAAGTTCTCCCCTCGGCTTTTGAGTCCAGCGGATCGAAGTTTGGGCTGTTGGTGACGATCACGCTGGTCGTGCTGTTCACCTCGGCGGCGGCGTTTGGTTCGACGCCGCAGGGAACATTCGACAGAACGCTCTCCGTCAGTGGGCCCGTCGATCTCGAAGTACTGACGCACTCGGGCGATGTGAAGGTGCATGCAGGTTCGTCGGGATCGGTGCAGATTCACGGAAAGATTTATGTCGGCGACCGATGGTTTGGAGGGCGGCGCGAGGAAGACGTGCACGCTATCGAACAGAATCCTCCGATACGGCAGAGCGGCAACAGCATTCACATCGAATACGTGGATTACAGGAACATCTCCATTGATTACGACGTCACTGTGCCGGCGGAAACGACTGTCCGCACGAAGAGCGGCTCCGGCGATCAGACGATCGAGGGCACGCGCGGCAATGCTGAGGTGCAGACCGGATCCGGCGATGTCAGACTCACGAATCTCAACGGCGAGATTCGGGTGCAGACTGGCTCGGGAGACGTGCGTGCGAGGCAGGTTTCGGGAAGCGTGCGAGGCGGCACCGGTAGCGGCGATGTTGAGATTGAAGAAACTGGAGCGGGCGACATTGACTTGCATACGGGCTCGGGAAACATCCACGCGAGAGGCGTGCAGGGCAGCTTCCACGGAGAGACAGGCAGCGGAGAAATTACCGCTGAAGGCAAGCAGAGCGGCACCTGGGACGCTCGCACCGGGTCCGGCAATGTGCGTCTGAGGCTGCCATCGAATGCCGCCTTCGAGGCGGATATTTCGACCAGTTCGGGTTCTATTGACGTCGGAGCACCGATCGAGATGACGGTGCAGGGGCGCATCGGCGATTCGCACAAATCCATTCACGGTAAAGTGCGCGGCGGTGGCCCATTACTGCGCGTTCACACTGGATCGGGCGATATTCACATCGAGTAGCGAGTGAAGAAGGAGGCACGGAAATGAGCGCGGTCCCACCACTGACGCCGGAGACGCCGGAGACCTCGAGAGTGCGCATGATTGAACTGCCGGCACCTCCGCTCCGCGCTCTACGCGTCAAGAGACGCGCCTCCTTCGTCTCAACCCTCTTCTTCAAGGAACTCGTGCTGCAGGGATGGCAAGCGTTGATGCGCGACCGTACTCGCTCGGCGCTGACGATGCTGGGCATCGGGTGGGGACTTGTCTCCGTCGTGCTGCTGCTGGCTTACGGACAGGGGCTCGGCGGTTGCGTGCTGAGCGCATTCCTTAACATGGGAAACAATGTCATCGTCATGTGGCCGGGACAGACGAGCATGCAGGCCGGTGGGCAGCGTGCGGGCAAGTCGGTAAAGTACGAGCTTGAGGATGTGGAAGCGATTCGCGACGAAGTTCCTATCATTCGGGCGGTGAGCGGAGAGATTGATCGCGACTTGGGTTTCAAGATCGGCACGCGCGTGGTTTCGCTTATGACGCGCGGCGTGGACATGCCATACGGACAGATGCGCAAGCTCGATCTCGATGACGGACGCTACTTCAACGAGACAGATTTCGCTGATCACAAGCGCGTGGTAATACTGGGATACAACGCGGCGAAGAAAGTCTTTCAGGGAGCACCTGGGGCGGGACAGCACGTCGAAATTGGCGGTCTGGATTTCGAAGTGATCGGTACGATGCGCAATAAGATACAGGACTCGATGTATCAGGGGCCCGACAATGAGAATGCGTTCATTCCATTTGCGCTCATGCGCGATCTGAAGAACCTGCGGGATCCGGACGAAATCATTATTCAGCCGATTGCCCCAGAGCAGAATAAGAAGGCGCTGATGGCGGCGCGTGAGGTGATTGCGCGTCGGCATCACTTCGATCCGAAGGACGACAAGGCCACACCAGAGTGGGATACGATTGAAGACCGCGGCATGATCAATGCCTTCTCGTATGGACTGCAGGCGGTCTTGGGCCTGATCGGAGTCTGCACGCTGGCCGTCGGGGGGATTGGCGTGATGAACATCATGCTGGTCTCAGTGACCGAGCGGACGCGGGAGATCGGGCTGCGCAAGGCGATTGGGGCACGGCCACGGCACATTCTGATTCAATTCTTACTGGAAGCGCTGGTGCTGACGTTTGTCGGTGGAGCGATCGGGATGCTGGTGGCGCAATTTCTGACCTGGGTGATCCCTCCGATGCCGTTGTATGACGAGTTCTACAAGACCACCGACCATGAGGGCGCGATCTTTCTGCACGCATCGATGGGCGTAATGATTATCTCGTTCACGATTCTATCGATGGTTGGGATCGTATCGGGGTTCTTTCCTGCTCTGAAGGCCGCGCGGATGCATCCGATCGAGGCGTTGCGGTACGAGTAGCAAAACCTTGGTGTTACCAGGGTCACGCTTAGTGTCCAGCCATCCGCTGAATGGAGGCCATTTCTGGGCTGGAAACTCGATCTCCAACGCATTGTTAAGGTGAGACGTTTTACGCCTCTCTGATTTACTATAACCAGTGGCTGGAAGAGATGGAGTCAATCCTGATACCCGTGCTGACGTAAGCCACGGATCTGACCACTTTCTAACCATGAAATCGCGATAAAGTAAGGGGGCGATGGTGCCAAGGGCTCGAGCGCAGGATAGTCGCATTAAAGGCTACGTGAAGGCCATAGGCTCGGCGGCTTTTGGATTGAAGGGCGCTGGCCGAGGTCTGACAGTTTTTCCACATGACCTTTTTCTGGTGTCGTATTTCCGCTCCGGCAGCACCTGGTCGCGCTTTCTTGTTGGCAATCTGCTCAACCCCGACGAACCCGTCACGTTCGCTAATATCGAGCGCCGGGTGCCACCTATCTACCTATGGCCAGACCGTGTGCTTCGCACGTTGCCCCGCATCATAAAAAGCCACGAATCGTTTGATCCTCGCTACCCGCGCGTGTTGTACATCGTGCGCGATCCGCGAGACGTCGCCGTGTCTTTTTACTACTACGTCCTGAAAATGAGGGTGATCCCAGACGGCTATCCGATCGACGACTTTGTCCCGCGCTTTCTCAAAGCTGACATTGTGCCCTACGCGGACCGGATCGGCTGCTGGGAAGATCACGTTCTGAGTTGGATACGACTGCGCAAGGGAAAAAATGGTTTTTGCATCTCGCGTTACGAAGACCTTCAAAGCAGTCCCGCTGCAGAACTGGCAAAATGGGCGCCCCTCTTGGGGATAAGTCCAACTCCAGAGGCAATAGAGCGAGCGATCAGCTTGAGTTCAGCCAGCAAAATGCGCTCCCTGGAGGAAAAACAGTCTAAGGAATGGGGTGTCACCAAGAAAAGCCGCCAGGATATTCGCTTTGTGCGCGACGCCAAGGTCGGCGGCTGGCAGCAGAAGCTTTCTGAGACATCGATTGCAGCCATCGAAGAGGCATGGGGAGAGACTATGCAGGAACTAGGGTATGAACTCACCACCCGAAATCGCAAGGCCAATCACAATGCCGTTTTGATCTAGTGAATCCGCTTCGGAAGCCGCCATTCGCGCCCCGCCCAATCCATCCTGTTCACGAATGTGAGCGTTGTTGTGCGACATTCTGCCTCTGTTCGTTATCGGACAACTTACTCCGCTTTTGGTCAGGCTCACCGCAGTTCCAATTCAGACACACCTACGGAATTGCTTGATAACAGTTGGGATGTTCTTTGTCTTCCTTTGGCGATGAAAGTGCCCTCCTTCGCTTAGACTCGTGAGCCGGAGGTGTCCGTGCAGGCACTGTTTCACGATTTGCGCTATGCGCTGCGCCAGTTGCGTAAGACACCGGTTATGGCGGCGCTTGCCGTCCTCACCCTCGCGTTAGGGATCGGCGCGAACACTGCGATTTTCACGGTAATCGAAAGCGTTCTATTGCGGCCGTTGCCCTATACGGATTCTGACCACCTGGTCTATATCAGCTCCACCGGCGATAAGGCATCGTTTTCGTCCACCTCCTGGCTAAACTATCGCGACATTCACACCCAATCTACACTGCTGCAAGATGCCGCCGGGTATACGGAGGACGTCAGCGTTCTTGAAACTCCGGAGGGTTCCGAAAGCATTTTGGCGCCTCATGTAACAACAAACCTCTTTCCCATGCTGGGTGCACGACCCCTGTTAGGGCGAACGTTCATCGACGTTGAGGGCCAGACGGGTGGACCCCTGGCGGTCGTGCTGTCGGAGGGACTGTGGCGTCAAAGCTTTCATGCCAATCCCGGCATCGTCGGCCAAGGAGTCAAAATCAGCGGCAAGACGCACACAGTGGTTGGGGTAATGCCGCACAGCTTTCACTTCCCGGAACAAGTGGGGGCGGATCTTCAGAAAGGTGTGTGGACACCGCTGCAACCTACGCCGGAGATGTTGAAGGACCGGGGCTACAACTTTTTTAATGTGGTGGGCGAACTTCGTTCAGGAGCCACTATCGCGCAGGCTCAGCACGAACTCGATGCGATTGCCGCTCACATTCCCCGGGAGGGAACCCACGGAGAAATCAAATTTTGGGCTTCGTCGTACCAGGAATTACTCACGGGGCCGGTGCGACCCGTTCTCTATGCTCTTTTCGGCGCACTGGCGCTGGTCCTGCTCATCGCCTGCGCCAATGTCTCCAATCTGTTGATTGCCCGGTGCCTGGCGCGGCAGCAGGAATTCGCCGTGCGGACAGCCCTAGGCGCAGGCCGAGGAAGGCTTGTCCGCCAAATGCTAGCTGAGGGATTGTCGCTGAGCCTGCTGGGTTGTGGAGCGGGACTGTTGCTCGCGCAACTGGCCATGATCGGGATTCGAAAGCTACCCGACGGGACCATCCCACGCGCCGATTCGATCGCGATTCACTGGACAATCGTGCTGGCGCTGGGCGCAATCGCCACCGTTACCACGGTGCTGTCATCGCTGTTGCCAGTTCTTCTGGTAGCGCGTGCCAATCCTCAGGCTGCGCTGCAAGCCGCTTCGCGAGGCATCGGGTCGCGTACGGTAGGGGGAAAGCTCAGTGGGGCCCTGGTCGCGGGCGAAGTCGCTCTTTCCACGCTCCTCCTCGTCGGAACCGGATTGCTTTTTCACACGCTCTGGAATCTGGGAAAAGCGCGGCTGGGCTTTGAGACTGCGAACATTACCACCTTCACCGCCATGCCCGCCGATGCCGCAGGCTTTTCAGCGATGGCCGTCTCGGAAGACACGGCGAATGCGCCAGTGTCAGTCGCCACTCTCACTTATCTACCGGTTCTCGAGCGCATGCGCCGAGTGCCCGGGATCGAAAGTGCCGCGCTCATCACAGCACCGCCTCTGTCGGGATGGGATTTAAGTTCGAATTTCAAGGTGGTCGGGCTGCCAGATGATCCGGCGGACCCGGCCCTGACGCGGGTCACGGCGGTGAGTGGCGACTGCGCCCGAACTTTCGGAACGCCCGTCATACGCGGCCGCATGATCAGCGATGATGACGTTGCCTCTACGCCTTTTGTCACAGTCGTCAACGAGGCCCTCGCCAAAAAATACTTCAAAGGTAAGGATCCTTTGGGAATGCAAGTCGATCTTGGCGGCAAGGACACGGGCATGCTAAAGCCGTATACGATCGTCGGGGTTCTAGGCGACCAGGCGGACCACAACGTCGGCGCTGAGGTTCAACCATTCGTCATGCTCCCGCAGCAACAGGTTCCAACAACGTCGCTCTTTTACCAGGCGCTCTTGAAGACGATTGTTCACTTCGCCGTCAAAACCAGGAGCAACATTCCGGTCGCCGCTGAGATGCGATCGGTGTTCCATGAGGTCGCCCCCAGCGTTGCACTCGACAACTTTCAGACTATGCAGGAAGCAGTCGACCAGAATACCTTCAGCCAACGACTGGGACTGTATCTGGTCGGCTCGTTCGCAGGACTTGCTGTCGCGATGGTGGTCGCGGGACTTTACGGAGTGTTATCGCAGCTTGTGGGCTATCGCCGCCGCGAGATTGGTGTTCGCATGGCATTAGGTGCGACACGGCAGAGCGTTGCGCAAATGGTCTTCCGTCAGGGCTCGATCGTAATCGGGATCGGACTGGGCGTGGGTCTACTGCTGGCATTCCCGGCGGAACACCTCATTCAGAGCTTCTTGTACGAGGTGCGTCCTTTGGATGCATGGACCTATGCGTCGGTTCTGCTCATACTGCCACTCATCGGGCTGGTCGCGGCGCTTTTGCCGGCACGCAAGGCCGCGTCCATCCAGCCGATCGAGGCCTTGCGGGAACATTGAAAGGCCGCGAAATTGCGTCTCAAGCAAATACCTCTCCCGGCAAAGCGGTCAAGGTTCGCGATGCCAGCGTGTTTTGAACGACCCGCATCGGGCGCCCGGGTGCCGAGGTGTCGAATTGCTTACGCTCGATCTTCAGCTTGAGAGTGCGCTCGATCTGGCGGAGTTCGATGACTTCGGCTCCAGCTACCAGACTCGAGGCTTGTCCCTGCAGCCCTGCTCTGCCGGTACGGCCTACGCGGTGGATGAAATCCTCAGCCATCTTGGGCAGGTCGTAGTTGATGACGTGGGCAACCTCGTCCACGTGCAGTCCGCGCGATGCGACGTCCGTGGCAACCAGCACCTGATAACGACCTTCCTGAAATCCACTGAGAGCAGCGTTCCGCTGGGATTGCGAACGATCGCCGTGAATCACGCCGGCGTTGAAGCCGTCGCGGACCAAATCTTTGGCTAGCCTTTCGGCGCCACGTTTCGTGCGAGTGAAGATGAGAGTCTGGCCCTTTTCCGCGTAGAGAAGTTGGCGGAGAACATCAAGCTTTTCGCCGGGCCGCACTTCGTAGGCCGTCAGTTGTACGCTTTCGGCCGGTTTCAGCACCGAACCGAGAGCCACCCGTATCGGATCGCGCATGTAGTCATTTACAAGGCCAGCGACGGACTGTTCCATCGTGGCCGAGAAGCATAACGTCTGCCGCTTCGCGGGTAGCACCGACAAGATCCGACGGATCGCGGGCAGGAATCCCATGTCCAACATCCGGTCGGCTTCATCGAGCACGAGGATCTTCACATGCCGCAGGTCGGCAAACCTGCGATTCATGAGATCCTGCAAACGTCCAGGAGTGGCAATTACGAGCTCCGAACCGCCGCGCAGGCTCTGAATCTGGGCTTTCTCCGAAACGCCTCCGATAACGAGCGCAGCTTTTGGCATTTTGCGGTTGCGGAGCTGTTCATACTGCTCGTGAACCTGCATTGCAAGCTCGCGGGTCGGAAGCAGCACTAGAGCGGTGGTATGGTTCGCCGGCTCGCGCTGAAGAGTCTCGATCAACGGAATGAGAAATGCGAGGGTCTTGCCGGTGCCGGTCTGTGCGGTGCCAATGACATCTCGCCCTTCAAGTCCGGGAGCAATCGCGCCTTGTTGGATGGGGGTTAAGTTGGTGAATTGAGCTGCCGCCAGCTTCTGCTGTAGCGCAGAGGACAAGGGCAGTTCTGAAAACGTAGTCATTCGATTTTTTTTCTTTCTGGAGGGGCCGTTTGTCACGCACACTCTGACACACGTCAAGAGCCGCAACGCCGCTCACATCTTATTTTGGAATTTGCGCTAACTAAACGGCGGGCAGGAAAGGCGGAGATGAAGCTGGTCAGAAAAAGCAGGACCACCGCGTCACAAGCAAACCGTGGAAAAAGCGTCAAGAACAGTATAGCAGAAAACGAGTAAAAACAGCGGCCATTCACAACTTTCCTATTACCTCAGTGCCTTGACTCCCGCCTCTCAAGCAAATTAACTTCGCGAGTACAGGGATATTTCTGTCTTCCAGCGAGGATCAAGTTGGCGCATCGTCCGATCATCACTCTTACTACTGATTTTGGGACCAACGACCATTTTGTGGGCGCCGTGAAGGGCGTCATTCTGGACATCGTGCCGGAGGCGGCGATCGTCGATATCTCGCACGCGGTACAGGCCTTCGATGTGCTCGATGGTGCGATCGCCATCTCGCAAACGTATTCCTACTTCCCAACCGGAACGGTTCACATGGTCGTCGTCGACCCGGGCGTAGGAACGACACGTCGGCCGATTATTGCGTCGAGCGATGGCTATCACTTTGTCGCGCCTGACAATGGCGTTCTGTCGATGGTCTACGCAAAGGAAGATCGCATTCATGTGCGACACGTCACTTCCGATCATTATTTCCATCAGCCGGTAAGCAATACGTTTCACGCCCGGGACGTATTCGCGCCGGTGGCGGCTTATCTGGCGAAACTGGTGGACTCGCACAAATTTGGGGACGAGATTGAAGACTATGTTAAATTCGCCGCCCCTAAACCCAAGCCTACCGGCGAAAACAAGCTGAGGGCAGTCGTGCTGAAGGTGGATCGCTTCGGAAACCTGATCACGAACATCACACCGGACGATGCTCCCGCAGTGTTTTCGGGCAAAACGGCGTTCAAGATTATGGTTGGAAGCAAAGAAATCACAGAGATTCGCAGTGCTTATGCCGAGGGCGGCCCAGGAGAGGTTTTTGGAATTCTCGGGAGCATGGGATATCTGGAGATCGTTGCGAACCGTGCGCCGGCGGCGCAGCTCACGGGAGCGGGCAAGGGCGCAGAGGTCACCGTACAGCTCGGCGGAGCGACGGCGGCGGGCAAGGGCGCGTAAAAGCTTTCACCACAGAGGGTACAGAGGGTCACAGAGGAATCAGGGATTCTTCGGCTTGGGATGCGCGTAGCGCTCCATCTCGCCCGTCCAGCGCAGGAAGCGCCACAGTTCGTGACGCTCGCGCCACATGAATTCCCAGAACTCCACGAAGCCGATCTGCTTCATCTTGACGCCCGTGTAGGTCTCGATGCGCCAGAGAAGGTATGGGCTACGCCAGGGAGCCAGGCGATGGCCACGGGTGGCGTTCCAGAGGAATCGGATCTTGTTGCGCACGCCGTAATCATAACCACAAAGGGCAAAAGGTACACGAAGGAAAAAGCCCTATGCAGGACGGGCCACCCGAAGTGCCCGTTCTACCGTGATAAAATCCAGGCTCTGCCTCGATCTCTTCCGCATGACTGACGCCAACGCCCGCCAAAGAGCTGAGGATCTCTACTATTCGGCCCTGGATCTTATGGCAGAGGGACACCTGGAGAAAGCGATCGCGGCGTACCAAGAGTCGCTAACTGCCGATCCGAGATTTACCGAGGCCATGCACGGGTTGGCGCGGGCCCTGCAGGATTTGCAGCGTTTCGATGAGGCAATTGAGGTTGCCAAGAGAATCGCTGAAATAGATCCCGACGATGTGCTCGCGCACACCAGTCTGTCGGTTCTCTATCAGAAAAAAGGGATGATTCCCGAAGCGGAAGCGGAGGGCGCTAGAGCGAGAGTGCTCGGGTGGAAGCAGCAATTGAAGAAAGGGACTTAGCCTCACTCCCGAACTCGTGGCCCTTCCATTTCCGAAAGTTCATGACGACCCCATGGAATCATGGGCCCGGACCGGTTGATGGACGCGGGATCTGGCTAGGACCTAAAGAACCCCGTTGTCAGAACACCGATCATCGGCGACAATATTAAGCAACTGTCTGAAGCCGATCCTCGTTTGGGACCCACAAGAGTCGCAAACGACGGTTCTCCCAACTTCGTAGTGCACGATCACCAACATGTGAGCCACAAGAACCAGCATCCGAATACGAATTTGGTAATGGTGTTCCGTCGCGCACCCTCGGGGTATGCGAACCGTCGCAGGGTCCGTTTGGGTCATGAGTGACTACGGTGAGGCTTTTCTGGTCGGGAGAAAGAGCAAGATGGAAGCGGTCGAAACGCATACTGGCGCTAAACAGACAGAGCAGGAAAAAGATACCGGGCAGAGCGCCGTCAATTTTCGGTCCGGGACCTGGACGCGCTGGCTTTGGCTGTTGAGTAGCATTGCGCTGGTTTGCGTGGTTGCCGCCCGCGATATTCGAATCGGCGAATTCCATTACAACGTGGACGAGGCGCAGCACGCAGTCACCGGGCTATTTGTCGCCGACGCGTTTCGCGATCTTCCAATTCGACATCCCGTTCAGTATGCGTACCGCTATTACGCGCAATATCCAGCGGTCGCCATCCTTCACTGGCCTCCCTTGTTCTACATCTTTGAAGGATTGAGTTTCCTGGTAATGGGTCCTTCGGTGGTTTCGGCCCGGCTCACCGTGCTGCTCTTTTGCGCCCTGCTGCTGTATCAGTGGTTTCGGCTGGTCGAGGAAACGCTGGACTCCTACACCGCCGGGATCTGCACTGCCGCACTGGGGCTTCTGCCAATGGTTCTTCTCTTCGAGAAGAGCGTCATGCTCGAGATTCCGTCGCTAGCGCTCGGAGTAGCCGCGATCCGACATTGGATCGGATATCTGGAACAGCATCGAAGAAAGTCGCTCTATCTGGCGGCGCTTTGGCTGAGTGCCGCCCTATTGTGCAAGCAGACCACTGTTTATCTTTTGGTGTTCTGCGTGTTGACCTTGCTGGTTACAGGCCAGTGGAAACGGATCATTTCGCGCGATGCGCTCCTGTTTACGGCAATCGTCGCTGTTCTTGCCGGGCCTTTTCTAATGCTAATGATGTTCTTGCAGGGGAAGGCGGTGGCCAATGATCTCGGCTCGCACCGGATGAGCGGATGGGAACGCATCACGTATTACGGGCAGACGTTGCCAAGTTCCTTACCGCCTACCCTGCTGGTACTGGCTTTGCTGGGAGCAGTCCTTGCATTCCGCTGGGATGTGCCCAGGCGGACGGCGATCATGGGCTGCTGGGTGCTCTCGGGTTACCTTACATTCAGCTGGTTCGCGCAAAGGGAGCCTCGCTTCGCCATCTACTGGTTTCCTCCACTGGTGTACTTCGCGGTTGGGTTGATTACTCGGTTCTTCCGGGTCGGCGCATTGAGAGTCACGATGCGGGTCGCAGCCGCTCTATTGATTGTGATTCTGTTAATTCCGGCGTGGCGCTATCAGAGACCATATATCAGCGGATACAAAGAAGCCGCATCGCGCATCGTGAAAAATTACGACTCGGGGATCATTCTATTTGACGGACCTGTACCGGGAAATTTTGTGTTCTTTGTTCGGGCCCTGGATCCGGACAGGCGATTTGTAATTTTGCGCAAGGTGCTCTACGCCGATGATATACGGCCGGGCGCAGGCAGCGAGGAGTTGCTGCACAGCAAGGAACAGGTGGCTGAGGCTCTCCGGCAGGACGGGGTTCGTTTCGCGGTGGTATCGCAGAAACTGGCGATTCGTTTCGATTCGCAGCGCGATCTTCGGGAACAGCTCCGGGGCGACGAGTTCACGGTATTGGGGAGTTTCCCGGTCACAACGAACGAGCCGAAGTGGAGGGGCGAGAATCTGTTGCTTTATGAAAAGAAAAATTGGGTGCCCCCCCAGGGCGGCGTTTTGAAAATCCGAATGCTGACTTTGCCTCATGACATCGAGATTCCGATTGACCAGTTGGATGGCGGTAAGCGGTGAGTTTGGCCTGCGAAAACCGCCCCTCACGATGAGGCCGCGTTCAGCTATTCCGCCGGTAATCGCGAAAAACTGACCGCAAACGGCGCAGAATGCTGCTGCGGACTCTGAAGCCAGCGGCGGCGCGGTAGGAATCGGTAGTGAACGAGAGTCCAGATCGCCAGCCAGCCATCGGATAAGCGGATTTTCTTGCCCTCTTCTGCGGATCGAGGATAGTACGAGATAGGGACTTCCTCGATTTTTTCTCCCATGCGGCAAAGCTTCGACGTCACCTCCGGGCAAAACTCAAAGCGGCGGCACTCGAGTCCCAATCGCGCAAGCAACGCGCGTCGAAAGACTTTGTAGCAAGTAGCCTCGTCGTGAATTCTGGTGCCATAGAGAAGGTTCGTGAGGTGGGTTAACAGTTTGGCTCCGAGGAAGAACCGGAGACCGCGCTCAGGCCGATCAGGCCTTACACCATAGACCACGTTCGCCGATCCCTGTTGCAAAGGCGCCAACAAGGCTGGATAGTCGTTCGGATCATACTCAAGGTCTGAGTCCTGGATCAAAACGTATTCGCCACGAGCGTAGGCGAGTGCGGTGCGAATCGAAGCTCCCTTGCCACAGTTCTTTTCGTGGAACACGATTGTGACGTCTTCGCGCTGCGGAAGCGCAAGCAACTTCTCGCGAGTGCCGTCGGTTGAACCATCATCGACGATAACGACCTGTTTCTTGACGGGAGAAGCAAGAACGGCCTGCAAAAGCTCGTCGAGATGGTGCACCTCGTTGTAGACCGGCACAATTATCGACACGTATCCCCCCCAGCGATCTTGCATTGCCGGATCCTTATGCCGAGGGAGAGTCTCGAGAAAATTCACGTCTGGAACTCTATTTAACCACACCGACTGCGGAATGGTGAAAGCGAAAGGGTGACGAATCTGCCGGCCGAATCACGGCAGATTCTCGTACCTCGGTTGTTACTGAAGCCCGATTACCAGCAGGCGTCGCGGCGGATCCAATTCTCGGCTAAACTACGGAGGTACCTGCCCGAAGTGTTCCCATGATCAATGGCAAACGTATCGCTGTCGTCATGCCCGCTTACAACGCGGAGAAGACCCTTCAGGCGACGGTCGGAGAGATCCCCGATCTCGTCGACGCCCGCATCCTGGTCGACGACCATAGCCGCGACGATACTGTCGGACTGGGCCGCCGACTGGGATTGCTCGTTTTCCAACATGATCGCAACTATGGTTATGGACGGAATCAACAAACCTGCTATCGCGAAGCCTTGGCAGCGGGCGCGGATGTCGTGATCATGCTCCATCCCGATTATCAGTACACGCCGCTGCTGATTACCGCGATGGCCAGCATGGTGGCCTACGACGTGTATGACGTCGTGCTGGGCTCGCGCATCATTGGAGGCCGCGCACTGATGGGCGGCATGCCGCTGTACAAGTACATCTCCAACCGCCTGCTGACGGCGTTTGAGAATCTGTTTCTGGGGGTGAAGCTTTCCGAGTATCACACGGGGTATCGAGCCTTTAGCCGCCAGGTGCTGACGGAGTTACCGCTACTCGAGAATTCCGACGACTTTGTCTTCGACAACCAGATGCTGGCGCAATGCGTCCACTTCGGCTTCCGCATCGGAGAAGTTTCTTGTCCAACCAAGTATTTCGAGGAGGCGTCGTCGATCAATTTTCGCCGCAGCGTAAAGTACGGGCTCGAGGTGCTGGCGACCACCTTGCAGTTCACCGCGCAGAAATTCGGCCTGCTGCACCTGCCGCGATTCAGCCAAAAGGGTCGCAAACTCGAAACCGAACGCGACCCCTACTACGCGTCTCACACGGCAACAGCGGACCCGACTTAAGCATCAAATTTGTCACTTTCGGTCGGCCGCTAAACTATTGCCAGACTGATAGTTAGCGTGCAAGAAGGACTAGGAGATCCACCGGCCGGTTGCTATAATGGACGAGAGGATTTCTTCGAGTTTAACTCCATCTCGAAGGAAGGGCGCTTACGCCTCTGACTTCGAAGGGATGAGGTAGTTACTGCTGGAATGAGTGGGTGGCCGCGCAGGCGGGCTGCCCGTGAAACCAGAAACAGATTGTGAATCAGACAAGGAAAGATGAAGCGGGAAGCTGTGGGTGGGGAGATTATCGGGATGAAAAATGCAGGTGCTACAATTTTCGCAATGCTGGTGTTGGTGTCGGCCTCGTGGGGAACACAAAAGTACCACACCGGATCGTCGCATCCGCACCGCTCGGTGTCCCGAACCGAACAAAGAGGACACGCCCGGTCAAATGCCTCCAGCACTCTGCAGCCGAAAATCCAATCCCAACGCGAAAAAGAAGTCCGAAACCTTGAACATCAGAATGCGAGGACGCTTCAGGCGCAGTCAAGACAACGAAGCGGCAAGGCAACCGGACAGGCCCCGCGCAATCATCCTGAAGCAGCGGGACGTAACTCCGGCATCAACTTCAGCTATCACCCTCCCCAGAACAAGTCGGCAGGTACATCCAGTGGCCGAAAGCACTAAAGGTCTCCTCCCGACCGCTTTAGGATTAGTGTGCGGCTCCGGAGTCAGCCGGGCGCCATACCGACATTGCTCAAGATATCGACAATAGAGTTTTGATCGATGGGTTGTAACGATCGAGAAACATCCTCGATGTAGGCTTACGGATGCGACGTCGCTTGCATCTACTAGAACGGTTTCAGATAAGACGGACGGACCAGGCCGCGCCTTGATGGGATCAAAGACGGAGGTGCAGATCACTGAGGTTTGGGATGCTAAGACTGTTGGCTACCCTTCTCAATTGCGATCAGGAGTTGTTCATTTGTGGCAGCGCCGCCTTGATGCTTCGATCGAAGAAGTCAGTGCATATTATCCATTGTTATCGACGGAAGAACAGGAGAGGGCTCTTCGATTCCGCGTCAAAAGGCCGCGCAATGAGTTTGTCCTGACGCGTGCAACGCTGCGTATCTTGCTGGCTCAATATCTTGGCAGTACGCCTCAGGACGTGCGTTTCCGATATGCGGTCCGGGGCAAGCCGACCCTTGAGGGCGAGAGTGGCTTGTGCTTCAACGTCTCACATACATACGGTCTCGCCCTATTGGCATTTGTCAAGCAACGTGCGATCGGGGTGGATGTGGAGAGCCTGGCGCGTGAAACCGAGGTGGAACGACTGGCGGAGCGTTTTTTTTCAAAACGAGAGCGCGATGACTTGAAGCGTTTGTGTGGCGATGAACTGCGGGCCGCCTTCTTTCGATGCTGGACTCGCAAAGAAGCGTACGTGAAGGCAAGAGGGGAAGGACTTTCGTTGCCGCTGCATCAATTTGACGTCTCCGTTGCTCCAGCCGCATCTCACGCGCTGTTGGCCACGAGACCCGATCCGGCTGAGGCTGCCCGATGGACGATCTGTGACGTAACGGTGGGTTCGGGATATGCGGCGGCAGTAGCGGTCGCAGCTGACGAAGGGAGCGAGCAGGTCAAGGCTTCGGCGCGCGAATAAGAGGCTTATGAGGAACGATCTGTTGACGGCCAGTCAGATACCTTTATCCGCTGCCCAACAAAGGCTTTGGGTGCTGGAACAGCTCCATCCTGGCAAAGGGCTCGGAAATATAGGCATAGGCACGCACTGGAAAGGAGCACTTGATTCCGTTGCGCTAGAGGCAGCGCTGAATGAAGTCCTGCGGCGGCATGAAATTCTGGGTTACGAATTTCGCGTGATCAACGGCATGCCGCTGCAGGTTCTCTCGGCGGCGGCTCGGGTTGTTCTGGCGCGCCTCGAACTGGAACATCTGGGTGAGGCCGACCGCGCTAGTCGAGTCACCCAAATAATCGCGCAGGAGATCGCGAAGCCATTCGACCTCGAACATGGCCCCGCCCTGCGAGCTACACACCTGGTGTCGAAGTCAGAGCATACGGTTCTCTTGATCGTGCACCGCATGGTGTGCGATGGAGCCTCTCTACGAATCCTTATGGATGAGGTCGCGGCAGTTTACGATGCGCTTGTAGACGGGCAACAGCCGGCACGGGCGGAGGTCATCCAATATCGTGATCTGGCTTCGCTGTCGCTTGCTGCAGATGACATCTACTACTGGAAGGAGCGGCTTTCGGGCGCACCTTCGAGCCTTGATCTTCCGACGGATCATGCGAGGCCAGCAACCCAGTCGTTCCGCGGCGCAAGTCAGGTTATGCGAGTGCCCGGCTCGTTGGTGCAACCACTGCGAGAGCTAAGCCGTCAGTGCGATGTAACACTTTGCATCACACTCGTGGCTGTCTTCAAAGTGCTCCTCGCGCATTATACGAGGCAGGAAGATCTGGTTATTGGAATGGGGCTACCGGGCCGCATGCGGCCGGAGAATCGGGGAGTCGTCGGGCCGCTGGAAAACATGGTCGCGCTGCGCACGGAAGTTCCGCGCGATCTCAGCTTCGCCGAGTTTCTTAAGCGAGTCCGGGACGTCGTCGACGGCGCTTTCGCGCATCAGGGAATTCCCTTCGAGGCGGTGTTGGCGGAGTTGCGTCTCGACCGCGACCTGAGCCGTCATCCCCTCTTCCAAGTGCGGCTTGATATGCGGGAGTCAGATTCGGCCGCCAGACCCGGAATGACGGTGTTCGAAATTCGGAGCCCGGCGGAGCCATTCGATCTCCGAGTGGAGTTTCAGGAGACAGAGGGCGAACTTGCTGGTCGCTTCAGCTACAGCACCGACCTCTTCGACGCGGCCACCATCGCGCGCGTGATGGAACACTTTTGCAAGTTGTTGGAAAGCGCCGCTACCGATCCGAATGCTGCGATTTCCAGTCTGCCGATGCTGAGCGAGGCGGAGCGCCACCGCCTGCTCGTCGAGTGGAACGACACTCGGGTGGAGTATCCGCGAGACATCCCGCTGCACCAGTTGATTGAGGCGCAAGTTGAGAAGACTCCTGATGCGTTGGCGTTGGTCTATGAATCGGAAGGGCTGAGCTACCGGCAGTTGAATTCCCGAGCCAACCAGCTAGCGCACTACCTGCAGAAGAATGGTGTCGGGCCGGACGTCCTTGTGGGAGTTTGCGCGGAGCGGTCGACCCAGCTCGTGATCGGGCTGCTTGCTTCCATGAAGGCGGGCGGGGCGTACGTCCCATTGGATCCCGAATATCCCAAGGACCGGCTGGAAACAATGTTGGCCGACTCAAATCCTCCAGTGGTCCTGACACAGTCTCATCTGCTCGATCGACTGCCCGCGGGCGCAAAGAAGGTTTTTTGCCTGGATCGCGATTGGTCTTCCTTGCAGAACGAAAGCACGGAGAATCCTGCGGCAGCGATCGGCGGTAAAAATCTGGCGTACGCAATCTACACTTCAGGATCGACCGGTAAACCGAAGGGCGTGCCCAATGTCCACGAAGGGATTGTGAACCGCCTGCTATGGATGCAGCAGATGTACCAACTGACAGGCCGGGACCGTGTTCTTCAGAAGACTCCTTTCAGCTTCGATGTATCGGTATGGGAGTTCTTCTGGCCGTTGCTAGCCGGGGCTACACTGGTCGTCGCGCGGCCGGGGGGACACCGCGATCCGGCATATCTGGTGAGTATCATCGCAGAACAGGGGATCACTACCCTTCACTTCGTTCCCTCGATGCTCAGCATTTTCCTCGAGGCAGCGGGCCTCGAGGGCTGCGCTAGCGTGCGCCAAGTTTTCGCGAGCGGCGAGGCTCTGCCGTTCGAATTGCAGCAGCGCTTCTTCGAACGGATGGATGCAGAACTGCACAATCTCTATGGCCCGACCGAAGCCGCGATTGACGTGACTTATTGGCAGTGCAGGCGAGAGGGTGATCGTTCGGTCGTTCCCATCGGGCGGCCTGTCGCGAATACGCAAATCTATGTTCTCGATCCGAATCTTGAACCAACGCCGATCGGAGTGCCGGGGGAATTACACATTGGCGGAATCCAGTTGGCGCCCGGATACCTGAACCGGCCCGAGCTAACGTCGGAGAAATTCATTCGCAACCCATTCAGTCAAGAGCCGGGCGCGCGTTTGTATAAGACAGGGGACTTGGCTCGCTTCCTTCCTGACGGGAACATCGAGTACTTTGGCCGGACGGATTTCCAGGTGAAGCTTCGCGGTCTGCGTATCGAACTCGGCGAGATCGAAGTCGTGCTGGGTCGGTGCCAGGGGGTTCTGCAGGCGGTAGTCGTTGTCAGAGAGGATCGACCAGGGGACAAGCGGCTGGTCGCCTACCTGATCGCAGCGCCGGGGCACAAGTTGGGGACTGACAGTTTGCGCCGGGAACTCAGGGATCGGCTGCCGGATTACATGGTGCCGTCGCGATTTGTTGTCGTGCAAGAGTTCCCGATGACGACCAGCGGAAAAGTGGACCGCAAGGCTTTGCCTACACCGCCGCCGGAGCAACGAGAGGACGCAACCCGGGTGGCGCCTCGAAACGATATCGAATCGATGGTGGCGTCGTTGTTTGCCAAGGTTCTTGGTCTTCCGGCAGTAGGAGTGGCTGACAATTTCTTCGATCTTGGTGGGCATTCTTTGCTGGCCGGGCGCGTGCTGGCGCAGATTCATGAGTCAACAGGACGGCAAATTCCTCTGTCCGCGATGTTTCGCGGAGCTACCGTCGAGTCGCTGGCAAAACTGGTTGCGTTTGGTTCGGAACATGATCGCGATCCGGTGCTGATGAAGATTCAGCATGGAGACAGTCGCCGTCTGCCATTTTTTGCCATTGTGCCTCCGGGCGAGGAGTCTCTAGGCTATGCCATGCTCGCGCGTCACATGGGTCCTGAGCAGACGGTTTACAAAGTTCAAGGACACTCTCCGGTGACGCGCGGCAAACGGCCCTACTCCGAACAGGAGATGCATGCGCTGACTGACGAATACGCGGCCGCGATGCGCTCCGTGCAGCCGCACGGCCCGTATTGCCTGGGCGGACTTTGCGACGGGACTCACATCGCGGAGCAGATCGTGCTCAAGCTCGAATCTGAGGGTGAGGAAGTCGGCCTGTTTGCGATCTTTGATACGTGGGTGTTGCAGCACAGTCAGAATCGCTTTTTGTGGAAAATCTTTTATTACGGCGAGCGCATGCGCGAAATGAAGCGTCTTAGCCTTGCCGAGCGGCTGGCCTCATATAAGCGAGTGGCTGAGCACAAAGTTCAGAATCTCGTTGGCTCTAAGCCGGCGCGCACCGATTGGCGGCAGGCTTATTGGCCGGAGGACTTCACACCCCCGCGTTTCCGTGCTCCAGTGGTTTTGTTCAAGCGGCCGAAGCAGCCCTTCTACTACATCAACGATCCGAAAATGGGGTGGGCTGAGAGAAGCGAAGGGGGCGTCACGATCCACGAAGTTGAGTTTCATCACGCTGAAATTCTACGCGAGCCCCACGTCGGAGTTTTTGGCAAGACATTGGCTGTGCATCTTCAGCAGCTCACCGATTCCCTTTCGGACTCCGCGATCGGTCGAGACGAACTACTCGTAAGTTCCGTGCCGGGGCAACAGGGCGAATGAAATTCAACAAAGGCCAGATCCTCAAGAACGTCGGATCAAGCTGGTTCTCGCTTGGGGTGAACGTTGTCTCCGGTATCTTCCTTTCCCCGTTCATTCTCCACCACCTGGGGGACGAGGCTTTTGGGCTCTGGATTCTGATCTTTTCTGTCACGGGCTACTACGGACTGTTCGATCTGGGCATTCGCTCTTCGATTGTGCGGTACGTGGCGAAATACTCCGCGACCGAAGAGTACGACGAGCTGAACCGCCTGGTGAATACGGCGATGTTCAGTTACAGCGGCATCGGCATAGTAGCCATGCTGATCACGCTGATTGCGACCTACTATGTAAATTCGATTTTCAAAATCCCACCGGAATTCGTGGGAACGGCGCGCTGGCTGCTGCTGATGGTGGGGGCCTCGGTGTCGCTGGGGTTTCCCCTGGGTGTGTTCAGTGGAATCCTCGAAGGGCTACAGCGGTTTTACGCACTCAATTTCACCAACATCACTTCGACGATCTTGCGGGCTCTCCTGATCGTTGTTGCTCTGCGACGTGGTGGCGGGCTGCTATCGGTGGCACTGGTCACGGTGGCCTTTCCGCTGATCAACGGACTGGTCAATGCGGCGGTGGCGTCCCGGCATCTGCGGCTGCAGATCGGCCCACAGTATGTCAACCGAAGAAGCATGAGGCTGATTGCCGGTTACAGCGGGATGACGTTTCTGATCATCGTGGCGGGCAAACTGCGGTTCAAGACCGATGCCATGGTGATTGGGACGTTCGTGTCAGCCGCCGCCATCACCTATTTCACCATAGGATCTCGCCTGGTGGACTACTCGTCCGAGGTGGTGAGCAGCCTCGCGCAGATCTTTATCCCGATGTCGAGTCAGTCCCAGGCCAAGGGCGACGTGGACGGATTACGGAAGATTTTTGTTGTCGGTAACCGCGCCTGCGCGTTCATCATATTTCCAATCACGGCCGTTATGACGGTTTTAGGGAAGTCGGTGATTGAGGCGTGGATGGGAACCAAATACGTTGCGGCGGGCTATCCAGTGCTGCTCGTACTTTTGTATCCGACTACGCTCATGCTGGCGCAGTCAGCTTCGGGGCGTACGTTGTGGGGAATGGCCAAACATCGCACCTGGGCCTGGGTAGTTTTGGCGGAGGGGATTTCGAACCTGATTCTCAGCATTATTCTGGTGCGGCCGTACGGAATCCTTGGAGACGCAATCGGGACCGCGATTCCTCTCAGCTGTTCGATGATCTTCTTCCTGCCCCGCCATCTTTGCAATCTTCTGGGGATCAAACTTAGAACGTATCTGTCGCGGGCGTTCTTGTTGCCGCTTGTGCTAAACATCCCTCTTGTGGCTTGTCTTCTACTGATGAGGCATTGGTTTATCCCGCATCGCTTGAGCGGGCTTTTGTTGCAGTTTGTTATCGCCGGCGCGGTATACGCAGTCGGATTGGGTTGGGCGTTCTGGAGTCATCGCGCGTGGGATGTTGGCCAGTTAGCAGCTAACGAGGAAGACGAGATCTCGATGGCTCTGGTCGAGACGTACCAAGAGGAAGCATAAAAAGGGACGAGCGCGGAACACGAAGTTACCTTGGAGCCACGGCTATTAACACGACTGACGGGAGTAGCCAGTGGTGGGCTCGGGCGACTGGGATACGAATTGATGACGGAATCGCACGCGGAACGGGAACTAGTGAGAAGCTGAGCAATATGCATGGACCAACGAAAAAACTGGGTAGAGCGCTGGGGGTATTGACTCAGGCTGGTCGCGTGCTTACGGGAAGGCAGCTTGCCGGGCGCGGAGTTACGGTTTATCCCGATGATGTCTTTCTGGTGTCATATCCTCGCTCGGGCAATACGTGGACGCGGTTTCTGCTCGGTAACCTTCTCTACCCGGATGCACCGGTCACATTTTCGAATATCGAGTCGCGCATTCCGGAGATTTACTTCAATCGGGATCGGGTGCTGCGGGCCCTTCCGCGTCCGCGCATGTTGAAGAGTCATGAGTCTTTTCAGCCGCACTATCCGCATGTGATCTACGTGGTCCGTGACCCGCGAGATGTGGCGATATCCTTCTACCATCACAATGTGAAGGCGAGAAATATTCCGGATGACTATCCGATGACCAGTTTTGTGGCGCGGTTCATCGCCGGAGAGTTTGATCAGAAGTTCGGATCCTGGCGGGATAACGTGCTGAGCTGGGTTTCCTTGCGCGGCGGGAATCCAAATTTCATAATGCTGCGTTATGAGGAGATGAAGCGCGACGCAGCAGGAACGCTCCTGCATGTCATCGCATTTCTGGAGCACTGTTCATTCCGGAAGATTGATTCGAGTCCCGAAGGGCTGCGGCGAGCCATCGAACTCAGCTCTCCAGAACGCATGCGAACTCTGGAGAAAGAAGAGGCGGCGAGCTGGGTGCTCACCAGGAGCACACGGAGCGACAAGCCATTCGTGCGAACGGCAAAAACAGGAGGGTGGAAGTCGCAGCTCGCTCCCGAATCGGTCGAGGCAATCGAATCGGCGTGGGGCGAGCTGATGCAAAGTCTCGGATACGAGCTGTCGTCAGCAAGGCCTGTCGAATCCATCTCACATCAGGGAATGCGTTCGTGACCAAAGAAGCCGTCCAGCCAGGAATGTTCAAGGACGTAGTGCGCAAGTTCATTCCCCAGTTCTTATTGCAACAGCGGGGAATCGTCCGGCGGCTTGGTCCCGGAGCGGGCCGGATTTACGCCGGATTGAGGATGCGCGACGTGTTGGGCATGCGTGGAGAAAATCAGCGGGCCGTGCCTCCTTCGGCGCGGTCGTTTGTTTTTGTGTGCTTTGGAAATATCATGCGCAGCGCCATCGCGGAATCCCTCATGCGCAAAGCTCTCAAGGAAACTGCGCCAGATGAGATTGACAAGATCCGCATCGTCTCTGCCGGATTGCACGCGAATCCGGGGCGCGAGGCTCATCCTTGGATGCAAGAAGCGGCGGCAGATCTGGGTATCTCGCTGGCAATGCACCGAGCCAAGCCGCTGACGAGGGAAATGGTAGATGCGGCGGACGCAGTCTTTGCCATGGATTTTCAGAATAAGGCAGAACTGCTGACGCTGTATCCAGAATCGGCCAAAAAGATTTATATGTTGAGCTCTTACGCGGAAGGCCCTTGGAAGGGCCGTGAAATTCCTGACCCGTATCTCGGAGATTTGGAAGTCACGCGATATTGCGCGCGGCAATTGCAGACCTGCATTCAGAATCTGCTGGCCGCGACTGTGCTCTCATCCGCGAATCAACCGGGCGCAAAGTCCTACGAAGAACGTCTGGCGCGAACTTGAAACCAGTTTCGCAGGGCGGCGATGCCGGGTCGCAAGTCCGAGATCCACAGATCGTCATAGCACATGCCGGGACGCCAGGGTAGCGACATCCGTAAGAGTGTCGGCCAGAACTTGGGATAGATCGCGGGCCAATTTGCGGGACGGCCGGCGCGGATATTGCTGAGGTGGGTCAATTCGCTGACCGCACGTCGGCACAGAATGTTCTCCCGATAAGCAATCTTTTCCGGCGGTAGCTTGCCCTCGAGGCACCAGTCAATGAGATAGCGCGGGTAATCGATGCCGCAGGCGAAAGGCAATCCGATTGAGCCCCAGGGACGTCCATTGATTTCCATCAATACGAGGCGACCATCGGAGGTGCGCTTGTATTCCACCATCGCGATGCCTTCAAAACCCATCCGAGTAATGAGCTGCTGACTTTGAGAGACGAGCGCATCGTCCAAGGCGATAGATTTCCTGGCGCTGCTCGCGGAGCCGCGGGGATCAACTTCGCGTACCCGCAGCCACTGAAAGGGCAGGAAGGTCTTGCCGCCCGCAACGAAGCAGGAGAAACCGATTCCCTGCCCTGACGCAAACTCCTGAACCAGCACGTCTCCTGCTTTTTCCAGACGATCCGCAACTCTCTTTTGCAAGTCCTCATACGAATAGGCATAAGCGACTGACCCGAAGACAGCCTTCTGCTGAATCCATCGAACCGAAAAGCGATCTTTCACAACCCCGGGAAATCCGAACTGTTTCAGCCCAGAAAGATCAGCAAGAGATTGCACGAGGCGGGTCTTTGGCACTCCGATTCCGATTTCCTGAGCCAGTTCAATGGTCCGGAACTTGTCAGAAGCGAATTCCACAGCGGAGGGGGAAGGCATCGCGACCGGGCAAAGACCGGAGAAACGTTCGCGCTCCACGGAGAGGGGGCCCAGCGTCCAATCGGTGAGGGGCACGACGAGATCAATCTGATTCGCTCGCACGAACTCGAGGATGGACTCTACAAACGCAAGCGGTTCGCTGGTAGAGACGGGATATTCAAGAGCCATGCGGCAATAGCGAGAGAGCTTGGCCGCGGCAAATGCCCTACGATTGGCTCCGACTGCGGCCCAATGGCCGGCGCTTCCGGCGGATCGCGTAAAAGGGAGAGCTGCCGCGCTGTGCCCGTCTAAAACCAGGATTCTGGCCAACTGATCTCCGCCCCGATCGAGTTCCACTCCGCGCTATACGGCGCGCCCTGCGAATGCACACTCCAGATTCCAGCGCAGCCCCTCAGCCGTCTTGGTGGGCCGGATGCGTTTCAAGGACAGCGGATCGTCTCCGCAACGCGTCACACCGCCATCTGTTGTTACGGCCGATTCATATCCCACCGAGCGGCTGTGCGCGACGGTCTTCTCATTCCAGTGCGGTGTCAAGGCCGGGCAGGGATAGGAGAAGTGTTTGATGGTCGCCTTTAACTCTCGCTCCAAGTGCTGTTTCGACTCTGCGAGCTCGGCCTTGACATCCTGCTCAGGGATGTAAGCCATGTTCGGATGCGTCATCGTGTGAGAGCCTATGATGTGACCATGGCGAGCAAGACCCCTGATTTGATCGTAGCTCATCATCAACGAGCTTAAATCACCCGAAGCCGCGACCTGCAGTTGTTTCTCGATGGAGCCCACGAAATCTTCCTGTATTTTTCCAGTGAGTTGACAGCAGTCATGGCAGGAAGCAAGATATGCGCGTTCGCGGGAGTCAGGATCGTCCAGCTGCCAAGACGTACCGCGACAATCGGCCCATGCCCGCAGCTTCGTTTTGCGAAAGGCGAAGCGCAAACGGCTCGGCCAAGGAAGCTTGCGCTGCTCAACGCAATCGACCGTCACGTAAAAAGTTGCTGGAATACCGAGCCGATTCAAGATAGGCATCGCGACTTCTGAATTGTCTGTGTACCCGTCATCGAACGTAATTACCACCGATCGACTGGCCAAATCCCTTCGGCTGTTGAGAGCGTCCACCACTTCATCCAGGCTCACAGGATAATAATCTCGTGCGAGTAATTCCATCTGGGCGCAGAATTCAGATTCGGCGTGAATGATGCCCCCCAGTGAGTCCGCGTGCACCGCAGGTTCGGGCATGACCGAGTGATACATCAGAATCGCTGCACTCGCACCGGGGGAAATCAACCGTAGCGCTCCGCTGGCAAGAATCGCTCTTTTTGCAAGGTCCTTCATCGAATCAAAGAAATTTGAGAAACCTCCAAGCAGTGTAACCGAGGGGGCAGATGGTAACGAGCCGGATGGTTACTATCGATTCTCAATGTCGGGGATAACGCCGAGAATTGCTGTACGTTCGATCTTTTGTCGGGGGAAGTCGTTTGCCAACCTGCGCAAGGATTTGCGCATCAATACCCAGCCGTAGGTATTTTGCACCGGATAAACCGAAAATTAAGCTTTTATCCTTATCAACTTACAGTACAATAGAAGTACACTGGCGGCATAGAAGTTGCACAGTAAGGGCAGCAATTCTTTCGTGTAAAGTTTGAAGACTAGGTCTGGGGTCTTTGACTCGAGATTGTTCGTTTGTATCCCCTCAATAGCGGTCCGGAAACATCATTTGATTCCTTCTGCGAAAAGCCGAATCTACATGCAATAAATCCAAAATCAACGAATCTGGGAGGCTCACGCTCTTGTCCGCTTCGACTAGTCATTTGATTGCTCCGCACGGTGGTGAACTGATTGATCTGCTCGCATCGCCGGCAAAAGCCGCAGAACTAAAAGCCCATTCCAGGGAATGGCCGTCGTGGGATCTTACCGCCCGTCAAATTTGCGACCTCGAACTGCTGATGAGCGGAGGGTTTTCCCCGCTGAGTGGCTTTATGACCAAAGCCGACTATGAAGGGGTCTGCCACAATATGAAACTGGCCAGCGGAGTTCTTTGGCCGATGCCGATCACTCTGGACGTGACCGAAGAATTCGCCAAGAAGTTGACTCCGGGCAGCAGCAAAGTGGCGCTGCGCGATCCTGAGGGCGTAATGCTCGCGGTGCTGCACGTCGAGGAAGTGTGGCAACCGGACCGTGCTGCCGAAGCCAAAGCTGTGTTTAACAGCACCAGCAAGGCTCATCCGGGCGCAAATTACGCCATGAATATTGCCAATCCCTGGTACGTGGGAGGGCGCGTCGAAGGGTTGCAGATGCCTTCGCACTATGATTTCCGCACTCTGCGCTTCACTCCCGCGGAGCTTCGCAATGAGTTTGCGCGCCTCGGATGGCGCCGCGTCGTGGCTTTCCAGACTCGAAATCCCATGCACCGCGCGCATGTCGAACTGACATTTCGCGCCGCCAAGCAAGTCGAAGCCAACCTTTTGATCCATCCTGTCGTCGGAATGACAAAACCAGGCGATGTGGACTACTACACGCGGGTGCGTTGTTATCAGTTGCTTGGTTCGAAGTATCCGCAGGGGACGCAGAAGCTTTCTCTTTTGCCCCTTGCCATGCGCATGGGGGGGCCGCGCGAGGCAATCTGGCACGCACTCATCCGCAAGAATCACGGCTGTACGCACTTGGTCGTTGGACGCGATCATGCGGGACCGGGCAAGGACACAGATGGCAAGCCTTTCTACGGACCGTACGAAGCACAGGAAGTCTTCAAGAAGCACGAGTCGGACATCGGCGTTACGATGGTTCCCTTCAGCATGATGGTCTATCTCGAGGACGAGGACCGTTATGTTCCGGACGACGAGGTAAAGAAGGGGGATCGCGTTCTGAACATCTCGGGCACGGAATTGCGCCAGCGGTTGAATGAAGGGCGTGAAATCCCGGGTTGGTTCACCTATCCCGAGGTAGTTCATGAATTGCGTCGCAGCTTTCCACCTCGCAGCCGGCAGGGCGTGACCATCTTCTTCACGGGCCTGTCCGGCTCCGGCAAGTCGACGATCGCCAATGTGTTGTTGACGAAATTCCTGGAAGTCGGCGGGCGCCCGGTGACCTTGCTGGATGGAGACCTGGTGCGCAAGCATCTTTCGTCTGAGCTTGGATTTTCGAAGGAGCATCGCGACATTAACATCCGACGAATTGGATATGTGGCGTCGGAGATCACCAAGAACGGCGGGATCGCGATTTGCGCGCCCATTGCACCCTACGACGCTACGCGGAAGCACGTGAGGCAGATGGTCGAGCCCTATGGCGGCTTCATCCTGGTGCACATTGCGACTTCAGTGGAAGTGTGCGAGCAACGGGATCGCAAGGGCCTGTACGCCAAGGCTCGAGCGGGCATTCTCAAGGAGTTCACCGGAATCTCAGATCCTTACGAGGCTCCGGCGCACGCCGAGGTAACAATCAACACCGGCGAACTTTCACCTGAGGAAGGCGCACAGGAAATCATTCTGCATCTCGAGCGCGAAGGCTTCATCGGAGTGAACGGAGCGGCGGCCTAACGTAACGACGAATCGTATATGACGCTACTGGCAGGCAAAATCCTGGTCGGGTTCGTAGTGGGTATTCTGATCGGAATGACCGGCGTTGGGGGCGGCGTTCTGCTGCTCCCTGTGCTGATCTTTGGCCTGCGAGTACCACCGATCGTGGCGGTCGGCTCGGATGCGGTGTTCAACTTCTTCACAAAAATTCCTGCGAGCCTGATGCATCTGAAGAAGGGCACAGTTCGCAGGAAAGTTGTAATCGCTCTTTCGCTCGGCAGTATTCCGGGCTCAATCGCCGGTGTCAACCTGCTCATGTACATCCGTCACGTGTACGGCAACGGAGTGAATAACTTCATCAAGACCGCCGTTGGCGTGCTTCTCATCATCGTTCCGATTCTGTTGCTGTTACAGAAACGAATCGAAGACCACGTTGCGAATCGCGCACCGACGATGAAGGGATTCGCTGGCATGGTTGTGATCGGCGTCGTTGCCGGCTTCCTGGTGGGAATGACTTCGGTGGGATCCGGCAGCATCATCATGATGCTGTTGCTGCTGTTTTACAGTTTCCCTCCCAAAGTGAACGTCGGGACCGACATCGTGCATGCCGTCGTTCTGACTGGCGTTACCGGGTTACTGCACTTTCGCCTGGGAAACGTAGATTCCGGACTGGTGGTGTCATTGCTGATTGGCTCGATTCCGGGCGGGCTATTAGGTTCGCACCTGGCAACCCGCGTTCCTATGTTGTGGCTGCGCCGCCTGCTCTGCGCCTTGCTTCTGGTCACGGGAGCGCGCATGTTGTGGCCCGTCTAAAATACAATCCATTTTCAGGGAACTCATGACCTCTGCCTACTCGGACATTCTTACTCGCATCGAAGCCGCGATTGACGCGGCGCGAGTTGTATTTGCGCGTTTTACTCCCGGGGCCATTGAGACGGAATACAAGATCGGTCACGATCCTGTGACTGAAGCGGATCGCGCTGTCGACGACGTCCTGCGCCGGAACCTGCTGCGGGATGGCGAGGGATGGCTTTCAGAGGAGAGTGTTGACGATGTTTCTCGGCTGTCCAAGAGCCGGATCTGGGTGGTCGATCCGCTGGACGGGACGCGCGAGTTCGTTCAGGGAATACCCGAGTTCTGCGTTTCGATTGGGTTCGTCGAAGACGGGAGACCAGTGGCGGGCGGCATCTGTAATCCGGCGACCAACGAAATCATCATCGGCGCGACCGACATGGGCGTGCTTTATAACGGCAAGCCCGCTCGGCCGAGCCAAAGAAATGCACTGAAAGGCTCGCTGATCCTTGCCAGCCGTAGCGAAGTGAAGCGTGGTGAGTGGCAGCAGTTCCAGGGCGGCGATTATCAGATTCGCCCCATGGGATCGGTGGCCTACAAACTGGCCTTGGTTTCGGCAGGACTGGCAGATGTCACTTTCACACTTACTCCGAAGAACGAGTGGGATGTGGCTGCTGGCGCGTCGCTGGTGGCAAGTTCGGGTGGATTTGTGAGTACGCTCGACAACACTCCTCTGCAATGCAATCGCAAGGATCCGCTCTTGACCGGACTTCTGGCCAGCGGACCTTTCCTGCGCGAGCAACTTCTGGCTGCGGTGCAGGCGCACCTTCCGACGGCCTCTTCGCCGCGTTAGTCCTCGGGTACGCTGTAGGTCTGCGTCGCCGTCCTGCGGAAGGCGATAAGGGCTCCCAGACCGCTGACCCAGCTTTCAAATTCCAACTGCGTTCGGCCTGTCGTGTCCACAAATCTCGATAGCAGGAATGGGTTGTCACCAGGCTTAACCAGGCCCGCGTCGCAGGTTGTTGCCGACAACACACCTTCCTTCTGCAACCAGGAAACGAATTCTTGCCGGTACACTCCGCTCGGGTAACAAAAGTGCCTGGCGCTCTGCCCGATTAGAGATTGGATCCGTTGCCGGTTGTCAGCGATCTCACGTCGAAAGAGAGTTTCCTCCTCTGGGGTGCGGTGGCGATGGGTATGCAGTTGCAAGTCGACGCCTTCCTTCGCGATTTCGGAGACCTCCTGCGCATTCATGAGTTGCAGAATACGCTTGGTGGTGAGAGCCGCGTAATCGATTCCCAACGCGCCCGCCAAGCGTCGGGCAATCTCATTCTTGTCCCGGCCACTCAGATTCTCCCGCTCCGCTCGTTCCACCAGGCTTCGTACTACTCTATGCCGGCCCAACTGCGTGCTCAAATCCATCGGCTGGGCGAGGCCGAGTTCAGGGATCGGGACCAACTGGTTGGCGCGCCGCTTCCACAGCATGTACGAGCAGATCAGGTTGAACACCGGCATGGGATTGTCGGTGTAATAAGTGGTTTGATAAACAGTCACCGGAATGCCGTAGTTCTTCAGCAATGGATAGGCTTGGCGGTAGAAGTCATAGGTGCCATCGTCAAATGTGACGGCAACGCTACGTGGCGGCAGATCGCGAGCCTGTAGGCGCTGAAGAGCCTCTCCCAAAGGCAAGATCGAACAGGCCTTCGCGCGTAAGGTCTGCAGACGCTGCTCCAGGACGTTCGGAGCAAGGTAGAGGGCCGGCCTCCACTGATGTTCATCCTCAAGTGCTGTGCCGTGATAGCAGAGGATCAGCAGACGGTCGCGTCGCCACTTGCTGTTAGCGACAGCTTCAAATGCTCCTGCACTTCGGAGGAAGCTCAGGGCTGCGAGTTTGGCATTCCTCAGCATCGGGATTCCGAGGCGATGGAGATAAGGAGCATGGGGCGTTCAGATAGCGGCATTCGCTGGAACCGCTGTGGTAGTGGACTCGAGATCTCCCTCCAGACACGCTCTCTGCCATAACTCCAGATTCAGCAGCCGCCAGATGCGATTGCCATGATCGCGGTGCCCGGTGCGATGCTCAGCGAAGATTCGGAAAATCGCCTCAGGGCGAAACAGACCGCGGGCAGCACTTCGAGGCTCTGTCAGCAGAGTCTCGATCTGCTGCAGTTGGGGCCCAGCGAGCCAGTAAGCCCAGGGTGTGGGGAATCCCATCTTCTTGCGATAGATGATGTCGTCCGGCAGGAGATCTTCCACAGCTTCTTTCAGAATGAATTTGCCGGCCATTCCCTTAATCTGGTGGTCCGCGGGAATACGAGCGGTGAATTCCACAAGCGGATGGTCGAGGAAGGGCACGCGACTCTCGATCGAGGCGGCCATGCTCATCTGGTCCTGCTTCATCAACAATTCGATCAGATAGCTGTTGATATCGGTGTAGAGCAAACGGTGCAGAAGATCGCCGGACGAACGCTCCCACGGCTCCATCGATCCGTCATAGGCGTAACCGGCGGATTGCAGGGCTTCCGGTGTCAAGAGCTGCGCGAATTCAGCGTCCGAAAATGCGGAGTAGAAGTTGTCGAAGTAAAACGAAGGCCACGACGCGCCGTCCCGCATTAGAAAAGTGTGCTCGAGCTTGCGATGCAGGGTGGCGGAAACCGGAGCCGAGGCAATTCCCTGCCGGAACCAGCGGCGGAGGAACGCGGGGGTCATCGCACGATAAGTGCGATCCATCTTCGAATTCAAAAGCGTCCAGGCATAGCGGGTGTAGCCTGCCAAGGTCTCATCACTGCCCTCGCCGGTAAGCACCACCGTCACCCGCTCTCGCGCAAGGCGTGCTACGTAGTAGAGAGAGACGCTCGACGGCCAGACGATGGGCTCATCTTCGTGCCAGATCAGACGAGGCAGGCTGTCGAAGAATTCCTCCCGGCTGAGACGAACTTCGTGGTGATCCGAATGAATGTGGGCCGCAACCTGTCGAGCGTAAGGAAGCTCGCTGAACTCTTCTTCCCCGTAGCCGACAGCGAACGTCTGAATTTTATCGCCGCGGATCTTAGCTGTGAGGGCCGCGACCGCACTCGAATCCAGGCCGCCGCTCAGAAAGACGCCTAAAGGCACATCGCTCATCAGGTGCGATCCGACAGCAGACTCTAGCTTCTCGCGATAGTTCTTCACGTAGTAACTGTGTTCGCGCGGCAGTTCATCCACAGGCACCACGAGGTCCCAGTAGCGCGTGATCTTGGGCTCGCCGCGCTCGCTGAGTTCGAGTGTGTGTCCGGGCATCAACGTGCGAATGCCCGAGTACATGGTCTGCGGCCCAGTAATGTAGCCGAAGGTGAGATATTCCGCGAGTCGACCCCGGTCGAATTCAGCATCGACGCCCGGATACGTCAGGATCGTTTTGATTTCGGAACCGAAAAGAAACGACTTTCCATCCCAGCGATAATAGAAAGGTTTGATGCCGAGGCGATCGCGGGCCGCAAAAAGGACGCGCCTGCGGCGGTCCCATATCACGAAAGCGAACATGCCACGCAAGTGATTCACGCAGTCGGATCCGTATTCCTCGTAGAGGTGAACGATGGTCTCCGTGTCGCTGCGGGTGCGATACTGATGGCCGCGTGTTTCCAGATTTTCTCTCAGTTCGGCGTGGTTATAGATCTCGCCGTTGAAAACGATCCAGACATCGCGAGTCTCATTCGCCAAGGGCTGATGGCCGCTCTTGACGTCGATGATGCTCAGGCGGCGCATGGCAAGGCCGACATTCTCCTCGACGAAGAATCCCTCATCATCAGGCCCGCGATGCACGATGCGGCGGTTCATGCGCGCGAGCACATCGCCTTGGACGCGCCACTCGCGATTCGCGAAGAAGATTCCGCAGATTCCACACATACAAGAATTCTTTCGCCTAGATAGCCTTCACGGGCACACTGGAAGAGTTTAATACCGTCTTCCACGCTTCACTGTCCACGGCCACTGCAACTGGATCACTGCTGACAACAGCCGCGGTACTTCCGATCACCTCGCAGCGCAAAACCGGCTTCCTGGCACTCACTATCTTCTTGCCTTCCCATTCTACGGACGTCGCATTGCAGCAGAAAAGACTGACCTCGGATGCATCAGCGGATCTGCCGAAATACAGCACTTCTGCGTCGGTGCTCCAGGAATCCATCTTCCAGGGCGCGCCCTGCCCAAAGAAGAAGCAATGCTCATCGCTGCTCGTCTTATAACGATATCCAATGCAAGAGCCTGACGCCGCGGATTGCGCGGGAATTTTCACAAGGCTGTCCTCTGAGCTTCTCGCCGTCAATACTGGCATGAGCAAAGTCACAAACTCAGTTGGAAGCTTCGCCCGGGTGGCAAAGTGAAGCGTTCTATGAGCATGTTTCACTCCGTAGACTGGCGAATGAAATTGCTCTTCGACCCTGCGTGACCACCCGTGACCATCCACAGTCATGAAACGAAGGCCGGTGCCTCCACCAAAGAAGAAGTCCGGGGACTGTTCAGTCAAGCCGTGACCGAGATGCCAGAATATGTCGACGGGGTACTCTCCGAATCCGAGAACAAGATCGCGCACCAGGATCAGGCCTGACCTCAGTGCGAGCACGAAACGACGATGAATCGCGGGATTCGGCAAGCGTGAGTATCCATCGTGGCTGCCGACGAACAGGTCAAACGTTTTGCCGCTGATCCAGCCCTCGGCCTGAACCTCAGGCAAGCGATCCCATCCGAAAGGGCTGCGAGGTTGTGCCTGATCGACGCCGCCGACCATCAGAGTGTTGTGAGCGCTGGTTCCGCGGAAACGGTCACGTTCCGAGTTCAGGCCAACGTACTCAAAGGTCCCAGAGTCCGAAAGCAATTCGCGGCCCGCAGCGGTGAGAGTCAGGCTTAGCGCGTCAGCATGTCCGTGCCCGGCGGTGTGGGCCCCCTGTGGACCAGCATCTATCACTAACTGCCACTTGCGGCTATCTCCCGCCATGACATAGAGCCCACTGGCGCGGAATGCGGCAGAGGCATCCGGAAGCGGCTTTACTGGAACTCGTTCGAATTCATGAATACCAGCGTCGCCGAGCAACCAAAGCGTCTCTTCGCGCGGCCCGCCGGCAAGATCTTTGAAATCGCCTCGTCCGAAGACCACGGCTCCGGTTGCCAAAGAATCCGTCATGTGGATCATTTGATTTCGGGTGGAGTCGAAGAGCCGGCCGCCATCGTCGTCGCCAAATGCGGGCACAATTCCGCCGTGAGACAGTGCCGCCAGGGCATCCAGCATTTTCTCCAATGTGCGATCGAACTCTTTCGGCACCTCGATATGATTGACGGAAGCCAGAATCGCGGAATGCAAGAAGAAGTCGAGGGCGTAGACGTGATAGTACGCCGATTGTTCAAAGTGCAGACCATCGCTACGAACCTGACTCGTCGCCTCTTGTTGCACGATCTTCCATCCAAGTTGTTGCCAACGACGGGATGCGGGAATCTCCGGGCAAAGCGTACCGATGAAGAACAAAGCGACGGCTTCACCGAGGAGATGCGTATTAGGCGAGAAATATGTGGAGAGATAGCTCTCGATGTGGCGCCCAGAAACCCCCAATGCCCGCAGCCACGAGCGACGAAACCCTGTTGGTACTGCGGGAGAATCGGCTATCAGGAAATACGTCCACAGCCAGGACAAGCTGCGAAACGCTACTTCCAGGCTGCTGACCCAATTGATACCAACGGGATACGGATTTTCCGAGTGCCAGTGATGCCACTGGGCGAACAATTCCGAGGCAAATTTCGCGTCGCCGGTCAGCCGGAAAGCCTTGGCTAGCGTGACGAGGTGCTGATGGCGGCTCAGTTCCCACGTAACTTTGCTGTCACCGACCTCGGCGAAGTCGAGATACTTCAGGTTGAACCATGGCTTCCGTGGCGCGCGCTTGCCGTGAACACGGTCGCAGTGCCAGTCGATCTCAGTTCCATAATCGACACCTTCGTAGCCCAACAGATCGAAGCGATGCTCGCAGATGCGCTCGGCACGGCGGACGATCTGATCGGCGATGTCGGGAAACAACTCCCGTAATCTGGAACAGAGATGTGGAACATCTTCCGGAGAAAAAAAGAATTGCGGCCGCTCTTGCGGGACAGTGGAGATCTCAGGAAAGAAATCGGAACCGACTTTGTAACGTACCCAATCCAGACGCGCGGTCGCGTGCTGCCGTAGCCGGTCCATGACCTCCGCACCCCCCATCGAGCGCACGCGCCGATATACACGTTTCCAGCCTGCCGAGCCATGGTTCGGCTCCAGGTTCGTTCCCACACCTCGCGATTGAAGTAGTTCGATGTACATCTGATCCGTTTTTTCGATCATGCGCTTGAAGCTGAATTCGGCGGAGACAAAGCTCCGCCCATTTCTTCCTAATTCTGCCGCCAAGCTGGGATCGTGCAGGAGCCGGAGAACTGCAGCTGCGAGGGCGGAAGGCTCATCCGCCGGGACCAGCAAGCCGGTCTTGCCTTCGTGAATGATCTCTACGTTGCCTCCGACGCGGCTGGCGATAGTAGGAAGTCCGGCGGCGAGATACTCCAGGACAGCATTCGGAAGGCCCTCCGCCTGGGACGGAAGCACTCCAATATCGGAGCAACTGAGGATTCGCGGCACATCATTGCGCCGTCCCAGGAAAGAAAAGTTCTTCGCGAGACCGAGCCTCGCGACCTGTTCCTCAAATTCCTTTCTCTGCTGCCCATCGCCGGCTAACAGAAACCTAACGTCGGGAAACTCACGGACCACCGTCTCTGCGGCCGCGATGAGCACCTCGTGTCCCTTAATATCGCCATGCATATTCCCGACCAGAACGATCCATTTCTCCTGATCCGCGTCCGGAAGCAGCCATGCTCTGTCGCTCGACCTCTGGCTGAAGCGCTCCAGATCTACACCGTTATGGATCACGCGGACTTTGTCCGGGGCAAAGTGGTCCTCAGCCAAAACCGCTTGCCTGACGGCATTGGCGTTCGTCAGGACCACCGTAGAAAGCTTCTGAAGGCGTCGCAGCCAGACACGCCGCCCGCTCTTATAAAGGTCTAAATGTCCAAGGTCGCGCTGGCTGGAAATGATGACAGGAACGCGCGCGATCGCTGCCGCTGGAATCCCCAGCACATTGGCATACAGATCGTGGGTATGAACTATTTGAAAACGGCTACGCCGCAAGAACATCGCCAGCCGGAACATCTGATAGATGCCTTGAAGCGAATCGAAACCGCCCTTGGGATAGAATTCGCGGACGGAAACGGACGATCCCTGGAGCCTTTCAAGCAAAGATCCGCGCGCACGGAGACAGCCCAAGGTCACGTTGTAGCGTTCGGGATTCAGCCTGATCGCGAGTTCAACCGCTTGCACTTCGGTGCCACCGACATTGAGCGAATCGACGAGATAGAAGACCTTTCGCGGAAGGATGGCCCCGGTGGCGATATCTCGACTTTCGCTTCGCACCGCAGCCGAGGCTGGTGATTCGGCAACGAGAATCTCCGGGGACTGGCCGTCGCGACCCATGCATCTTCATAGTAGCGGCAAATTCGGCTCACTGCACAGAGCCCGAGAGTTTGTATCAGGTCACCACTAGCGAACTGGCGGACGAGGAAAGCCCGCCGGTCGGGCAATATCAAGAGGCATCTAACGATTAACCAAAACCAGATAAATCAATGATTTGCATGTGGTAACTGGCATTGCCGCAACTCGCCAGCTAAGCTATCTTGGAAGTTTGCATTCCGTAGCGACGGGAAAGGGCCCACACAAAGAATGAGCCGGACGGTCAGCATTTTTGGGTTGGGGTATGTAGGTACGGTGACAGCTGCCTGCCTGGCGCACAAGGGGAACCGGGTCACAGGGGTGGACCTTAGCGCAGCCAAGGTGGAAGCTCTGGGGAACGGACGCAGCCCTATCGTGGAGCCCGCCGTTTCAAACTTGATTGCAGACTCCCAAAAGGCATGCCGCCTTCACGCCACCTCGGATTCGCAACAGGCAGTTCTGGAAACTGAAATCTCCTTCCTGTGCGTGGGCACTCCCAGTATGAGGAACGGCAAACTGGATCTGGGGCATATTGGCCCAGTGTGCCAGGAGATCGGACAGGCGCTCCGCAAGAAAGATTCTTTTCACCTGATCGTCCTGCGCAGCACAGTACTGCCCGGCACGGCAGAAACGATCGTCGTTCCTACGCTGGAGAAAACCAGCGGCAAAAATTTGGGGAAGGATTTCGGCGTATGCGTGAACCCTGAGTTTATGCGGGAAGGCACAGCGGTAGCCGATTTTCTGGAGCCCTCCATCACGATCATCGGGGCGTCGGACTCTGCGCACGCCAAAGTACTTCGCGAACTTTATTCCTGGGTGCCGGGAAAGGTTTTCGAAACGTCGTTCCGCTCGGCCGAGATGGTCAAATATGTCTGTAATGCCTGGCATGCAGTGAAAGTTGCCTTCGGCAATGAAGTGGGAACAATGGCAAAGAGTATGGGCGTTGACGCGGAGACGGTAATCGAGATTTTCTCCGCCGACACGAAGCTGAACATTTCGCCGTCATATCTGAAACCGGGCTTCGCCTTCGGAGGTTCGTGCCTGCCGAAAGATGTGCGCGCACTGAACTATCGCGCCAAGGAGCTTGATCTTGCGCTGCCGCTCTTCGAGTCAGTCCTACCCAGCAATGATGCCCATCTCGAGCGTGCTATTGAAATTGTGCTGAGCACGGGAAAGAAGAATATCGCCATGCTGGGATTGAGCTTTAAAGCTGCGACGGACGATCTGCGGGAGAGCCCTCAGGTGCAACTGGTAAAGCGGCTCATCGGAGAAGGGTGCCAGCTGAAGATCTGGGATGACAACGTGTCATTGGGCCGCTTGATCGGCTCAAACCGCGAGTACATCGAGCAGGTCATTCCGCACATCGGGTCGTTGCTTTCTTCTGATCTCGATCAAGTGCTGGAGAAGGCGGACGTGGTGGTGATTGGCACTCGAGGGATCGACCGCAAGAAGCTGGAATCGCATCTTCGCGCTGAGCAAATTGTCGTTGACCTGGTTAATCTGGAGAAATCCCGGCGACCCGCCGCTGGCAAGGCCTACGAAGGGCTGTGCTGGTAGTGACTGACGGATGAAGATACTCTGGGTCAAAGCGGGGAAATTGTGGCCGGTCGATACGGGCGGCAAGATTCGCTCATTCAACATCCTGAGACATCTTGCGAGAAATCACGAAGCCACTCTGCTCTCTTATTACGGCGGCCGGCGCGATGGCGAGTATGAAACAGCCATCGCCAAACAACTTCCCGGAGCGCAAACGATCTACACCGCTGCGCCGGAAGGTACGATAGCGCAATCGATCGATTACATCCTGCGGTTGCCCTCCTCAGCGCCGTATGCGGTAAAGAAGTTTACGAACCCATTAGTTCGCCGCGAGGTGGCGCGCAGGTTGAGCGATGGCAGCGCAGAAGTTGCTGTATGCGATTTCCTTTCTGCATCGCTAAATTTCCCGGAAGCTTCGCCGACGGCGGTAGTTTTGTTCCAACACAACGTTGAGACCATGCTGTGGCAGCGAATGGCGGATACGGAGAAGTCCGCGCTCCGAAAACTGTCTTACCAAATTGAAGCGCGCAAGATGGCGGCGTACGAGACGGGCACATTGCGGAGGTTTCACCAGGTCATCGCTGTTTCCGAGCACGATCGCAAGCATATGTTGGCCTTGGCACCGGGATGTGCCATAACTGTCGTGCCAACCGGGGTTGATACAGAGAAATATCAACCCGCGCCATCGGTGTCCGGGAATCCTCCGCTGATCGTCTTTACCGGCTCCATGGACTGGGAGCCTAATATCGACGCTGTGGAATACTTCTGCCGCGAGATTTTCCCCAGCGTGCTCGCGGCGTTCCCTGATGCGCGATTTCAGATTGTGGGCCGAAACCCTCATTCCCGGGTGCGGAAGCTGGCGTCTCCGTCGGTCGAAGTGACGGGTACAGTTCCGTCTGTAGCCGAGTATTTGCGCAACGCAACCGTTGTTATCGTGCCACTAAGAATCGGCGGAGGCACGCGGCTCAAGATTTTCGAGGCCATGGCCATGAGAAAGGCAATGGTCTCAACTTCCATCGGCGCCGAGGGCCTGGATGTGACGAGCGGGAAAGATTGCCTGCTCGCCGATGACGCACCGTCATTCGCAGCCGAGATTTTGGCGATCTTGCGCGATCCCACCCTTCGCAGAAGCTACGAGGACAATGCCGCAGCCTTGGCTGCGCGATACGATTGGTCGCAGATTGCCAAGCAATTCGCCGAGGCTCTGAGTAAAGCCGCTGGCGACCCTCGAAGTCAGAATCGGCCCAGCACCGCGGCCTTACCGGTCTAAATCATGAGAATTCTGGTGCTCGACGGAAACCAGAATCAGGCTGTGGCATCCGTTCGTTCCCTAGCCGACGCGGGCCACGACGTTCTGGTCGGGGAGTCGAGTCCCTGGTCGAAGGCAGGTTGGTCCCGATTTTGTGGAGGAACATTCCAATATCCCAATCCCGAAGAAGACGCTGCTGGTTTCATCGCTCGCATTTCGGAAATCGCGAAGCCGCAGCCTGGAACGCTGGTTCTGCCTATGACGGAAGCCACGACACTGCCCGTTTCGGCTCAGCGGAATACCCTCCTCTCCGATGGCGCACGCCTGGTATTGCCCGACCACGCCGATGTTCTGCGGGCCTTCAACAAGAATGAGATGGTGCGGTTAGCTGCGTCGATCGGAATTGCTGTGCCGAAGACCGTGACGGTCAGCAATATCGAAGACGCCCGGAGAGCCTGCCAGACCTTGAAGTTCCCCCTGGTGCTGAAACCGCGCAGTTCGGTAGAAGCTGAATCCGATGGCGGCATCCGCATTACTGGGCGGCCACGGTACGCGAAAGATTCCCAAGAACTACTTGCCCGCTTCGGAGAGATGACCCAGATTTGCTCGCAGATGCTGGCGCAGGAATTTGTAGATGGCGAGGGCGTAGGCTATTTCGCCCTGATGTGTCGCGGCGAGTTGCGTGCGGAGTTCGCCCATCGACGCATTCGCGATGTGCATCCGACTGGATCCGGAAGCGCTGTGCGAGTGAGCGAGACGCCCAATGCAGAGATAAGGGCTGCCTCTCTGGCCATTCTGAAGGCCCTGCGGTGGCACGGAGTCGCGATGGTTGAATTCCGTCAACCACCTGGGGGGCCGCCAGTGCTCATGGAAGTAAATGGACGCTTCTGGAATTCCTTGCCTCTAGCCTGTTACTCCGCCGCCGATTTTCCGGCGTGGTTGGCGGAATTAGCTGAGAACGGGGATATCGAAGGTAAGCTTCCGTTTCGTTCCGGGGTGGTCTGTCGCTGGCTGCTGGGAGACTTTCGGCACGTGATCGAGGTACTGAAAGGTCCACCTGCGGGATACCCAAGGCCTTACCCCGATCGCTGGCGGACGATGCTTTCGGTCTTAACGCCCTCGCGCGGCACTTATCATGACAATTTCCAGTGGCGTGACCCTTTGCCAGAATTAGGGGACTGGCTAAATTTCGTAGAACGAGCCTTTCAAAGACTGAGATCGTAGATCTCCGAACCATCCTATGGCTACACGCGGCACCGCCTTTCTGATGTATCACGAACTCGGGCTCCCCGGGCGCGCTATGTGCCATTCCGGGCTTGGTTACTCCCGCTACGTCGTTCCGGAGTCAGATTTCCGCAATCAGATGGAACGGCTCAGCAGGGAAGGTTGGCGCGGCCGGAACGTCACGCAGGCCATCGAGTCTTTTGATGACAAGAGCGTGTGCATCACCTTTGATGATGGCTGTGAGACCGACCTCATTTCGGCCGCGCCTGTGCTCAAGAAGGTTGGGTTCGGGGCTACGTCATACATTACGGTCAAATTCCTGGGAAAGCCGGGATATATGTCGCATACGCAAGTCCGCGAGCTTTACGCAATGGGATTCGAGATTGGCTGCCATTCGCTGACCCACCCTTACCTCACGGATGTCGATGACAACCGGCTCCATGAGGAGACCGCTGTGGCAAAGGACAGCCTGGAACAGATTGCCGGAGTTCGAGTGAATCACTTTTCTTGCCCCGGCGGAAGGTGGGATGCACGCGTCATGCGCGCGGTAAAGCGGGCCTGCTTTCGAACGATGGCCACTAGTCGCACGGGAGTAAATTTGTCGACCACGGATCCGTTCGCGCTCACTCGGGTGACGATGCTTAACGGCACCAAAAGCGACGATCTTATGCGTTATTGTCAGGGGCGGGGGCTTCTGCGGACCCAGCTCGAAGAAACGGCACGGGACGCAGCCAAGCGCGTCCTCGGCAACTCAATTTATGATTCTCTACGTGGCCTGGTGGTCCGTGGCAGGCTGCGGTAAATGGAGCGTCATTCCGTGCCGCAGTGCGTGGCATTCGAATGAGACAGCGGCCACGAATTCGGCCCTCGTCCAACTGGCCTCAGCGTCACATGAACTTCCGTGCGCCGACCGGACAGTGACTTATGTCATCTTTCCCCTTCCGCCCACTTGCCTCTAGAGTGATCAAACGAGAATCGCACGATCGATTCCGGCCAATTCAATCTGTGAGGGCAAAATGTTCTTGGAGTCATCCCCCGGCTTCCAACTGAGCAGCTCGACTCGACGTCTTAATCAGTTTCTGGCGGTCTTCATTCTCACGATCGCTACCGCCTTCTCTACCGGATGCGCAGGAATTGCGTCCGGCGCCCCAAGCCCTTCCACGAGTCAGGCAATCCACATCAGCGTGATGCCCGGCAGTGCGAGCGTCGTTGCCGGAGATAAAGTCCAATTTGCCGCAACGCTGACCTCCACTAGCAATACAGCGGTGGCGTGGCATGCCAGCGCCGGAACGATCTCCGGAACTGGCCTTTTCACTGCGCCCAGTGTGTCCTCATCGACCAGAGTCACAGTTACAGTCGTGAGTGCAGCTGACAGTAACTTGATTGCGACTTCAGACGTCACCGTTTCTCCGCTACTCAAACTGGCGATGCAAGTCCAACCACTGCCACGAGGCACTGCAAGAACTCCATATAGCACGAACCTGACAGTTACGGGAGGAGTCGCTCCGTACCATTGGCAGATTGCCGGCGGATCTCTGCCGCCAGGTTTTTCATTGGATCGAGCCAGTGGTGTAATTTCTGGAATAACTTCCGAGACCGGAAACTTTGCCTTCACGGCTTCAGTTGCCGACGCGAATTCGGCGAAAGTCAGCGGAGGCCTGGGCCTGACGATCGGAGCATCGACCAGCGGCAATTTTGACGGCCCAGCCGAACTTCCGCGAGTCTATGTCCAGAGCGCTTTGGCCGATACGCCAGCGCCCGGCAGCGTGATTGCGGTGCCCAAGGGCGGGGACTTCCAGCAGGCATTGAACCGAGCTAAGTGTGGAGACACGATTACCTTGCAGGCCGGGGCATCCTTCACCGGAAGCTTCATAGTCCCTTCACAAACTTGTGATGACGCCCATTGGATCATCGTCCGCACCAGCGCGCCCGACGGCAGCCTGCCGCCCGAGGGTCGAAGAATCACACCGTGTTATGCCGGGGTTCCGTCTCTTCCCGGGCGCCCTGCCCTTAACTGTGCCGCCACAACCAACGTCTTGGCGAAGGTTCAGTCCACCGGAAACGCCGGGCCCCTGGTACTGGCCAATGGGGCTAGCCACTATCGCTTCATCGGTCTCGAACTCACTCGGACCCCTGGCTCCGGCGTAGTGTACAACGTGGTGGTGCGCGTCAAAGACGGGGCAGCGGACCACATTATCTTTGACCGCAACTGGATCCACGGAACAGCACAGGATGAAACCCAACGGGGCGTCATGCTCAGTGGCTTAACCCAAGTTGCGGTCGTCGATTCCTACTTGTCGGATTTCCATTGCACATCGAGATCAGGGGCGTGCACGGATGCCCAGGCGATTGCTGATGGCAGCGACGACCAGACCACGGGACCCTTCAAGATTATTGATAACTTCCTCGAGTCCTCCGGCGAGTGCATTCTCCTCGGGGGCAGTGCAGCCACAAAGACACCTACGGACATCGAGATTCGGCGCAATCACATGTTCAAACCCATGATCTGGATGAAAGGTCAGCCGGGATATGTAGGGGGGACCGACGGCAATCCCTTCATTGTGAAGAACCACCTTGAACTCAAGAATGCCCAGCGGGTCTTGATCGAAGCGAATGTTCTGGAAAACACGTGGGGCGGCTTCTCCCAAGCCGGTGGCGCAGTTGTGCTCGGTCCCAAGAATCAAGCGAGTGGTACCGGGAACGTTTGCCCAATTTGCCAGGTGACGGATGTGACGATTCGCTATGTCACGATCAGTCACGTGGCCACTGCCTTCGTACTCGGCAACGGAGTCTCGGACAATGGAGGTATCGCTCTGGCCGGCGGACGCTATAGCATTCACGATGTCACGGCGGATGACATCAATGCACAGAAGTACATCGGGTACGGCACATTCGCCCAAGTCTCTATGGGCAAGCGTGCTCCCGTGATGCAGCCCGTCACCATCAGTCACGTAACCGCATTCCAGCCGGCAATCATGTTGAATCTGGGCGATGACATCAGAGTGAATCCACCGATGATTAATCTCGTCTTCACCAACAACCTGATTAATGCCGGAATGTCTCCGACTCATGCTACGGGCGGAGGCATTGCGAATTGTGCGTACTATGGTGCGCCCATAGTTTCGCTGCCGACCTGTTTCCAGCGGTACACCTTCTCACACAATGCCATTATCGCAAGTCCATTTAACTACCCTCCCAGCAAATACCCGATCGGAAACTACTTCCCTGCAACCCCGTCAGCCGTCGGTTTTGTGAACTACGCCAATGGTATTGGCGGCGATTATCGCCTGCAGCCTTCGAGCCCATATAAGAACGCCGGTAGCGACGGAAAGGATTTGGGAGCAGACATGGACGCTTTAAATGCAGCGATCGCAGGTGTCAGGTAAGAATTCAGCGACTGTTCTTTGCCAGACCTACGTATCACCATTTGCATGTGATCTTGCGCCCCGCGTTGCTTTCTTCGCGCTGGGTGCTTGATCATCACGGAGTTCCATATCAGGTCTCTTCCAACCCCTGCGTAATTTGACGCCAAACAATTACAGGCAAACGTCCCGATAGAAACGAACTCTCTCGGTATGACCAGACAGAGTGCCGTCTGGACGCCGGGGGAAAGAAGCGCCCCAACGAAGCACTTGGGCACGCCAGAAGATCCCTGTTAAAATTGGCGATCGCAGCCGGAACATCGGCTCGTAGTTTTTTCACAAGCCCGCTATCAATCGCTAAGCCTCGTTTCACATTGACATAGTCGTGGCTCACGGAGGGTTCCATCTGGATGATTGGTCAATGACAGTGCGTCCGCAGACAGGATTGCCCTTCAAGTCGCTCGCCAAGCACCGTTGGCTCAACGTTGACCGTCGACGTCTCGTGGCAGAGGGAGGACGCGGTCGTGTCCATCGGCTCACCTGAACTCCTAGAAGAGCATCAGAAGCTTCAGGACGGCGCGATCGAGTTTGCCCAATCGGAACTGGGCAAAGATATCATTCGACGCGACCGCGAAGAAGAATTCAGCCGTGAGGACTGGAAAAAGTGCGCAAACTTTGGCGTACTGGGGATGCCGGTACCTCGAGAATACGGCGGGATGGGACTCGGAATCACCGAAGTGATCGCTGTTATGGAAGGCCTGGGGTATGGAACTAGCGACCAAGGGCTGTTGTTCTCCATTAATGCTCACATGTGGACGAGCATCATGCCCATTTCTCTGTACGGCACCCCGGAACAAAAGCAATTTTACCTGCCTCGATTATCAAACGGAGAATGGATCTCGGCAAACGCTGCATCCGAGCCCGAAGCTGGCTCAGACGTATTCTCAATGCGGACTCGCGCTGAACGCCGAGGAGACCATTATGTCCTTAACGGGACAAAGACTTTTGTCACGAACGCGCAGGTGGCAGATTTGTTCGTCGCCTATGCCACGATAGATCCACGATTGGGCTCGATGGGCATTACGGGCTTTATCTTGGAGCGGAGCACTCCGGGAATCGTCATCAGTAAACCGCTCGAAAAGATGGGCCTGCGCACCTCGCCGATGGCAGAAGTCGTATTCGATGAATGCAAAGTACCTCTATCCAACCGCCTGGGTCGAGAAGGCCGCGGCGTCGCTGTCTTCGAGTCCTCAATGGAATGGGAACGGGGTTGTATCCTGGCAAATTATTTGGGATTGATGAAAAGACAGCTTGAGAGAGCCATTCATTACGCGCAAAACCGCAAGCAATTCGGGAAGACGATCGGTAAATTCCAATCGGTCGCAAACCGTATCGTCAACATGAAGGTCCGTCTGGATACTTGCCGTCAGCTGGTTTACCGGATCGGCTGGCTCAAAGAACACGGTAAACCCGCCATGCTCGAAGCGGCAGTAGCGAAATTGCATGTCTCGGAGAGTCTGGTCGCAAACTGTCAGGATGCGATCCAAATCTTCGGCGGATATGGTTACATGGTTGAGCAGCAAATCGAGCGGGAACTTCGCGACGCCGTCGGCAGTACCTTGTACTCGGGCACTACTGAAATCCAAAGGAATCTGATTGCCAGATGTCTGGGACTTTAAGAACAGCGATCCCTTCAGCACCTGTAACGGTATTGGCGGCGCAGATCGAACGATCCCGTCGCAACTTGTGGCGATTTTCGGTGCTTGCGGTCCAATTGGGCTTGCTGCTGCTCGTCTTCGATCTGTATGGTCTTGAGTCTCGAAGATTCCTGACCTTAAGCTCCCTGATCGTCGGCGGATTTATCGTTTCCTACTGGTTACCCTTTCGCTTCAAAGAGCCTTTCTACATTGCGCTCTCGCTCGGAGGCGCCTTTCTCCTGCTCGATCCAGCGGTCGCTGGCCTGCTAATCGGCGCGGGGGGGATCCTGTTCGTCATCATCCGAAGCGGACTTGCCTTCCGCTGGCGAGTCGGGGCTATCCTCGCCTTTGGGCTGCTCTGCGCTTATGGCCGGGCCACCAGCCGGTTCCCGGTCCCCGAACACTTCTGGGCGGTATTAGGCGCTGTCTTCATGTTCCGCATGATCATTTACCTGTATGACATCCAGCGTCTGCAGGGACCGCCTCCCTTTAATGATTTCGCGAGCTATTTCTTCCTGCTGCCCAATTATTATTTTTTGCTTTTTCCCGTCGTTGATTTTAAGACACTTCGAAAAAGCTATTTCCAGCGTGACATTCACGAAGTTGCTCAGCAAGGGGTCTGGTGGATATTGCGCGGCACAATCCAGCTGCTCCTCTACCGTCTGGTGTATCAATTGGAGGCATCGTTCGCCCCAACCAATGTCGGCGTAGGCACATCAGTCGTTGGCAGGATCATTCTCGGATTCTTGCTCTACTTACAGGTGTCGGGCCAGTTTCACATCATCGTTGGGATGCTCCATCTGTTCGGATACGACTTGCCAGAAACCAACCGGAAGTATCTCTTGTCGCGCAGCATCAGCGATCTCTGGCGCCGGATCAATATCTATTGGAAAGATTTCATGGTAAAGATCTGCTATCTGCCCGCGTACTTTAAGCTCCGCCGCAAGGGCGAACTTCGAGCACAGATCGTGGCCACGACCCTGGTTTTCCTGGTCACTTGGGTTTTGCACGCCTACCAGTTTTTCTGGCTCCAAGGCAATTTCCGCGTGACGGTGACTGACACTCTGTTTTGGACGATCTTGGGCGGTCTTGTGGTGGCAAGTGTCTGGGTTGAAGCCAAGCAAAAGAAGCGTGTCCCACAATCTGGGTGGCGCGCCAAGGTAGTCGAGGCGGCGCAAATCGTGGCTACCATGTCCGTCTTCATGCTACTGTGGTCACTTTGGAGCTCCAACAGCTTAGAAAAGTGGGTGAACTTCCTGAAGACTGGGGATTTGTAATGATTGACCGCCCACAACAGTTGAATACCGGAACGATGACTCGAATACCGTCTGCAGAAACGGCCGACCGCCCACCGGCCAATGAACAATGAGACGATCGCAGGGATGAAAAACAGTTTTGAGCGAACCGCAATCGCCTCTGTGGCCATCCTGCTTGGTCTGCTTATTCTGATCAAGCTACCTACGTCCATTCAAAATACGCGAATGGGACGTTTCGCCGATCGGGTCCTCTCAAAAATTCGCGTGAGCAATTTCAAAGCCGAAGACTTGGAGACGCTCGACGCGGGATACTATGAAGGACTCCGCAAAGAAGGCTCCGTCGATCCTTCCCTGCGCTTTCGTGACGATTTTTTGGAATACGACTACAAGCCTAACCTGCATCTGAGTATGGCGGGACTTGGAAGAACAACCAATAGCTTTGGAATGTACGATCGGGAATACTCGGTGGAAAAGCCTCCCCACACATGGCGAATCGCCTTGCTTGGAGATTCAATGGCGCTGGGGCCGTTCGGACACAACTATGAGTCTCTTTTAGAAAACCGCCTCAACGAATCTCAACTGAACCCTGACATTCAGAAATTCGAGGTGTTAAATTTCGCGGTGGGTGGCTACCGAATCACTCAGATCATGGAAACCATGATCCAGAAAGCCGCCCCCTTCCATCCTGATGTCTACATGGTGGCGATCACAGGCGTGGGCGTTAGCCACCGATGGAGCTTTCACGTCGGCCACCTGCTCCAGAGAAAAATCGACTTGAAGTATGACTTTCTCCGCAAGGTCGTCACGGATGCACACGTTCAACCGAGCGATTCCCTCGAAACGTTGGACAGAAAGCTTGCACCCTTTACTCCGGCCGTCTTCGGATGGTGCCTGGAGCAGATGAAGGAGGAGGCTTCGAAGCAAGGAGCCAGAATGGTAATTCTACTTATTCCGGAGCCTTTGCCGTCTGACGTTGTCGGCCCGCAGTTCACTTCGGCCCGACCCATCATTGAGAAGACAGGAGTACCAGTAATTGATCTGCTCGACACGTATGCGGGGTCCAAGAACCTGATCGAACTGAGAGTCAGCCGGGATGACGTTCACGCCAACGCTCGGGGGCACGAGATGGTTTTCGAGAACCTTTATCGCAAGATTGCGCAGGATCCGAAGCTCTCCAATTTCGTATTTGGCACCAACCAGCCTAAGGCAGTTCGCTCGGGAGCATCTCGACCTCTCCCGTCGCCAGCAGCGCCTATTAGGCCTGCGTCGCCGTGAAACGGCGGCGAGACACCCTTCGATTCCATCTCCACAGAACTAACAATCTCAGCACTCAAGGAGCAAGTCGATGTCGGACCCGTCAACGGACCAAATTAAAGAGGAAATGCGTCAATACGTTTTGAATGAGTTCTTGCCAGGTGAAAAAGCATCGAATCTACACGACGATACTCCTCTGCGTTCCAGTGGCATCATTGACTCTGTGGGACTGCTACGCATGATCGACTTCATCGAAAGCCGGTATACGATACAAGTCGACGCGCAGGAAGCCGGAGTCGAGAACTTTGATCGCATTGAAGATATCGCAACGTTCGTCCAGAACAAACGCCGGGCTGGTGCCTGATGTCTGAGCGTTCCTCTTCGGCTGCCCACTTGTGTGAATACCTGGAGGCAAGCGCTCAACGTTTTGGTGACCGCATCGCGGTTGTCGATCCCGACGGCAGCGGTGTGACCTATCGCCAACTCAACGACCGCGCCGATCGAATTTCGGGTTTTTTGTTGGCGCGAGGATTGCAGCCCGGCGATCGCGTGGGATTGGTCCAGCCCAAAAATGTGACCGGAGTGTGTGCCATCTTCGGCATCCTGAAGGCGCGATGCGCTTACGTGCCGGTTGACAGTTCCGCACCCGCGGCCAGAATTCGCTCGATTCTAGGAAACTGCGACGTCCGGGCCGTATTTGCTTCCCCAGGTTGCGCCGGGGTTGCTGCAGACATTGAAACCGCTAAAACCGTGGTTGTGACCGGAACATCCACTGGCCAAGGATCGTCTAGCTTGCCGCCAAATGCATTTGCCTGGGAAAAAGTTCTCGAGAACGAACCGGGTCGGGCTTTGCCTTCGTCTCGTCATCGGGATGACGTAGCCTATATCCTCTACACCTCCGGATCCACCGGCGTTCCTAAAGGTGTAACTTTGACTCACGACAACGCCCTCAGCTTTGTGGACTGGTGCACTTCAGTATTCAATCCGAATGAACACGATCGCTTCAGCAGCCATGCCCCCTTTCACTTTGACCTCTCGATTTTGGATCTATACCTCTCGTTGAAACACGGGAGCACGCTGTACTTAATTTCAGAAGAGTTGGGGAAGAACCCTGGAAAGATGGCTGCCTTTATCGCCTCAAACCACCTCACCGTGTGGTATTCCACACCGTCGATTCTGAGCCTGCTGGCCGAGTTTGGAAATCTAAAGCAGTACGATTACAGTCGTTTGCGGCTGGTCCTTTTTGCCGGCGAAGTCTTCCCAGTGAAACACTTGAGAAACATTATTGCGCACTGGCCCTCGCCGGTTTACTTCAATCTCTACGGGCCCACCGAGACCAACGTTTGTACCTTCGCGCGCATTCCCACGCCTATTCCCCCTGATCGCACGCAGCCCTACCCGATCGGGTGGCCGTGCTCGCATTGCGCGGCGCTTGTGGTGGATGACGCCAAGGTACCAGTTCCTAGGGGAGAAGAAGGACTCCTGTACATTTCGGGTCCCTCGGTGTTCAAGGGCTACTGGGGCCAAACAGGAGAGAACCCCGCCTTCTTCGAACGGGACGGACAACGCTGGTATAACACCGGGGACGTTGTGAAAGAGGACCCCGCCGACGGGTTCATCTATGCAGGCCGTCGCGATCGCATGGTAAAGCGTCGCGGGTACCGCATCGAACTAGGGGACATTGAGAGTGCTCTCTACCGGCACCAACATATTTCCGAAGCCGCCGTGGTCGCGATCCCGGATGCGGATGCCGGAGTGAAAATTCACGCGTATGTTGCGACGGTCCAAGATTCCCGACCTTCCATTGTGGATTTGAAGGTCTTCTGCAGCAAGGCGTTGCCGGCATATATGAGCCCGGATGCTTTCTTGTTCCGGGACTCTCTTCCCAGGACCTCCACCGACAAGGTTGATTACCAGAAGCTACAAAAAGAGTCCGCCGCGAGCCGGAGTCAAAGCACTTGATGGCAAGGGGCGGATACTGACGCGATGAACGTCGCAATCTCAGGCGGAGAGTGGCGTCAGGCACTGTTTCCTGGCAGATGTGTCGCCGCCGAGCAGGCACGGTCAATGGCGCTGCGGAGCCCTAGTCGCACATACAGCACATTTACGACATTTGGCCGCTCAAGATTCCAGCAAGTTGCTCCAAATCTCCGCCCGTTTCTCCAATAACCGAAGTAAAATAGTGATTGCTTATCTGTGGGAAAAGAGGAGCATGCTGGCCGGAGAGCTAAGGCCGGTTTCCCGAACAAAATACCCCCAAATCGGGTGACTCCTGAACCGTTTGAAAGAAGGAATATTTCGATCGGCATGTTGTGCCCAGTGTGCAGGCTGAACCCAAGTATCTGCCGATGCGAACCTCCATGTCTGAAGCCGGTCAAACCAGGAAAGACGGATTTCGTCCCGACATAGAAGGAATGCGAGGAGTTGCTGTACTGCTGGTTGTACTATTCCACTCCGGAGTGCCCGGCTTCAGCGGCGGATTCATCGGGGTGGACGTCTTCTTCGCTTTATCGGGCTATCTCATTACTGGAATCATTCTCAACGAGATTGCGAAGCGAGGAAGACTGAGTTTTCGCAACTTCTACGCCCGGCGCGCGAGGCGACTGCTTCCCGCGGCAGGCTTGGTCGTAGTGTTCACGCTACTATTGATCCTCTTCCTGTACTCCCCTCTGGAGCTCGCGAGGTATGCAAAGTGGGGCTCTTACACCTCACTCTATGCTATTAACTACATGTTTCTGAGGGACGCGTCTAACTACTTCGCGAGCGATGTCGGCACGAATCCGTATCTGCACACCTGGTCCTTGGCAGTGGAGGAGCAGTTTTATCTGTTCTGGCCTGGATTAATCGCACTCACGCTCCTTGCGACCAAAGCCCGACGCCACCTTGCAACAGTCTTGGTGGTGATGTCTGCCGTTTCGCTGGCGATGTGCATCTGGCTCACGTATTATCGTGCCCCTTGGGCCTTCTTCAGCCTTCCGACCCGGGCGTGGGAGTTCGGGCTGGGAGGATTGGGCTTCATGTTGCCGTCGGAACTCCTGGTTAGGCGCAAGAACCTTGTGACCGCAATTGGTTGGTTAGGCCTGTTAGCAGTCGTCGCAGGCGCTTTTTTGTTTACGCCGCAAACCGCATTTCCCGGCTTTTCAGCTTTGCTTCCAGTACTAGGCACGATCGCGACCCTCCTTGCGTGGTTTTCAGGACTTCGCTCCGGGCCGATAGCCCTGCTTGGGCTTGGTCCACTCCAATATCTGGGCCGCCTGTCGTACTCCTGGTATCTCTGGCATTGGCCGATTCTTCTGCTTGCCAGTCAGCGATTTCCAGAAATCACGTGGGCGGGCAAACTGCTGGCGTCGATGGTGGCCCTTGTGCTTGCGCACGTCACTTTCGTTACGCTGGAGAAGCCGGTCCGTTTCCACCCGTTCCTGGTCGCGCGCCCGGCACTTTCATTGTGCCTGGCGCCGCTGGTCGCGGTGGCCGGAATCACAACCTCAGTTCTATGCCAGCGTGTGGCACAAAATGAATTGGCGTCAGAACCCCAATCCAGCTTCTGGGCTGCCGCGAATGATGAAAGAGTCCTGTTTAATGCACACTGTCTGACGCCCAGTGGGAGTACTCGGCTGGCCGAATGCATTTATGGTGATCAGTTCTCCGATACCGTCATTGTCCTGTTCGGAGACTCCCATGCGGAGCACTGGTTTCCGGCGTTAGACCGCATCGCTATCGAAAGCCATTGGCGGCTGCTGACGTTGCTCAAGTCCTCTTGCCCGGCGGCTGATGTAAGGACGTTCAATGGAAACCTGAAGCGCGAAGATACGGAATGTGACTTATGGCGGCAGGCCGCGTTGGGGCGCATTGCCAACCTTCACCCGCATCTGGTGATTGTTTCTGAGAGCGATCACCCTGTCGGAGATCCGGCCCGGGGAATGCCGGGTCATCCAATCTCTCCCGATGACTGGCAGCAAGGCCTCCGATCGACGGTTTCCTACCTGGATTCCCGTGACCTGAAGACGATCCTCATTGCGGATGTACCTCGGCCAAAGTTCGACGTGCCGACATGCCTGTCACGAGCCGCATCCCGGAACCGCCCGCTCCAGGTCTGTAGCGTGCCCCGATCTGCGGCGTTAAACGAAGATGCCAGAAGAGCGGAGCGCGCGGCCGTCAGTGGTCTCAAGAATACCCGACTTGTCGACTTAACCGATCAATTCTGTTCGAATCAGACTTGCCTAACATTGATCGAGGGACAGGTAGTGTTTCGTGACAGCGATCATCTCACTTCCAGCTTTTCTCGGAGTCTCGAGCCGCTGCTGAAACACGAAATTGATGAGATCGGCAATGTCGTGTCCGAACATCTGAGCGTCGCAGGAGTTGCGCATTGACGAAGGATTGTCACCCTGCAAGCTGGAATCGACCGAAACAATCCATCTAGAATGAAATCTATGGTTCTCATCATGCGTTCGCTACGGACAGTGTTACTCATTTCATTGTGTGTCTGTATGATCGAGGTTCTCGCTGTGGCAGCAGCTTCTGCAGGGCCGCCGACGCCCGGGAATTTTGATGGTCCGGCCGAACTCCCCAGAATATTAATGGAAACGGCGATGCACGACACGCCCACTCCGGGAAAAGTGATTCGTGTGCCGGGGGGAGAGGACGCTTCGGAAGCGGTCGAGAAAGCATCGTGCGGAGATACGGTGCAGCTACAGGCGGGGGCGACATTCAGACGCCTCGTGTTGCCGGAAAAGAACTGCGACGACTCTCATTGGATCATCGTGCGTACGAGCGCACCGGATTCGAAGCTCCCTCCTGAGGGAACGAGGCTGGAACCCTGCTATGCGGGCGTAAGCTCGCTACCGGCCCGACCGCCCTTTCACTGCACGTCGTCTGAAAACGTGCTTGCCAAGATCGAATTCGAGGGAAAGCACGGGGCTGTGCCCGTCATTATCGCGCCCGGAGCAAACCATTATCGTTTGATCGGGTTGGAAGTTACTCGAGCCCCTTCCATCGGGGTCGTTTATGCTCTCATTGGCCCGGACAAGGGCCCTGCGAATCACCTCATCTTCGATCGCATGTGGATCCACGGTACGGCGCAGAGTGAGACCGTCCGCGGGGTCATGCTGAGTCATATTCGTTATGGGGCCGTCATTAATTCGTATCTTTCCGATTTCCATTGCGTGGCAAGAACGGGCGGGTGCATGGACTCGCAGGCAATCGCTGGAGGTGCGGGGGACGATCCAATGGGGCCGTTCAAGATTGTGAACAATTTTTTGGAGGCGGCGGCCGAATCGATTGAACTGGGCGGCGGTGCCGCCACCGCGACTCCCACAGACATCGAGATCCGCCGCAACCACATGTTCAAACCGATGATCTGGATGAGAGGGCAGGCCGGCTTCGTCGGCGGCGTTGACGGCAACCCTTTCATCGTCAAGAACCTCTTTGAACTCAAGAACGCTCAGCGGGTGCTGTTTGAGGGCAACATTCTTGAAAACACTTGGGGAGGATTCTCTCAAGCCGGCAGCGCTATCATCCTGGGACCGAAAAATCAGGCGAAGGGCTCTGAGAACGTTTGCCCTTCCTGCCAGGTCACCGACGTCACCATTCGTTATGTCACCATCAGCCACGTCGCAAGCGGCATAAACATGGCCAACGGCCTCTCGGACAACAAGGGAGCCGCCAAGGATGGCGGGCGTTACAGTATCCATGACGTCGTTGTGGATGACATTCAAGAGGATCTCTATCAAGGATTCGGCGCGTTTGCCCAAATCTCGATGACTACCGTCGATGCACCCTCTCCCCCCCTGCACGATGTCAGCATCGACCACGTCACCGCCTTCCCTAGCCGCAGCATCTTCATCTTAGGGGGCCCTCGCGGCGACCGGCGAATGTCGGGGCTCTCTGTCACCAACAGTATTTTCAGTGTCGGCACCAGGACTATAAGTTCGACTGGAGGCGGCGGTCCTCAGAGAAACTGCGCAGCCCAGCCCGCCACCCGGACTCCAGAAAACGTCCTGCACGACTGCTTCTCTTCCTACGTGTTTGAGCACAACCTGATCATCGAGGGAGGTGGAGGCTGGCCGAAGAACAATCGGTCGTTAAAGAATGCGGCTGAGGTCGGGTTTTCAGACTATCGAAATGGCAAGAACGGCAACTACCAACTGTTACCCTCCAGCAAGTTCAAGCGAACGGGGTCTGATCAAAGAGATGTTGGAGCAGACCTCGACGCGATCCGCGAAGCAACCCGGGATGTCAGCTAACAAACCGACCATGCGCAACCCTCCTTCGGCATTCCTCGGCTGGCGATGAGAGTCCTTCAGCTTGGACCTTACCCGCCGCCGTATGGCGGGGTCCAGACCAACCTAGTCGCCATCCGTTCCTTCCTGCTACAGAAAGGGATCCCGTGCTCCGTAATCAATGTCACGCGTCATCGCAAGCCCGACGCCGACAACATCTACTACCCTTCGAACTCGGCCGAGTTACTATCACTGCTAGCGAGAATACCGTGTGATATCGTCCACCAGCACTTTGGAGGGATGCTGACCAACCGCATCCTTGCCTTGAGCTTGGCCTGTGCTATGCGGCCTGGTGCGAAATCAATCATGAGCTTTCACTCCGGAGGCTTTGCCTCCACGCCGCAGGGGAGGGTTCTCGGCCCGAACTCCCTGGCAGCGTTCGTGCTTCGCCGCTTTAACGGCCTCATTGCCATGAATGAGGAGATTATGGGGTTCTTCCGCAGGCTGGGCGTGCCGCCGCAGCGCGTGCGCATCATCTCGCCCTTCTCGGCGCTGACCGACGAGGACGCAGACTTCCCCGTGGCGCTCGCGGCATTCTTCTCTGGACACAATCCCGTCCTGATCTCGGCTGGTCAACTTGAGCCGGAGTACGATCTTGCTCTTCAGATCGATGCTCTCCCCCAATTGCGAGCGAAGTTTCCGAACGCCGGTCTGGTTTTGTTGGGATCGGGCAGCATCGAGAAAGACTTGCGGGATAGGATCGCGGCCCGTCAGTGTGCCGAACATATTCTGCTCGCGGGCGACGTCCCACATGGCCCCACGATGGAGGCCATTCGTCGCTCGCGTATCCTACTGCGTACCACGTGGTACGACGGAGACGCCATCACCGTCAGGGAAGCAATGCAGGTGGGCACGCCTGTTATCGCCACTGACAATGCCATGCGCCCCCCCGGGATTAGACTGATTCCGAAATCCGATTTAGCCGCTCTTCTCCGTGCACTGGAACAGGAACTCCTGCAGCCTCAGCCTCGCAAAGAGCGCATGCCCGCCGACCAGAGCAGCCTGCAGCAGGTTCTCGACTTCTATGAGGACGTGCTCACCGGCAGAACGAAATAAATCAAAAACACTGAGTCAGTACCTCACACCCAAGACAGATCACGCGTCACCAACAGCCTTCCAAGGGGAGTTTTCGCCTTAAGAAACAGTTTGGCGTCGAAGTAGGCTCGATATACCGCCCTCATCATTTGCAGATCGCTGCGATTCAGCGCATCACGGTTCTTGGTGGCCAGCTCATATCCGTTCTCTTCGAGCGTTCGTCCAACCAGGCTTTCGAACATCACCAGTTCATCGTCAGTAAATCCGCCGCGCCAGCGTCCCACCGGATTGAAGTAATCCGGGCCCTCCGATCCGAACGACGTATTCGGCGTGCTCACCGATCCGATGCCGACGCGCCGGATCAGGTCGTAATCCAGTTCCTGTCCGATGAATCGCCCCAGAGCAGCCAGTGTTTGCCGGGGATTGCGAATGAGATCTTCGAAATGCACCTCAATATAGTCCTCCGCAAGATCGCGTCCGTACCGCCGCCCCGTCGCGACCATCCAATCCCAGTACAGGCCGGCCGCCATTTTTGTCGGCGTGCGGTCCCATGGTAAGCGGCGTATGTATCCTTGTTTGTCGGTCGAGAGTGCGACGTCCCGCCCGTCACGAATAATGTGAATGATCAGCGCCTCAGGAATCGTTTCCTTGATGCGAGGAAGATACAGCAGATGTTCGGGTGTCGTGTCCGCCCAGCGCTGCACGCCTTGTTTCCGCGCGACCTCTGACATGACGAGGCGCAGGAAGTCGCCTCCGTTCCTACACTCGTCCATAACCTTGGCTGCAATCGATTCACGTTCAAGGCCAGTCTCAGTAAAAAGTCTGGTTTCGAACCAGCCCTTCAACAGCCGCTCTTTGTTGCGCGCGACGGAAAGATCTCCGAACCGCGGCTCAAGCAGGTTCAGCACCGCAGATTCGGTGCGGTACACCGCAAAATTTCCGGCCGACAACAGCATGTGATACAGCAACGTGGTTCCCGACCGCACACACCCCAGGACAAACACTGGCGCCAGACTACGCGGCGTCGTCTGTTCGCGGGTGGAAGAGATCGTCTCCGACATGATGGCTAACGGAGGAGTGCAAACTCAGCCCGCGCGAACTCCTGCCCGTGACGCCGCTTCTGGTGGGGACACCGGCATGCGCACTTCCCTGTTGCTTATTTCAGGAGCGCGGCGCGGTTCATTCCAACGGGATCCAGCCTCCACAAAGTTCCTGTGCCACAATTCCAGAACCAACATGCGCCACAACATTCCGGACCTGTTGCGGCGCCCCCGGACATGTTCCTCGATCAGAGCCTGAACCATTGCCGGCTTAAAGTACCCGCGCTGCAATGTACGCTCCTCCAAGAGAATATTCCAGTACTTCTCCTTATCTTTATTCCGCATCCACTCCACCAGCGGCAACTGAAATCCCTGTTTTCTCCGATGCACCACGTTCGATGGAACCCCCACCCGCTCCGCAAGTTTTTTCAGAATGTGCTTTCGGGCCCCGGCGCGAAACTTCCATTCGACCGGCAGGGTGGTCACCCACTCGACGAATTCGTGGTCCAGCATGGGCACTCGTACTTCGAGAGAGGTAGCCATGCTCATTCGATCCACCTTGGCCAATATATCTCCGTTCAAATATGTCTTGGTGTCGAGATAGAGTAGGCGGCTCAGGCGATCATTTGCAGGGGCCTCATCGTACAAGCGCTGCCATTGCGAGAGCGGGTTGGGAAGAGCCTTTGCATTCTGCAAAAACTCCTGCGTGAACAGATCGCGTTCTCGGTGCAGCGCCGGAAAGAATGACAGCGCGTCCAAGTAACGATCGCGGTCATTGAGCGAGGCGTTCCACACCAGATTCTTCCCGTAGGTTCCGCCAGGAATGAGCCCGTGTATCCATTCCCGGTATAGAGGCCCAAGCCAGCGCTGCAGTGGATCGAACTTCGGGCGCCCCATCGCCGTCAAATAGCGGTCGTACCCGGCGAACAACTCATCGCCACCATCCCCCGATAAGGCGACGGTCACCTGCTGCCTGGCCATCCGGCAGACATAGTAGGTCGGCAACATGGAAGAGTCTCCAAAAGGCTCTTCAAGCATTCCTGACAGATAGGTCAACGTATCCTCAAGATCGGGATCCAAGACGAGTTCGTGATGATCTGTGCCGAACCGCTCTGCGACCTGACGCGCGTATTCCGCTTCGTTGAACTTCTCTTCACGAAACCCGATGGAAAAAGTCTGCACCGGTTTCGTGCTTTCACGAGCCATGAGTGCGACAATGATCGAAGAATCCACTCCGCCGCTCAGCAATGCACCTAGCGGCACATCACTGATCAACCTTATGCGAACCGCTTCCTGAAGGCGCCGCTCCAACTCTTCCAGACATTCCGGTTCATTAATCGGGGCATGCGTGCCGTACGGCGGCAGATTCCAGTATTGGCGGATTTTGATCTCGCCGTTGCGAAACTCCATCAGGTGCCCGGCGGGCAGTTTACGGATGCCGCGAAACGCCGTGCAGGGGTCAGGGATGTATCCGAAATAGAAGTATTGCAGGAGTCCCTCGTGGTCGATTTCGGCGAGTTCCGGCTGAACCGCGAGGATCGTCTTGATCTCAGAACCGAAGAAGATTCTGTCTTCGTGCACAGCGTAGTGGAGCGGCTTCTTTCCGAGACGGTCGCGGGCTAGCAAAAGAGTGTCTTGCCTCTCATCGTAAAGCGCGATGGCGAACATGCCACGCAATTTCTTAACGCAATCGGCGCCACTCTCTTCATAGAGATGGACGATGACCTCGGTATCGCTGTGGGTATAGAAACGGTGCCCCCGCGACTCGAGTTCGCGGCGTAGGTCCGGGAAGTTGTAGATCTCCCCGTTGAAGACAACCCAGACAGTCCGGTCCTCGTTGTGGATGGGCTGCTTCCCGCCAGCCAGGTCAATGATGCTGAGCCGACGCATCCCGAGCCCGACAGGTCCTTGGGCGTAGACCCCTTCGTCGTCGGGGCCGCGGTGGACGATCGTCTGACACATCCGGTGCACGTCAGCGGCTTCGATGACGTCGCCCCGCTTGCCGACAATGCCCGCTATTCCACACACTGGCCAATCTCCTTTTCGTCTTGAGCCTTGCCGAGTTCTTGGGAGAGAGGCCTTCTCCCCTGCACCGCAATGGGTTGTTCGATCACTCGCAGATCCTCGAGCCCGCAACTCTCAAACCACCGAAATACTTCCTCGTACGTATGCTTCGACTGGTACCACGGAGAGTACCAATCAAACGTATCAAGAATCCGCCAAGTGCGATCCGGGTGATGCGCCATCGGGATCATATAGGCCAGCGCGCTGCTCGCTGGGCGGCCCACCAGCGGAATTTTCTTCAGCACCTGATGAATGCCATAGAGCGGCACTACACCCCAGCACAACTTATGCAACAACTTCGGCGACATTCGCCTCGTCACCTTGCGATATACGTCGCTCATTTTGTACCACTTGTTGTATCCGCTGTAGAGCCAGATGGCGATTCGCCCACCGGGCTTCAGCAGTCCCGGCAGAATCTTGAACGCCCGCTCGCAATCAGGCGTGTGATGCAGGACCCCGATGCTGTAAATGAAGTCGAAGCTCCCTGGGGCAAACGGAAGCTGGAAAACATCTGCCTGAAATATCGTCGCGTTGCGATCTGCCAGATTGCGGGCCGCAACCTCCGCAGCTAGACTTAGGTCTACACCTACTACGTGCGCTCCCCAGCGCGTTGCGACATCTGCAAAACGACCCATACCGCATCCCACATCGAGCACGAGTTTGCCCGCGAGGTCCTCCGGGCGGAAACCGGTGCGTCTCCGGAAGGCTCGCTCGGAACGATCACTCTCCTTCGTGTCCAATTGCGTCTGGGCGTGCACGTGCCACTGAAAACCAAAACTGCCAGCGTATTGTTGAGCGTCTACAAAACGAATGACACCGTTGACGCAGGGATACTTATGGCCGCATTCGGTACACACCAACTCGCCATCCCGTTGGTCCAATCGCCCTCGACAGGAAAGACAAACGAGTACTGCCAACACCTCGTCAGCGACCTGAAATGAGTTGTGGTTGAGGGATTCGGTCATAACTTGTTCTATTGAGCTGTCTTTGTTCACGACCCTGCGCCGGGTCCGCAAGCGTTTGGTTGCTGATCCGCACCATCGCGCAGGTGTATGCCATCATGAAATACGGATACAAATTGTATTCTGTGGAGGCGAAACATGCCCCCATGAGATATGCCACCATTCCGGTCCACAAAGCTTGCGTGAAGAGTCTGAACTCCGGATCTTCCTTATAGTGTGTCGACTTTCGCGCTAGGGCAATGTTCTTCAATGATGCTCCGACTGCCCAAAGGAAAAGGATAAGAGAGGGAAAACCGGCTTCCGCGGCGAGTTCCGTGTAACTATTGTGGGCGACGACCCATCCTTGGTCCACCAGCAGGAAGCAACCTGGACCCACTCCAAACAGGGGATGGGTTGCCGCGACCATAAGGCTCTTTTTCAACAGAGCTTTCCTCGCTTCCAGGGAGCCCTTGTCGCCTGACCCTTCAATATTCCCCATAAAAATACTTTCTACGCGGGCTCGGTAGTGCGCGGTCGACATTGCTGCGCCCATACCGATGACCAACGCCAGGGCTGTAATCACCACAATGAAACGGCGCTTTCCCTTAATTCCATACTCCCACACACAAATTGCAAGGCTGAGAATAAGAGCCAATAACCCGCTTCGCGAATATGTCAGAACTACACCCAGTGCCATAAACACCAGCGCAATTCCCCAGAGCACCTTCCTGAATCCCCGTGCATGCAGCATGAAGGCAAACCCTATCGGAAAGCTGATGGCGATGCTGATCGCCAGGTCGTTAGGGTTTTCGAGAATGCCTTTCTGGATTCCCTCGAGTCGGCCATCTCTGAAATGAAGGAGCAGGATGGAAGCGATGGTCACCATTGCCACTGCGCTGACCTGAATCCAGAGCAGTTTTCGGAGTTCCCAGGTAGTGACGACAGTCATACCAATCAGCATGGCAACAATGACTGCTTTGTCAAAATTCTCAAACACCCTCGAAAATGCCCCGCCCGGCCACAACGCGAACGGGACGCACAGAGCCATTTGCAAGAGTAGCAACCACAGTATCTTCACCACATGTGGTACCTTAGCCCTCCCGCCACTCATCATTCCGACGGCGAGCGCCACTGCTCCGATTCCCCCGGCGATCCGCGCCATCGGAATGTAATTCAGTCCGGGAATGAAATCCTCGGGCCGGAAATAGTAGAGAACGGAGAATGTAATAAGCGCGCCATAGACAAAAGGGCGGCGTCCCCGTGTGGCGACGGCTCGAGCTCGCGCCATCCAGCCCGTGGATTCCTCTTTACCTTTCGCCCAGGTACTCTGCCCGTTCATGAATTTCCGCTCTTGCAAATCAACTCCCTGCCGGTCTCGCATGTGCCCGCTCACCGGGTCCATGCCGTTCGTCTCCCGCCCACAAAGTTCGCCAAGGCCACAACCGCTGCACCATTCAACAGCACGAAAGTGCCGGCTGCGTCGGCCACACGCGCCAGGATCCCGCCCTTTACCCATCGGCCAATTGCTAGCACGCTCAGTGAATAGAAAACGAGTTGTAGAATCAGAGCAACCCGGTAAAACGGACCCCGGACTGCGAACGATGCCGCTAGCAAGACCACCAGCGCGAACGGAACTGCGAGTCGCAAAAGTTTGTGACTCACAAACTCAAATCGGATCGGGTTGCTGGCACTCAACAACCAGGGCGCGAGTTGCAGTAACTGATAATTGCCGCTCAGGGTGCGGACTTTGCGTGCGAACTCCCGCTCGGTTCCGAGGTTGGGATGATCCCATGCCCTTGCACGTTCGTCTAAGACCACCCGCTTACCCTGGCGTACAACCTGCATCGGAAGATAGACATCGTCCAAAATAGTTCCCGGCGGAACTCGTGTCAGCAGTTCTCGGCGGACCGCGTACAGAGCCCCGGTTGCTCCGACGACCGATCCTGAGGCGGCCTCCAGTTTCCGAACTAGCTTCTCGATGCGCCAGTAAAGACTCAATCCCTGACTGCTCTCTACTTGGCCAGCGTCGCCGAGCATCAGTTCCCCGCTGACACATCCAACTTCGGGATCAGCAAAATTTCCCGCCAGAAGCCGGACGGCTTGCGCTTCAATCATCTGGCGCGCATCCGTGAACACAACAATCTCTCCCTGGGCCACATCAATCGCATCGTTCAATCCGCACGCTTTGCCTTGCGCCAACTGGTTCAAAACGATATGGATTCGCGCATCGTTACCGTAGGCCCGGAGGATACTCTCCGTCTGATCGGTGGACCCGTCCGATACAACAACGATCTGGCACCGATCCACGGGATAGTCGAGCCCCATCAAATTCCGCAGCTTGTTCTCCAGAACCTGCTCCTCGTTGCGTACAACCATCGCAATCGACACCAACGGAATAGACGAGCCGCGTTGGACCGGCCTTGAACGCCAAAGCATCCGTAAGCGCAACCAGCCGGCGTACCCCAAGTACGTGTAGGCGATGAGCCCGGCCGCCAGCCAGAATAAGTACCTCATGCAACTTCTTCCGTTCTTCGCGTCCCGAAAGGTATGCTGCTGATCTGGTAATCCGGTTCTGCTGCTGTCATTTCGCCCCCCGCCCCAGCAGCACAATTTTCACGGTTTGAAAAACGATCCAGAAGTCCAAACCCACCGAAGCGTTCTTGATGTAGAAGAGATCGTGCTGCAGTTTCTCGAGGGCATCTTCCTTCGTGTTGCCATACTTGTATTGAACCTGGGCCCAGCCCGTAATCCCGGGCCGCACGGTGTGGCGAACGTAGTAATAGGGAATGTCCTTGTTAAGCGATTCCACAAATTCGGGACGCTCGGGACGGGGCCCTACGAAGTGCATGTCTCCTTTCAGCACGCACCATAGCTGGGGAATCTCATCCAGGCGCGACGTGCGCAGGAATTTACCCACTCGCGTAATCCGCGGATCATTGTCGGTGGCCCAGGTCGCACCGGTATCAGCCTCCGCATCCTGCCGCATGGTGCGGAACTTGTGGCAATAGAACGTGATTCCACCCCGCCCGACTCGCTTCTGGTGATAAAAGATTGGTCCTGGGGAACTCAACTTAACGGCTACCGCGACCAGCGGGATAATCGGCAACGCAAAGATGAGTCCGATCAGCGCTGCCGTAAAGTTCAGGAACCGGCGCAAGACGCGGTTGAAGGTGCTGAAGCGGAACCCTTCGGCGAAGATCAGCCAGCTGGGATTCAATAGTTCAACTTCGATCCGCCCAGTAATCTTCTCCAGCCAGGAGGTGGCCTCTTCGACCTTCACCCCCTTCAACCGAAGAACAAGCAATTCCTCAACGGGAAGTGTGCCACGACGATCGGGCATGGCCACAATCACCCGATGCACGCCCCGCTCGTGCACGATTGACATCAAGTGGGACGCCACCGACTCTCGCGTCAGTTCGCCTTCGACATTCCCTGTCCACCCTGCAACCTCGATCCCCAGCCCGGGCTGCCGCAAACCATTCAGCAACCGCTGCGCCCGCTCTCCCGTGCCCAGCACGTACACTCTCTCGCAAAAATACGGCTGATGCACAATCCACGAGTACGCGATGCGCCACAGAAAAAGCGTGAATATCAGAATGATGATCCCGGTGCGCAGCGATCCATTGCCGGGAAGGAACCGAGGAAACACAAAACCGACCGCGGAAAGACCGAGAGCCACAAAGCCCAGCACCTTTAAAATGCGGAAGATCTGATCCCATTTGGCGCCCAGCAGCGACGTGTCATAAAGATCGAACCAGTGCGATAACAGCAACACCACTCCAGTCACGCCCAGAATCTTCAGGTATCCGCCCTCTACATTGAGCAGAAGCCACCAGTTCTCCTGATTATGCAGGGTGGTCGCAAGGACGAACGACAACCAGACAATCATGGCCTCAACCGCCAGCAGCACGAGAGCACGAAACGGGTAATACACTCGGAAGAGCCGGATCACTGAATTTCTCCCTAAGACTGGGTCGGGGATATTTTCTTTTCGTACGACTCGTAGTAATAGCGGGCATACTCAGCTTCGTCTCTATCGGTTCCGTTCAGCACTACGCCCACCAGCATCTGGTCGGGGAACTCCATGCGCGCTTTCCGCGCTACGTCGGAAGGCGTTGAGTTGGAACGCACGACCATAAGCACGCCGTCACAGGCTTTAGCCAGTACGCTGGCATCGGAAACCGGGATTGCCGGAGGCGAATCAATGATGATCCAGTCAAACACAGGTTCGACGCGTTGCAAGAGCACCTTCAGCCTGCTGCTCGCAACCATCTCCGCGGGATCCTCAATGGAATCACCGCTCGCCATGAAGAACAGTCCCTCCATGGGCCCACGTTGAATCACCGACGCTTCATCGGCTTTTCCCAAGAGGTACTCTGCGAGACCCGGACCCTTCGGCGCGCCCAGCATCTGGTGCAAGCGTGGTCCGCGCAAATCGGCATCGATCAGCAATGCCCGCCGGCCATGTTGCCGGACCATCACTTGTGCGAGATTTGCCGAAGTGAACGATTTGCCTTCCTTGGGAAGAGCGCTGGTCACCAGCAGCTTCTTGAGCGGCATCTTCTCCCTTATGTGGTACAACCGCGACCTCAAGGTGCGGTACTCCTCGGTTCCCTTTGCACTGTCATTCCCGTTCATGAACAGCATGGTTTGCAGATCTGGATTCCACCCCGTCTGCGGGCAGCGGGCCAGCAGCATTTCCAGGCTGGACGGACCGCCAAGGTCGGGCATCCCCAAATTGGGAGAGATCCGAGCTCCCTCGATTTCCTCGTACCCATGGGCATCGGCCACCGGAGTTGTCGCGAAGCTGGTCGGAGTTCCCCCCCCTTGGGTACTCGCCCGTTCTTGTTCTGCTTTCTTCAGCGCTTCATGAATTCGGCTCATAGTTTCCTTTCACTGGGGAGGTTTCTTTCTCTTCCTGTCGTAACCGGTCGGCTAAAGTCGCCAGAGAACGCAACGCATCCACTAAGTCGAACTTGTTTCCATTGCTGCTGGGCGGAGCTATCGTCATTGCACCCGATGAAGTGTTATCGCCCAGATCAAAATCGCGCGCCACCGCATCTACTACCCCGGGCTCGATCAACTTCTGCTGATCCACGAACGCACTCACCAGGCAATGCTCGCAAAGCAGGTTGATGACGCGCGGAATGCCGGTTGAGTACCGATGTATCGATACCAATGACTCGGGCGTGAAAATCTGTTGCCCGTTTGATCCCGCGATCCGCAATCTCTGCAGGACATAAGCTTTGGTCTCGTCAAGAGTCAAAGGGTGGGTCTTTGCGCGGAGTGTTAGACGCTGCCGCAGCTGCCGAAGTTGCGGCTGCTTCAATTTTTGTTCCAGCTCAGGCTGCCCCACGAGCACGATCTGGAGCAGTTTCTCGGTAAATGTCTCCAGGTTCGTGAGCATGCGAATCTCTTCCAGCACCTCATCCGATAGGTTTTGCGCCTCGTCCACGATGAGTACCGCCGTTTCTCCCGCCCGATAACGATCGAGCAGCCAGTTATAGAGACGCAGCAGGACCTGGCTTTTGGCCCGGGAATCGCACGGGATTCCGAAGTCGGCCATCATGTAATCAAGGAACTGAGGCACGTTCAGCCGTGAATTGAAAATGAAGGCGGTTGCCACCTGCTGCAGCCGCAGCCACTCCAGAAGCTTGTTAATCAGAGTGGTCTTCCCTGTTCCCACTTCGCCAGTCAACAGCACAAAGCCCTTGCGGCTCTGTATGCCGTACGTCAGGCAGGCCAACGCTTCCTCCGTGTGCCGCGTCAGAAACAGATAACGCGGGTCGGGATTAACGTTGAACGGGTTCGCTCTTAGTCCGTAAAACTCTTTGTACATGATATTTCCTGGAGTCGATGACGCTTACGCTCTCACCACCGCACTCCCATCCTCTACCGCTTTCTTACGCTGCCAGAACTTGAATTTACCGTTTGTGTCCGCGGTAACTCCTACCCAAGGCACCGCAATCAGAGTGGGCAGTTCCAGAACGGCTTCGGCATCACGCTCGTTCCGAATCGAGTTGTCCTTCAATTCGAGTAGAAGAGAGATCCCCATCCCTACCGCAAGCCCGGCCGCCAGTCCGCCCAAGGCGAAGATCAGCCGATTGGGGAAGCTTGGGCGATCGGGTAGGTCGGCGGCGTTGAGTGGAAACATCCGCTCACCCACGGCCTGATTGGTCATCTTCACCGTCAGATCTGCAGAGCTCTTCTTAGTCAGCAGGTCTTCGTATGTCTTCTGCGCGTTGTCATAGTCGCGAGTCAACTCCTTGTATTGTTCTTCCACAGCGGGACTCAGTGAGATCCGTCCTTGATAGACAGAGATTTCCTGCTGCAAGCGCTTCTGATCGCGGGTCGCGGCGGTGATGAGTTCTCCGTACTGGTGAAGCTGCAACCGCAACTGACGGATGTCGGCCGGTTCCGTCGCCGAGCCTTTTTCGTTGCTGTCCTCCGTGCTCTCCGCGGAATCCTTATTGATATCGGCCAACTTCTTTTTCACGCCGTCAATGTCTGCCTTTGTTTTGATCACATCGGGATGATCATCGGTGTACTTCGACTTCAGCTGAAGTAGCTGCGATTGAAGATCGGAGAGCTGCTTCTGCAGGGTCTCAGGGTTCGTGGAATTTTGCGAACTCTTCCACGCTGCCAACTGCTGAGACAGCATCGAATCGGTGTATGCCTTGTCCTGTTGCGCACGGTTCAACGTTTGGGTATTCGACTCGAGTTGCGAGTTCAATCCGGTCAGGATCTTCAGATTGCTCTCTTCATCGCCCGGGAGTTGCCCCACGTACTGCTTTTTGAACTCCGCCAGCTTCGCGTCCATGCTGTCGAGGTTGTTCTTGGCATCTTCGATACCGCGATTCAGCACTTCGGATGTACCGGCGGCCGCATCAGCCATCTGTTTTGAGTTTTCATCCACCAGCAACGTGGTAAGTTCGTTGCAGATCAGTTGGGCCTCACGTGCGTTTGGAGCTGTGTATTTCACGTAAAAGCCTGGGAAGGGACTGGTATTCGGCTTCTTGCCTTTACCAGGTGTACCGATGCTCAGCAGGTCGGACGGCACAGGTTCAATCGCCATATTTGCCCGTATTGAGTCGATCATGGCTCCGACCTCAGCTGGACTCTTCCCTGGGAAGACCCGCTGTACGAGAGGCCGCAATTTGCTTTCGGCCAGAACCTGCTGCTGCAACGTCGACACCCGAGCGGTTAAATCCGAGGAGACAACCGGCTGCACCATTGATTCGGGAACCTTCTGCCCCTCGATCAGGACCACGGACTGCGAGGTGTACTTGGCCGGGAAGGCGTATGAAATCAGAAACCCCGCCAACGGGGCCAGCAGCGCAGGAATCAGGATAATCGTCGCCCGGCGGCGGAACATCGCCGTATAGTCCTGCATGGTCATTTCACGATTTGTAATCATTTCCTTACGTCCAATCTGGCCGCTGCCCCGCCACGCCTGTGGCCGGCTCGCACGGCCTGTAATCAGTCGATGCGGATTGGCCGGGGGGTCCAATCCAGTCCAAAAGTCACTACGTGTCGAGTCGAGATGCGATCGCAAGGCGCACCGGATATACAGAAAGACTGGTCGAACGCCAGATCGTTGAACTGGTAACTCAAGAATCCGTGGAATTCTCGGCCGAAATGGCGGTGCAATGCGGCTCCCGCAAAACCGCTGATGTAGGTTGTCGCGTTGCTGGCCGGACAGGCGTTCTGGGAACCTTGAGAACCGCTAAGGCATGCAATGATCTGTTCCGGAGTCAATGGTCGCAAGCGATTGTTGTGGGTCACTCCTAGATCCGTAGATAAACTCCAGACACGCGATAAGGGATGCTCGACGCCAAAGCGGACCATGTCTGTCTGAGCTCCCGCAAATAATCCACCGCCGCTGGTTACAAAGCGCTCGTATCTCAGATCGAGGGAACTCCTCGAGAACCGATAACGGAGGCGAGCCTGGGCCGCGACTCCGATTTTTGTGTCTGGACTCGTGCCTACTATGACTTGCGGACCGGCGCCCAACAACAGATCCATCCTGCCTGAGATGCGATGGCCGAACATGCCTTGGATCACGTGCGAGTGGAACGCCGTGCCCAGCACGCTGAAGTCGAATCCCTGGTATCCGTAAACTGCCGCGATCTGCGTGTGCGGAGTGAGGCTCCGGTTGTAACCTGTCTGGGCGGAGATTTGCGAACTACCAATGAAAGATGCACCGCTAAAATCGTTCCCATAGAAATGGGTGAATGAGTATCCTCCCGCAGCGGTTACCGCCGACCGAGGATTTAGGTTCTCAGAGACTTCAGCCAGGCTCACGTTCAGAATTCGCGGTGTGAGTCCAAAAGCCCCAAGTGCATTTCCGCCGGACAAGAATCCGCCAGGGACACTGCCTATACCGGCGATACCGGTGGAGCCGAGCGAACCGTTGCCGGCTCCAAAATTACCTTCTGGAAGGTAGCTGAAGTTATCGCGCAAAGAGAGTTGGCCGCGCTTCCATTCTATCTTCTGGGCAATTCCGAGATCCTGCAGTTGCCTCCATCCGATCCCCCCTTTGTTGTAGTAGGCAGCTCCGCCCATGTAGTCGAGCGCGAGATCGTAATGGCTCCACAGTCTTTTCAGCGTCAGGGTTCCCAGACCACGCGTAATGGAACCGAAGCTAGTTCCGCCGAGAGTGTTTCCGATGTTGGTGCTCCCGGATTCACTGAACGTCGCTCCTGGTTGCAAATAACTCAACGGGGCTGCATGCTCCTGCAGGGACGGCAAATCCAGGCCGGAAAGTGGCGGATTTTCATTAATCGGTGCCGGCGCATTCTCCTGCCCGTAAGCGGGGACCGGTTGCTGCGGCGCCGGCGAGTCAGAAGACGGCGTCGCATTGTCCTGCGCCCCAACCACACCAAGCGCGAACAGCATCATGCCTACGATTCCTACAATTTGGCGTCTGTTCATCGCTCTTCCTTAAGGCACCACAATCGTGTCACCCGGCCTCAACTCTATGTTTTGCTCCGGATGATTTCCCTTCACGACTTCCTTGTAGTTAAAGGGCAACTTCTGCTGCTTACCCTTATCGTTGCGGAGCAGGTAGATCGCTTTGGGATTGGCGAACTGCGTAAAGCCAGCCTGCGCCAACGCCTGCAACATAGTCATGTGCGGCAGTAACGTCATGGGGCCAGTGTGCGTAACCTCTCCCGTGACAAAGACCCTCCTGCTGTTCATTCCGGTCACCACCACCGTGACCCGAGGATCGGCGATGTACTTCTTGAGCCGTTCCGTGATCGTGTCCCGAAGTTGCAACGGGGTTAACCCCGCGGCCGTGATGTCATTCAGCAGCGGCATGGAGATCTTCCCGTCGGGACGAACCGGTAAAGTCTCGGTGAGATCCGGCTCTTTCCACACAGAGATATGCAGAGTGTCGTCCGATCCGATCACGTAGTCCGGCGCAACATTGGACGCTTGCACCTCGTCGCTCGATTTGGCGCTGTTAGAGTTCTCGGACTTCGATGCAGTGCTCGCCGCCTGCTGCGTCTGCGACAGCATCGCGCTCGCGAAAAAACCCATCCCCAGCAGCACTGCCAGATGGATCACTTTCTTCATAGATTCTCCATGCACTTACGACGCTCCATAACCCTCATATCCAATTTGTTTCAGCTTGTAGAGCAATGCTTTATAACTGATTTGGAGTTCCTCCGCCGCTCGCCGCCGATTCCACCGCGTGCGCGTCAAGACTCTCAGAATAAGTTCCTTCTCCGCCTCATGAGACGCCGCCTTCGCGGCAGCTTTCAAAGACATCCTTCGGCCATTGCGCGCCGCCGGCGCCTTCTGCAGCAGAGCCCGCAGTCCACCCATGGCCAAGTGCTCATCACCCAGTGCGACAAGGATTCGCGCCGCCGCTTCCAATTCGTGCAGGTTCCCCGGCCAGGAATAATCCTGAAAGAGGCGCCGGGTTTCTTTACTCAAGGCAGGAATCGGTCGGCGGAATTCCTGGGCATATTTGGCGAGAAACTCCTCTGTCAGAATCGGAATGTCTTCCTTGCGCTGACGCAACGGCGGAAGACGCAGGCACACTCCGCTTATGCGGTAATAAAGGTCCTCACGCAAGCGTCGCGCTTTGACTTCGAGTTCCAGGTCCCGAGCGCTGCCACAGATGAATCTCGCCTTGACGCTCTCGGTGTGATTGCCAGCCCGCTGCAACAGCACGGTCTGCACATATGCCTGGCAATCCCCGTTCAGATCCCCCAATTCCTCCAGGAAAATCGTCCCCGCGCACTCATGATTTTGGCCTGAAAACTTCTCGAGATCCTCAGGCTTGAGGGTGGAACACAGAAGCCTCCGGAAAGGCTGCGCACTTCGCCGAGAGAGGTCATGGATGCGCTGTGCAGTGGCATGTTTGCCAGCACCGCGCTCGGCCAGCAGCAATACAGGCACGTCGCTTTGAGCGAGTTCCCGGATAACCGCTTCCACCGGGCGCATGCTCGCGCTGGCACCTTCCACGAATTTTGTCACAATTCCCTCGATCGCCATTTCGCAGTTGACGGGAATCGGCCCACCGTCCCAACCTAGGGATGATTTGCCCATTTTTGCCCTTCCTGTGGTTTCACCAGGGTCGAACCCCAGTCGGTCTGTAGACTGAACAAGAGCAAGACACCCGCCGAACCTCCAGATTCCACTTCCCCAAGACCGATAATCCGTAATCGTGCTTATTTTTCAACAACTTACACTACAAAACACCTCTTTCAGAAGGGGATACTTCAGATCTTAGATTACCCTAGCATCTATACTCAGGATAGCAACTGTGGGAAAAACTTTTCTCACTTGCACCGGCCTCGGCTTGGGCGCGAAAACCGCTTAGTCCCCAAAGTCCTCGCGGCCCTTGCAGAATAAAGTCCTTCGGGGTTTCCGTGTCGTTACCGCTGTAATCAAGGGATCGATTACCAAGATGGGGGCCATCGCGATCTTACTCAGATTTCCCCAGGCGGAAACTGAGGTTTTTGGGCCTCATTATAGGAACCATGGACAATTGTCGCCGTAAAACAACCTGGCGACGTCTTTCGCCACAACTCCAAAATTGGAGGTCGCGACGCCTTCGATACATATCCGTGCCTCGTTGAGCTGGGTTCTTGAAGGTGGGACATTCTCGGGTGCTCATTGCGCAAACCTACCCTACTGGCTTATCCTGAGCTATCCCCCGACACTTGACATTTCCCGGATCGTGAGCACCATCCTGCAATCCGACACTTCGAGTGTGCGCCGGGAGGTTGGCGCTCTGCGGGTGGTGCCCCTCTGGCAGCTCATAATCCTGTCTGGAATCATTCTTTGGCTCTACCGGTCAATCCTGGTACACCTGGTTGGCCAGTGGTGGCATGACCCCAATTTCTCTCATGGGTTTTTCGTGCCGCTCTTTTCCGCTCTAATCATCTGGCAAGAGCGGCAAAACCTTGCCCAACTTCCGCTACGTCCATCATGGTCTGGCTTGCCGATTGCAGCACTTGCAATGTGCACTCTCGTCATGGGCCAATTGGGAGCGGAATTATTCCTTTCCCGCTCCTCGCTGCTGATTCTCCTGGCGGGCCTTATTGTTCTGTTCGGCGGATGGATCTATTTCCGAGCCCTGCTGTTTCCCTGGGCGTTCCTGATCCTGATGATCCCGATTCCGACGATCATCTTCAATCAGATCACTTTTCCCCTGCAATTGCTGGCGTCGCGAGTCTCCGGCCTGATATTGCCACTGCTCGGAGTGCCCGTTTTGCGGGAGGGAAACGTCATTAACCTCCCAGCCATGGCGTTGGAAGTGGCTGAAGCTTGCAGTGGGATCCGGTCGCTGATGTCGCTGGTTGCTTTGGCGATCATCTACGGATATCTAATGGAGAAACGGCTTTGGGTGCGGTGGGTGCTGGCTTTCGCCTCCGTCCCCATTGCTGTAGCGGCAAACAGCGTGCGCATCATTGGAACTGGATTGCTCGTCCAATATTGGGACCCGGAGAAGGCGGAGGGCTATTTCCACGCCTCATGGGGATGGATTATCTTCGTGATTTCTCTGGTGATGCTTTACGCCTTGCATAGCTTGATGAGTATGATTTTGGAGAAGGCAGGAGCAAAGGAATGACCGGGTCCATCGCGCGTTTTCTCCCCATCGCTCTTCTGCTGATCATCACCGCGATCTTTCTGCAGGCTCGAACGCGCGGGGAGGTGTTCCCTCCGCGCCAGACGCTGCAGTCCTTTCCACAGCAACTCGGAAGCTGGGAGGGAACTGATGTCGCCATTGATGAAGATGCCCTTCAGGTGCTGGGCCCGGGCGATTTTCTCCTGCGGGTTTACCGCGATGAACAAACCACCCGGCCCCCTGTAGATCTCTTTATCGCCTACTTCCCGAGCCAGCGCGCCGGGGACACAATCCATTCTCCCAAGAACTGTTTACCGGGAGCCGGCTGGGCGCCGGTGCAGTCCGGCCGCATGACGCTGTCTGTGCCGAATCACCCGCCCTTTCCGGTGAATCGTTATGTGATCGCCAAGGGCGATTCCCGACAGCTTGTTTTGTATTGGTACTGGGCACACGATCGTGGCGTGGCCAGCGAATATTGGGCCAAGTATTACCTGGTCGCCGACTCAATCCGGATGAATCGCAGTGACGGCTCCCTCGTCAGGCTGAGGACCGCCATTTCGCCGGGCGAGAATGCGGACGCTGCGATGCAGCGACTGCTCCCGTTCGCCGATCGCATTCTCCCTCAATTGGATAACTACATTCCGCGCTGAGAAGACCCCGATGTCGCAATTTGGTCAACTGCCAGTGACTCCGGTAATTCCTCTGACCGGTTCCTCTACAGTTAAGATCGATGTATTACCAAAACCAGATGTTTTGTCATTGCCCTGTATCCCTCATCGGAGAAACAACATGAGTCGCTCCACGACTGTGCGCCTGCTCATCCTGAGTTCTTTTTTACTTGCCCTGTCAACCGCGTGTTCGCGCGACCCCAATGTTCGTAAGCAGAAGTTCTTTGATAGTGGGGAAAGATACTTCGCTGAGGGCAAGTACCGCGAGGCTGCGATCCAATATGCCAATGCCACGCAGATCGATTCACGATTCGCTGAGGCGCACTACAAACTCAGCCAGGCGTACCTGAAACTCGGTGACAGCAATCGGGCCTACCAGGAACTGAGCCGTGCTGTGGAACTCAATCCGGAAAACTATCGCGCCCACACGGACTTGGCGAACATGCTCGTGACGGTGCGCAATCCTGATGGCTCCATTTCGTTAGAAGCCTTCAAGCAAGCCAAGGCCAACCTCGACCTGCTACTGGAGAAACAGCCAAACAATCCCGAAACCCATGAGGCTTGGGCCAATTACTACGCCGCCCAGAACAACTTCACCGCAGCCATGCAGGAAGTACAACGGACCATCGCGCTTGATCCCAGCCGTTCGGAGTCTTATCTTCTGCTGGCTTTGTTGCAGCTGCGCTCGAATATGATCGATCAAGCTGAAGCGAACTTCAAGAAAGCCGTCCTAGCTGATCCCAAGGCGATGAATGCTCAACTGGCTCTCGGCGGCTTTTACCAGTCTCACAATCGCTTGCCCGAGGCAGAACAGCAGTTCAAGCATGCCATCGACATCAATCCCAAAGACTACTCGCCTCGCGCCGCATTCGTTCGCCTATTAATGCAGGAAGGCAAGAGAGACGAAGCGGAGTCCTTTCTTCGCCAGACCAAGAAGGATCTTCCCGATCGTCCTGAAGGCTATCGCATGCTGGGCGATTATTACTTCGCAATCGGCGATCTGGACAAAGCAGTGGTTGAGTATGGGTCTTTGTACAGTGACCATCCGAAGGACATTCTCTCCAAAAAGAACTATATTCAGCTCCTCATTCTCAAGAACAGGGTCGATGAAGCCGCAAAGCTGAATAATGAAATTCTGAAATCGACACCACATGACGTGGACGCGCTCGTCTTCAAGGGCGAAATTCAACTTCGACAGAACGATGCCGCTGGAGCAGTCGAATCCCTTCAGGCCGCATTGAAGAACGATTCGAACAGCGCCGTTGCGCACTATCAGTTGGGCTTGGCATATGAACAGCAGCGCGACGTGCACCGTGCCGAACCGGAGTGGCGCGAAGCTGTGCGTATCAAGCCGGACATGACCGAAGCCCAACGCAAGATCGCCAGCCTTGAGATCGGCCGTGGCGAGGTTGATGCCGTTACGCAAACGGCGGAACAGATCATTCAGGCGCAACCTTACTCCGCGGATGGTTTCCTGATTCGGAGCTTGGCCGAGCTCGCGCGTCAAAAGTATGCCCCTGCTGAAAAGGATGCAGAGGAGGCCAGGAACAGAGCGCCGGAGAGCTTCCTCCCTTATTTCCAACTCGGCAACATACAACTCTCCCAGAAGCATTTCCCAGAAGCTGAAAAGCTCTATCAACAAGCCTTGGACAAGGACCCGTCGTCTCCCGATTCCCTGAGTGGATTGATGAATACCTACGTGGCGCAGAAGCAATACGATAAGGCCATCGCAGCGGCCAACACGCAGATCGCCAAATCCCCCAACACAAGCAGCTTCTACGATCTGCTTGGAACCGCGCTTTTCGACGGCAAAAAGGACTATGCAGGAGCTGAAGCCGCGCTGCGGAAGGCAATCGCTCTCGACAAGAACAACGTCGATGCACTCGAGAAACTCGGCAAAGTGCAAATCCAGGAGGGGTCGGTTGACCAGGGACTCGCAACATACCTGCAAGCAGCTAAAGATAATCCAAACGCGGTAGGTTTTTACATTCTGGCCGGCGAACTTTACGAAAACAAAAAGAACTGGGATCAGGCAAAGGCCATGTACCAGCAAGCTCTCAGCGTTTCACCGGATCATCCTGTGGCTTCCAACAATCTCGCATACGTGCTTCTCCAGCAGGGTGGCAATGTAGACGTGGCCATGGGTATGGCGCAGACCGCGCGCCGAGGCATGCCCAATTCACCCAACGCTGCCGACACGCTGGGTTGGGCCTATTACCAGAAAGGAATTTATCGGTCGGCCATCAGCCAGTTCCAGGAAGCTTTACGCCTGAACGAAAGAGCCGGCGCTCCCGACGACACCGTGCTGCACTATCACCTCGGGCTGGCCTATCAGAAAGCGAATCAACTGTCGCTTGCGCGACAGCAGTTGGAGAAAGCGGTCAAGCTTAAACCCGATAATGCCGACGCCCTCAAAGCATTGTCGGAGCTGCGCAGTTAAGCGAAGAACACTTTCCATCAACAAAAAACCCCGCCATCAGGCGGGGTTATTTGTGTAAAACGCGTCCTACGCTTTCAGTTTGCGCCGGATCATTCCCCCCATCGCAATCAGCCCAGTTCCGAGCAGGCTCAGAGAACCTGGCTCCGGAACGACCACGTTCACGTTAGTGTCGCCACTGGAGATCTTGGTGCATCCGTTAAAGAAGCCCTTGCCGGTGTTGATGGTCAACTGAACAGTCACACCGACGGCCGAGTAACCTGACCCGGTTCCCGTTAGGGCTCCAGTTAATGTGTAGTTGTGAGTCCCGTTGGCGAGAGTCGTCAGAGCCCAAGTCACAGGACCAGAAAACGTTCCCGTGAACAGGGTTCCGTTGGGAACTCCGTTGCTGCCGTTGCCGGTAATGGTGAACCAGCCGCCCGCAGCGAACGTGCCGCCCTGTTGCAGCGAACCGCTCGATAAGGCTCCTGTTTCAAAGCTCACGCTACCCAGGTTAGAACCTGTGATGAGCCCCCCATTTGTGTTGACGGCAAACAACACGGACCCGCTCAGCGAGAGTCCGCTGTTCGAGCCTGATAGAGTGCCGCCACTGTTGCTGTAGTCGATGCTGCTGCCGGCAAAAACTGCCGTAGGCAGGGCCAGTGCCAGGACAGCAAGCAGAACTAGTTTCTTCATTTGCCTTCTCCTAGGAGTTACTTCTTTTGGGTCGAACGACCCTTGGATTGCACCCTTTTGAGGGAGATTAAGAAAGGCGCATCGCGGGATGTGCATCCCGGAGTCCAAACAGGAGAATCTCTAAACTCATGCAGCTACGGTATTTATGCACCCCATACGACAGTAATTACCGGGTAGAGTGAAAATCTCTGCGCACCAGAAATGACCGGCTACGAATCTTCCCATGTGCAACTTTTTTGTCCGATCCTGTGATCAGCGAAGAAAAGAAATCGCTTGGATGACGGTTTTCTCTATTGCGACCGCCTCGCAATCGTGCACTCGAGGTTCACGAATTCTTTTGCAGGTGCCAGTGTTCCAATTAGCAGAAGCCGAATTGCAAGCTTGGAGAGCTAGTCGGCGGCGATCTCTTTTTCCGGCGGTGCCTGGGTTGGTTTCGGCGAACGGTTCGACGGCAAGCCCGCGTCTCGAATCTTGTACAACAAGGCACGATAACTGATGCTTAGCGCCCGCGCCGCTTGCTTGCGGTTCCAGTGGTGATTCTGTAGCACTTTCAGAATGACCTTGCGCTCCAGTTCGCGCACTGCCTGGCGAGTCAGTTTCTTAAGAGAGATCTGTCCATCCACTGGAATCTCAGTATTGAAGAAATCGTTGTTGCGCGGCGCCAGATCCGCGGATATCACTTCCTCGTTGCCCAGGATCACGTACCGCTTGATCAGATTCTCCAGTTCGCGGATGTTGCCCGGCCAGTGATATTTCTTCAGCGTCGTCATCATCTCGGCTGAGAGAGGCTTCGCGCGGCAATTGTACTTTCGATTGTGATACTCAAGAAAATAGTCCGCTAACTGCGGAATGTCGGTGGCTCTCTCGCGAAGCGCAGGAAGATGAAGATTCACCACATTGATGCGGTAGAACAGATCGGAACGAAACGTGCCATTCTCAATTTCCTGTTCAAGCTTGCGATTGGTCGCACAAACCACACGTACTTCGACTTTCTTGTCTTCCTGTGCACCGATCCGGCAGAACTGCCCATCTTGCAAAAGCTGCAGCAGCTTCGATTGGAGCGACATATCAAGCTCAGAGATTTCGTCCAGGAACAGCGTGCCACGGTGCGCCATTTCAACGCGGCCCGGCTTCACTCCGTATGCCCCGGTGAAAGCTCCTTTTTCGTACCCAAATAGCTCGCTTTCGAGCAGCGTTCCTGGAATCGCCGGACAATTTACCTTCACCCACGGCCCGGTTCGCCAGGGCGAGGCCGCGTGGATCATGCGGGCAATGATGTCTTTGCCTGTCCCACTTTCGCCTTGAATCAACACCGGAACGTTCGCGCCCGCGAGTTTGTTAAGGCGGTCGCGTACCGCATTCATGCCCTCAGTGCGCCCAAAGACGATCTGTTCGGGCGGCATCTCCCCCAGAGGCTGGACGAGTGTATTTACGCTGTTGCTGGTCATGGTGGGTATTTACCAATTGGGGGGAGAGTATCTATTCCTGCATCCAGAGAGCCAAAGCTGCCAGCCTCCGCAGAAACTCAGAAATCGAGATTATCTACTTGAAAAGTATAAATTTACCGGTCAAACGTAACAGGGCACCCCGGTAACCAAGAGCTGATTGCCAGAGTAACACTTTTTAGCAACCTATGCGCAAATATTTTCACAGTTTTGAAAGGTGTTTCGTCCGGCGACCCGGTGGCTTTCCAGACAGCGCCAGGGGGCGTACAAACTTCAGGCCGAGAAGATAGTATCCATCCGCGGGGGTGGTACGAAGTGTTTTGGCGTTCAAGGTTCGGGCGGCTCGCGGCAACAGCGCCATGGCGGCCACTGGAGCGCTGGGGATCTCTAGCCGAATCTGGGCTACAGCAGGCAGAGTACGGCGAATCGCAACTAGCATTCCGCCGGCGCTCACGTTCAACGATGTGGCAAATTCGAGAAATTCTTTGCCCTTTCCGTCTCGACTGCGAACGAAAACGGGAATCGCCAGCGGCAACCGGGCCCACTTCCGCCGCTCACTTCGGGACCTAGCCCCGTTCATGCAGACCTCTCCATAAGCGCCTCTCCCCAGACTACAAACTGCACCTCGGGTGCCAAATCCTACCAGAAGGCCCAAACCCTTCCACTCAAAACCGGTACCCCAACCCCACAATGACGGCCAAACGCCTAGGAGAGCCGGCGATTTCGGGCGTTGTGTTCGTAATCTATTCGCTTCCCGCGAATGTGGTTAACTTTGAAGTAACCGTGTGGAAGTGCAAGCTTTTGCTACACTTGGGTAATTCCGCTGCATTTTTCGTTGACAAGGGATTAGCGTGTACCGTACGCTTCCTTTACCGACACTCCGTGTTGACAAGTTTGAGTGCGGTTTTTTTCCTCTCCCCGTGTCAACCTTGTGGTAACTCTCATGACCTCTGCCCAGAAGAACACGTGTGTTTCGGATGCCGCAATCGCTGCTGAACCGACGCCGCCGACCGTTCGAACTGACGAGGATGTCCCCACTCCCGAGAACCTGCTGCATGAATACAAAGAATTGCACCAACGCCATCAACGAACCACCAATGCTCTTGCCTCAGCTGCGCACGATCTCAAGACGCCTTTGTCCATCCTGAACGGTTACGTCGAGCTCCTGCACAGCGAGAAGCTCGGTCCTCTCAGTGATCGACAACGCGAAGTACTGCAGGATATGCGCGACAGCGGCAAGCGCCTGCAGCAATTCATTCAAGATTTCCTGACTTACAGCGCACTCGAGACTGGCGGCTTGCGCATGCAGTTCGACATGGGCAATATCAACGACTGCTTGTCGGGAGTCTGCCGCCTCTGGTCGAATCGGTTTCAGCAAAAGGGAATCGCGCTCTACTTCCTTGCCAATGATAAGGTTCCGCAATTTCCTTTCGACGCTCCCAAGCTCGAGCGCATCATATCGAACCTGCTTGAGAATTCTTTCAAGTTCACGCCTCAAGCAGGAACGGTATGGCTGCACGCCGAGCCTTACATGTGGGAACGCCGCGCGGCGTCGGTGCCTTCCGCCTCGGAGCGGCGGCGTCAGAATGTCAGCCATCCGAACTCGGTCAAGGTGAGCGTGTCAGATACAGGACCCGGCATTCCGGCAGAGTTTCACCTGGAAGTTTTCGACGACTTTTTCCGCCTCCCCGGCAACGAAAGCCAGGAAGGCATGGGATTAGGCTTGGCGATCGCGCGCCGACTGGTGCAAGGCATGGGCGGTAAAATATGGGTCGAAAGCGATCCTGGCGCAGGTTGCAAGTTTTCGTTTCTGATTCCGTATAAACCGGCAGCTGCCGTCGCCAGCAAAGGAAAACACCGATGAAGCACACCGCCAAGATCCTGCTGGTGGACGACGAACCCGGCATGCTGCGGTACATCAAAACGCTGCTGGAAGTCGACAACTACAAAGTCGAAACCGCGACCACCGGCGAAGAAGCTCTGCAGAAGATCGAGAAAGGACTCGAGCCTGATCTCGTGTTGCTTGACGTCCTCATGCCCGGCATCGACGGCCTGCAGACTCTTGAGCAGTTGCGGCAGAAACAGCCGGCGACCAAGGTTGTCATGCTGTCTTGCGTGAACGATACGCGCAAGGTCGTCCAGGCAATGAAACTCGGCGCGCAGGATTACCTCACCAAGCCGTTTCAGAAAGCCGAATTGGATTCCGTCATCGACCTCAGCCTCGGACAAGGCAAGCAGTCCTTCGGAGGCGAAGTCGAGGAGCTCGCAGACGACGTATTTTTTATCGCCGCCAGCCCAGCCATGCGTAAGATTCGCTCCCAGGCAGCACTGGTGGCCAATGTTGACATCCCAGTACTATTGCTTGGCGAGAGCGGAACCGGCAAAGAAGTTCTTGCGCGCCTGATTCATAAGCTCTCGCCCCGCGCGCATCGCACATTCCTTAAGGTAAATTGCGCCGCTGTTCCTGCCGACCTGCTGGAAAGCGAATTATTCGGATACGAACCTGGCGCTTTCACGGGAGCCACGCACGCCAAGCCCGGCAAGTTCGAACTCTGCAACAAAGGGACGATCCTGCTCGACGAAATCGGCGAGATGCCGCCGCTGCTGCAAGCCAAGTTGCTCCACGTTCTGCAGGACCAGCAGTTCTCGCGGCTCGGCAGCCGCTCCGTTATAAAAGTCGACGTGCGCATTCTGGCGGCGACGAACATCAACATCCCTGAAGCTCTCGCGACCAAGCGGCTGCGCGAAGATCTCTACTATCGGCTTAACGCATTCACCCTCAGTTTGCCACCATTGCGCGATCGCCGGGAAGAAATTCCGATTCTTCTCAAGCACTCGATGACTCGCATGGCTGAGCGCTACGCCCGGCCACCGTTACCGCTATCACCGAATTTGCTGCAGGCCTGCCACAATCATTCCTGGCCCGGCAACTTGCGCGAGCTGAATAATTTCCTGAAGCGCTACTTGATTTTGGGAGATGAAAGCCTCGCCGTCTCCGAGCTTCTGCCGCGCAACGATGGTACCGGAGGAACCCCCGGCGAATCTTCCCGGACGAACGATTCCGGAGGGTTGAAGTCGCTTGCCCGATCGGCGAAAGATGAGGCGGAAGCTCTCGCCATCACTCGCGCCCTGGAACAAACCAATTGGAATCGCAAACAGGCCGCCGCCATTCTGCAGATCAGCTACAAGGCACTGCTCTACAAGATCCGCCAATATGGCATCGCCGAGGCTCGAGGGCATCACAAGCTCTCAGCCGGAGCGTAGCTCGACTCTTTCTTTCGCAATAAAAAAGCCCACGCACCGAGCGTGGGCTTTCTCATTCGTCAATCATGCAGTCTACGGGACAGTGAGCCCAATCGTTTGCGTCTTGGAATCTGTTCCCCCTGCAGACGTCACCGTGATCGTGTAATTGCCCGCCGGAGTGCCGCTAACCGGGGGCTGAGTCTTGCTGCTGCTGCACGCCGGGACGAGCAATAACAGGGTAAACAAAGTGCACAGCATCAGAATCCAAAAGATCCTCCGTCGGCGACGACTACTACCTGCACCCACGAGTGCAATCCCCGGAAAGATGAGCCAGATCGCGTAGAAACGTCGTGTGAAGATGCCCGCAGCCGGTGTGATAACCGGGCGGGCAGTTGTATGGACAGCCAGCGTTACGGAGCTTCCACTCGTACTCGTCAAACTCACCGGGCTGGTGCTTGGACTGCACGATGACGCGGCAGGAAGCCCCGAGCAGGAAATCGTAATCCCTGACGGGGGGTTATACACGGGACGCGGAGTCAATTGCACCGTATAATTCGCCGTCGCTCCAGCTACGGCGATAGCCTGATTCGGTGGAGTGACCTTCATGTCGAAGTCCGTCATCTGTGCCGAGACGGATGTCTGCGCCAGCACAATGTTGCCGGGGGCCATGGCCTGGACCGTACCTCCGTTGAAGAACACGGGGGAAGTCCCACTGCTGTTTGCCGTCGGGGTCGCGGTGAGGGCAAGTGTCGCAGTCGATCCAGACTGCAGGGAAATCGGTCCACAGCTGATGCTCGGATTCGTAGAACCGCTCCCGCTGCAAACGCCCGCTCCGTTCAAGCTGCCCGAAACATTCGTGAGTTGCACTCCCGTGGCCAAAAGGCTCATATCCGCGGTGATCACGATATTGCTTGCCAAGTCGGGCCCATTATTCGTCACCGTATAGGTGAACATCGCTGGGGTCCCGGCGCTGATGTATTGCTGGTTTGTCCCCAGGCTGAGTACTCCCTCAATGGACAGGCTCACTGCCGTTCCGAACTGGGTTACGAACGAGTCGAATCCGCCGCCATTGTTCAGTTGCAGCGGTTTGGAAACCTGCAAATCCGTCGAATTGGTTTCGCCCGCCAGGTAACTATTCTGATTGACGTCGAGCGCAATGCCCGTCCCCGCATCAATGCCGGTGCCGCCGAAATAGCTGGCCCAGGAGGCCGTAGTCGTCTGACCCACGGTTGCTCCCGTGTTCAACCGGGCAATGAACGCATCCTGCGTGCCATTCAGATTGCTCTGGATCGAACTCGGAAATGGGAACACCGGAAAATTCCCATCCGTCCCGGCTGGCGCAACGAATGGCGACTGGGTCCATCCGGTGATCATCGCGCCGCTGTTCGAGTCCACGGCGATTGCGAGACCCTGCTCATCGTTCTTGCCGCCGAGGTACGAGAAGTAGTTCAGCGCGATATTCGTCGCTCCCGTACTCGGATTGCTCAGGCGCGCCACGAAAGCGTCGGTGGGTCCGGCAGCCTTAGTGCCGCATGACGCCGCCTGGTTATTCAGACACTTCTGGTACGGTGCGAAGCTGATCACGGCGCCGGTACTGATGAAGTCGGGAGAGCTTGTCGTCCCAACGACGTACACGTTCGCCGCACCCGCATCAATTGCAACGCCCGCACCAGAATCGCTCTGGCCCCCGCCGACATAGGTCGACCAGATCAACTGCTGTCCCTGAGGGGCATTGGGATTCAGCTTCGCCACGAAGGCATCCGAATGCGTCGTGTCCACTGTATTCGCGCAAGATTGCGGATTGACAATGTTCGTCGCCGGGGGAGAATCCAGGCAGGGCTGGTAGGCATTCAGGATCGGGAAGTCAGTCACACTGCATCCGGAGCATCCCGAGTATATGAATGTCGTCGTGCCCGTGAAATAGATGTTGAGGTTGGTATCGACTGCAATTCCGCCACCGGCCGCGGGAACCGCCGTGCCGTTAGGCCCGATGAAGGTTCCGTTGAATACCCCCCCTCCGAAGTAAGTCGAGTACGGAATGCTGGCGATGCCCTGTGCGCCGGTATTCACCTTGGTGACAAAGAACTGCGGCGTTCCCGCTGTCGCCCGTGACGTGCTCTGGAAAGGCAACTTGTCCGGCAAGTTGCTGGCCGGGAATTGATCGCCGCTTGAAGTCTCAACGGAGGTAGTCGTTCCCGTGACGTACAGATCGCCCGCGGGATCGATTGTCATCCCGCTTGCGATATCGGTCCCGTTCCCCGAAAGGTACGAAGAATAATCGAGCGTGGTGAAGTCGGAACTGAGTTTTGTTACGAACACGTGCGTACCTGCGCTGGCGGGAGAGGCCTGATACGCACTCGTGGTTATAGTCGGAAAATTGCCCGACGTGGTAGTACCCGCGACGTACGGATTTCCCCCGCCATCGACCTCTATTCCTACCGGATAGTCGGAGTTGCTGCCGCCTAGGTAGGTCAACTCCAGGAGTTTCGCGGCTTGCGAACCTAACGGCGGCTGAATCTTCGCCACGTAAACGTTCTGTGCACCATGCAAGGTACCCTGCAGCACTGTGCTCGGGGTAACCGGAAGATTCGGAGAGGTTGTCGACCCGGTGAGATAGATATTCAAGCTGCCATCGACGGCCACGGAAGTGTTGTGCTCGTCGCCACTGCCGCCAAAATAGGTCGAGAAGTTCAGGATCGGATCGATGATCAGTTCTTTCGAATGGTCGTACGCTCCGACTGCGAAACCAACTCGATTCGCAGCCCGCAGTACGAATGCTCCATCGACGGTTTGTTTTCGTCCACCGATCTCCTGATATACGCTCGGCGCATCAAACCGAATGCTTGCATTTTCTCCCCGGATCATCAGAGATCCGTCCCTCAGTTCGAGCTTCTCTGCCCCGCTGAATTCGAGTTCGGCTCGGGATGGATCCCCACCCGGCTCCACCTGAAAGTCATACTCCAGATGTCCCTCGTTTCCGTAAAAAACCAGGTTGATGCCGGGATAGACATTGTCGTAACGCACTCGCGCAAACTGTGGCACACCCGTCCGCCACTTCGCCGGTTCGTTTCCGATGAAATAATTGCTCTTCCCGGGCAGTTGGTCAACGGCCCTCAGGCTCGCATTGGCGTTCGCCCCGGCGAGTTTCATCCGCAGGGTCTGGACCCGGCTTGCCGAACCCGACGACGAGGTTGAGCGCGTTTTGGTCACCAGACTCAGAATGGCTCCATCATTTCCCAGAACCATGCTGTACCCCGATCCATGGGTCGTGAACCTGGCCCTGGAGTCGCTGGGATCCAGATTAGCCTGTCCCAGATTCGGCTCGAAGATAAGCGGCAGCCCAGCGAGGATGGAATGCGCGTGAGCCTGCAGTTCCCGACTCTCTTCCAGTCCGATTACGGACGCGCCCGGAGCATTAGCGTGATTCTGAACAGTCTTGCCAAAGCGGGTCCCGCACCCGAGAACAGCCCATCCGACGCCGAGCAATAACAACCCGGCTGCCAGGATGCGAACTTCTAACACGGATGTGCCCCACCAACGGCGATCTACGTTCACGCGTTCCTCCGATGCAATCAGATCAGTTCTTGCGCTCAAGTCGCTTTCGTCCAGATCGTTTTGACAAACCAGTAGTGAGATGAGGGATGCGCTATCTATGCAGAGCCTCGCGCCGGCACATACCCCGAGCGAGCTTCGCCCTTAGCTGGTGGTCACTGAAACTGTCGGAAAAAATTAAGTAACTACTTAAACATCTGACGGATAGGCAAGTCAAGCCGACTCCTCAGTCCCGACGCATACCGGGATCCGAAAGCCTCCAGGAGAGTCTCGCGCAATTGCCAAACTCGTGCAGCCCCGCTGACACGACACACCACGCCCAAACCGCGTCTCTCCCAAGATTCGTCAGATGCAGTGGCAAGCCGGGAAAGATGCCGGGCTGCGACGGCAAATAATGGTAAAGTTCGTTCCCCGCCTGAGGAAATCTGCACTTACTTTGGCGATATTCTGCAAGTGGTTGCCATTCTCAGTGGTGCGTCGAAAGGTTGCTCCGCCGAAGAGGTTGAGTCCATTCAGGAAACCTGCATTTTTCGGAATCGACGCTTGGCAGCACGATTGCACATAGACCCGATGAACCCTGCGCATTTTAACCTCCTCCCCCTGGCTCGCAGAGGTCTCTGTCTCAACCCTGCTCCGAGATTTACCGAGTTAGTTCCACATGGCAATTTTGCTGTTGCAAATGGCTGACAATTCTATAAATTGAGGGCTGCAATAGTGCTCTCATGTTTTCTCAGATGTTGCTGTCTGCCATGTGCTGCATCGCGAACGACTCGCAGTTAGGCGGGCAATGCAAGCAAATTCACAGGAGCGGCGGGCCATGCGGCGCTTTGACATGCGCCTGCCGGCGATCGTCCGCGTGGACGGCACCCATGAGTTTCACACCGAGACCCTGAATGTTAGCGCCCGCGGCGTCTTCTTTTACCTCGACCGCCCCGTAATCGCCGGAACCAGGGCCGAAGTCACACTTACCTTTCCTCCCCACGTCACCCTGACCGATGCGGTACGCGTCCGCTTCTCTGCCCGCGTGATTCGCGTCGAAAGCCCGCTTCCCTCCGCCCGCATCGGCGTCGCTGCCATGATCGAAGACTACGAATTCCTCCGATCCACCGGCAGCACGGATTTCCTCTCAGCCCTGCAGACCGGGTTGAAGACCACGAACTGAGCCGGTTCTGCAGATACCACGCCTCAGACAGCCTGTTAAAATCGCTAGCCGTTGCACACGCAAACGAACGAAGGAACATTGCCTCGGCGAAATCCTTCGTGTCCTTTGTGGTTCAAGCCTTACACTGGCCTCTCGCTATGAAACTCTCGGTCGTGATGCCCGTTTTCAACGAACAGGCCTCCCTGCGCCGCGTGGTCGAGCGCGTCATGTCGGTCGGCCTCGAACTCGAATTGCTTTGCGTCGACGACGGTTCGAGCGATGGCTCACGCGAAATCCTGGCCGAATTGGAGAAGCAGTGGGCCCAGATCCGCGTCTTTTTGCAGCCCCACAACATGGGAAAAGGAGCGGCTCTTCGCCGTGGGATTCAGCAAGCCACTGGCGATTACGTCATCATTCAAGATGCCGACCTGGAATACGACCCCAATGACTACCGCCGCATGCTTGAACCGCTCGAGAGCGGACAGGCCGACGTGGTCTACGGCTCGCGCTTCGTCGGCGCCGGCCCTCATCGCGTCTTGTACTTTTGGCACTCTGTTGGAAACTCGTTTCTCACGCTGCTTTCCAATATGATCACCAATCTCAACATGACCGACATGGAGACTTGCTACAAAGTATTCCGCCGCGAGGTCATCCAGTCGATCCCCCTTGAGGAAAATCGGTTCGGATTCGAGCCGGAAGTGACCGTGAAGATTGCCAAGCGCAATCTGCGAGTCTATGAGGTCGGTATCAGCTATTGGGGACGCACCTACGCGGAAGGCAAGAAAATTGGCTGGAAGGATGGCGTCCGCGCGCTCTGGTGTCTCATAAAGTACGCCGTGAAGGAGCCGCAAAAGAAAGCCCTGTCATCCTGAGCCGCGGGTTTTGCGGCGAAGGACCTATGCATTTTGCGTGGAGCTATTACTTCCCCTTGCCCAACTCGCGAAGCTGCTGCCGCAGCCGGCTGAATCTACGCACAAGGGTACCGACATAGAAGAGGTGAATCGCCCACGTCACGACGTAAGCGGCGAATAGAAACTTGACAGTGTTCATCGTGCACTCCTGCTCAACGGAAGGCTCGCCTTCTCCTCTTCGGCACCAGACAGGGACTCCATCGCGTGTGCCTGTTCAACCTCTCGCTTCAATAACTCCAACCGGAAGCGCGACCAGCACACGAGAAATCCAAACAACAGAAACGCTCCCCAACTAAACAGCAGCACATGCAGCATCCGCGGATCCATCGATCCTCCGCCGCCAATCACAGGCTGCGGGTGCTGCGTCCGGAAGAACCAGATCGAGAGATAAACCAGGGGCACATCCAGCGCACCAAATACAGCCAGCGCCGCGGCCAGCATCTGCGTCTGCGCGCTGTTTGAGAATCGCCGCAGAACCAGATAGCTCACGTAAATCAGCCACAACACCAGGGTCGAAGTGAGTCGAATGTCTCCCGGTGCCCACCAGATTCCCCACACCGGCCTTGCCCACAGCGGGCCCGTGATCAAAACGATCGTGCAGAAAACTACTCCTACCTCTGCACTCGTGACTGCCAGCACATCCAGACGGTCCCCAGGAAACAACTTTCCTACCAGAAAGTACAATGCTGGAATCAACACAATCGTGGTCGCTACTGCGCTCGGCTCCATCCCAGGCGGAATCAGTTTCCGCACCGGAGGAAGAAATGGCGCAATGAGACCCACTATGGCGATTCCAATAGCGACCCACTTCGCCGCTTTCTCAGTCGATGGTTTGGAGCGCGTCAAATATCGGATGGAAGCCACGAAATTAATGAAGAACAGAAGAAACGCGGTCCACGCCGACGGCACGTGATAGTAAATGATGCGGTAGACTTCGCCCTGCAAGGCATCCGTGGGCGCAACTACCAATGCCAGGTAGAGCGCATAACCCAACAGAGCCACACTCACGATCGACAGGATTGGGAAGATCTTTTTCATTCTGCGTGCAGGATCGTTTCGAACAAGGCCAGACTAGCCGTAGTAAACACCACATCATAGGTCAGAAGCAACACGATATAGAAATGCGCGGAGTTCTCTCCGGTAAGAACTGCGGTGGTTCCCGCCACCATTCCCAATACGGCGGGAATCGAAATAGGAAACAGCAGTAAGGGCAGCATGATCTCGCGGTTTCGCGTGCGCAGAGACATTGCCGCGAAAAAAGTCCCGTTGACCACCAGCGCCCACGTTCCCAGCAGCGCGATAGGAATGAGTTGCCACGCCGGTCCCAGGACGTGCAGGTTGTAAAACACTATGAACAGCGGAGTCATGAGCCCTTCGAGGACGCTGACGAACAGAAAGTTACCGACCGACTTCGCCAGAAACAGCGCGTTCGCCGGAGCCGGTGACACTCGATACGCATCCAAAACCTGATTTCGCAATTCGCGTGCCCAGGTCTGATTCAGCGCTACCACCGCCGCGAAAAGAAACGCTACCCACACCAAACCACCAACGATATGCCGCGACTCCTCCGCTAGCGGATCGAAGGAGAACACAAAGATCACTACCACCAGCAGCGAAAAGAACAACATCGAGTTCAGCGCGTCTTTCGAGCGCCATTCCAGTCGAATATCCTTCACCAGCGTCGCGGACAGCACCGCCCAGAACGAGGTCATTGCGCCCGTCCGCGCTCGGCCGTGGCCGTTCGATCGACAATCTGTCCCGCCTGCATCCAGACGAACTCATCGGCAGCGCCCTCCAGCAGCAATGCCTGGTGGGTCACCACAAAAATCGTCTTGCCCGCATCACGCATCCCTCGCAGCAGTCCAACCATCTCGCGCGCGGAATGCACATCCACGTTGGAAAATGGCTCGTCCAGCAGCAGCAATCTAGGGTCGTGCAAGATTGTCCGCGCCAGCGACATCCTCTGCCGCATACCCTGCGAGTACTGGCCGACGCCACGGGTAAGTTCTGGATCAAGCCCCACCGAACGGATTACTTCTTCACACCTGGCATCACTGACCACGCCGTACAGTCCCGCGAAGTAGCGGAGGTTTTCCATCCCGCTCATCTCGTCATACAACAGCGACGGATGTGCCATGTACCCAATCTCGCGGCACGCATCGCGCGGGCTCTTCCCGAAAATTGAAATCGTCCCCTGCGTCGGCTGGGCAAGGCCGACAAGGCCCCGCAGCAAAGTGGTCTTTCCTGCCCCGTTGTCGCCGAGAATGGCGTGAAAGCGGCCGGGATCAAATTCGGCCGAGACTCCACGCAGGGCCGCAAATCGCCCGAACTGCTTGATCACATTCCTGACAGTAATGGTCGATGCGCCTGCTGGGACGCTTGCGGAAGCACTCACAGCCACGAATCTATGGATTTCAGGGACTTTTTGCAAAGGAGAGAATCGATCAAGGTAACAAGGAGCCAGCACAATATGACCGTCCGGCGAATCCTTAGCACTCCGCTCCCTGTCATCCTGAGCGAGGAATTGTTCGTTGCGCGACAAGCGCAACGAACAACCGCAGTCGAAGGATCCCTACACCTTGGCAATTCTCTGAGTTTGCCTCGATGGGTCTTACTGATATTCACGCATTCGCACCTCTGAGTGAGGGCAATGGAGAATCGTCGAGAAAATAGCTGAAAGTCCCGACTTTGAGGTGAGGCTAGTTCGAGCGTTCCGGCGAACTGGTCTGAACCTCGGTCATGTTCTTGGCTGGCGCTGACGCCGGAGTGGCGCCCGGCTGCTGCGGAGCGTACTTTGAAGCGCACTTGGCCTGCAGTTGCTTGGCATGGAACACGCCATCACGGCCGAAGCTACCGTCGGCCAGCGCCTGCGACTCGTCCTTAAAGGTGTCGGGCGGCGCTTCCGTTCCCGTATAGTCGACTGCAAGATTCTGATCTTCCTCGACCAGCACAAATTGCACGTGCGTTCCCGTGCGCTTGATCGATCCCGTCTGCACGTTTCCCGCAACCCGCAAACGCTTGGTATACGCGCCATCACCCATCTTGTGCAATTCCTTGATGGTCACGTAATAGCTCTTGCTGTCCTGCACTCCCGTGTAAGCCAGATACGCCAGCAAGAAGAGAATTGCGACGGTTGCGCCACCGAACTTCAAATAGGTTTTCAGTTGACTGGACATGGCACACCCCAGATAGATTTCTACCATTTCACTGTACGCGTCCTTCAGCTTCCAGATCAAGATTCGGAAGGGCTCCCGCCGACACTGACCTTTTGCCGGCAAAGGTTTACACTCTTTTCGCCCTCAATCATCCAGATTACGGACGGGTTACCGAGGCGCCGAGTCGCTTCCGGAGGAGAAAGAATCCATGTCTGATTCCATGCGGAAATACCGATTCTCACTCATTTCATCGTTGCTAGCATTCCTGCTGCTGTTCCAGTTTTCGAGCCCCAACCTCATGGCGCAGGCCCGCCCTGATGCCAAAAATCTGCTGAAGCAGATGACGGTCGAAGAGAAAGTCGCCCAACTCTCCCAACTCCCGGGCTTTCCGATTCCCGAATTCATTCAGCAGGTTGGGAATCCCGAGGACGTCATAGCCAAGTACGGGGCCGGCTCGGTGTTGTGGGTTTCCGACCCGAGCCAGATCAACCGCATACAGCACATCGCCGTGGATAAATCCCGACTTCACATCCCCATCCTGTTCGGCCTTGACGTGATTCATGGCTACCACACCATCTTCCCGGCACCGATCGCCATGGCGTCTTCCTGGGATCCTAAGTTGGTCGAGTCCGCGCAAACCGTTGCTGCCCGTGAGGCACGCGCCGCCGGAATCGCCTGGACCTTCGCCCCCATGCTCGATATCGCTCGCGACGCCCGCTGGGGACGCATGGTCGAGGGCGCAGGCGAGGATCCCTATCTAGGCGCAGCCATTGCTCGTGCGCAAGTACTGGGCTTCCAGGGCACCCAGCCCGGCGCGCCTGACCGCGTTCTAGCCTGCGCGAAACACTTCGCCGGATATGGCGCGGCCGACGGCGGACGTGACTACGACTCTTCCTACATCCCCGAAGAGCAAATGTGGAACACCTACCTTGTTCCCTTCAAAGCTGCCGCCGATGCCGGTGTCGGTAGTTTCATGAGCGCCTACATGGACCTGAACGACGTTCCTGCAAGTGGTAACCGCTGGCTGCTGCACGACGTCTTGCGCGATGCGTGGAAGTACAACGGATTCGTCGTAAGCGACGCCAACGCAGTCCACAGCCTGATCACCCACGGCTATGCTCGCGACGGGCAAGACGCGGCGATGAAAGCCTTCAGCGCCGGCCTCAATATGGACATGGCCAGCGGCACTTATCTGAAGTACCTGATCGCAGAAGCGAAACAGGGCCACATCGCAATGAAGCAAATCGACGACATGGTGCTGCCAATCCTCGAAGCCAAGATCAAACTGGGACTCTTCGAGCACCCGTACATCGATGAAGCTCTCATCCCTCAAGTCCTCAACGCTCCCGAGCATCAGGAACTCGCCCGCTCCGCTGTACAGCGCTCGGTCGTTCTGCTGCGCAATGAACAAAACACGCTGCCGCTCACCAAATCTCAGATCAAATCCATCGCTGTAATCGGTCCGTTAGCCGACGCCGAAGCGGACCTCCTCGATATGTGGGGAGCGATGACGAAGCCCGGGCCGACCGTCAGCATCCTGCAGGGCATCAAGAACAAAGTCGGCGATTCCGTTCGAGTGGAATTTGCTCACGGCCCCAACATCCGGCGCGACATTCCCTCATTCTTCGAGAACATCCCCTTCGTCCCGGTGAAAGAACAACCAAAGCAGACTCCGGAAGAAGCACGCAAAGCCTTCGATGACGCGGTCGATCTCGCCAAGCATAGCGACGTTGCGATTGTCGTGCTCGGTGAGATTGCGCTGATGAGTGGCGAAGCCGCTTCGCGATCCTCTCTCAAACTTTCCGGCGGACAGGAGGAACTGCTTGAAGCAGTCGCAGCTACAGGCAAGCCTGTCGTACTCGTGTTGGTCAACGGACGCCCTCTCGATATCTCATGGGCCGCCGAGCACGTCCCCGCGATAATTGAAGCTTGGTATTCGGGAAGCCAGGCTGGCAATGGAGTCGCTGACATCCTCTTCGGCGACGCCAACCCTGCTGGACATCTTCCAGTAAGCTGGCCCCATAACTCCGCCGAACTCCCGCTTTATTACAACCACACTCTCACCCAGGCTCCTGAAGATGCGCCGGGATTTACCTCGCGCTACTGGGACGCGCTGAGCACGCCGCTTTATCCATTTGGTTATGGACTCAGCTATACGACTTTCTCCTACGACAATCTGAAGGTCAGCCAGTCGGAAGCCAAGGTCGGCTCAACCCTCGACGTCGTGGTAGATGTCGCGAACTCTGGCAATCGCGCCGGAGATGCGGTCGTTCAGCTGTACATCCATCAGCGGGCCGGAAGCGCCTCCCGCCCAGTACGACAGCTGAAAGGATTTCAACGGCTAACGCTTCAGCCCGGCTCGAAGCAGACCATCCATTTCAAACTCGGCCCCGACGAGCTCCGGTTTTGGAGCCCCACCCTAAAAAAGTGGGTGGTAGAGCCGGAAGCCTTCGACATCTGGGCCGGTGACAACTCCCAAGCCAAGCTCCACACCGAATTCCGCCTGACGCAATAACTCTAGGTGCCCCACTTCTGGCTGGTCTTGCCAGAAGTGGGGATTTTGAATTCCTCCGCCCCCTGTGGTGAATGCCTTTTATGGATCGAAGTTGCGACTCCACCCTGCCGAATCTGCACTCCGCTACAATGAACATTCTCGGAGCAGTCTAATTCCCTTATGATCCATCCTTGGCACGACGTAACTCCCGGCGACAAACTCCCGCAGGAATTCGACTCGGTCATCGAGATCCCCTACGGCGCAAGCGTGAAGTATGAGCTCGACAAAACCAGCGGCCTGATCCGCCTCGACCGCGTTCTCTATTCCGCGGTCTACTATCCCGCGAACTACGGATTCATCCCGCAAACCCTTGCCGAGGATGACGACCCGCTCGACGTCCTCGTCCTCTGCCAGGAAACCGTCGTGCCGCTGACTATCATCCACGCCCGTACCATCGGCCTGATGACCATGGTCGATGCCGGCAAACAGGATCACAAAATCATAGCCGTCGCGACCGAAGATCCCGAGTTCAACTCGTACCGCAGCGCCTCAGAGATGCCTCCGCATCGCCTCGTCATGCTTCGCAGATTTTTTCAGGATTACAAACAACTGGAGGGCAAGGCAGTCGAGGTTGACGAGATCCGCCCCCCTGCAGAAGCGTACCCCATCATCCTCGACGCCTTACATCGTTACAGCGAACAACGCCGTAAGGGGTTCAAACCCAAGTAGCCAATCGCAACCGAGGGATAAATCGCAGCGCCGGCCTGCCGGCTGTCGCGGGGGCGTTTCGGCTCCGCAAACGGATCACCCCGATCCGCATCAGATCACGTCTACATCCCCTTGAACACGAAGCTGATTTCCTTCGTCTCGTTCGCCCCGATCGTCACCGTCTGCGTCGATGTCCCAAGCTTCTCGTGCCACGCCTTGATCGTGTACGTTCCGGGCGGCAGATTGCTCAGATCGAAGCTGCCATCCTTCCCCGTCACCGCGAAGAATGGATGCTTGAACACGGCGATGTATCCGCGCATCCACGGATGCACATTGCACTTCACCGGAATTGCAATTTCCTCGCGCGCAAACGAGTCTTCCATCTTCGTCCCCGGCGGCTCCGCCTTGTTCCACTCGCGATTGTTGGTCGGCACCGGATGAATGTTGTGGGAAGTTGGATCGTCGTTCACCAATTCCAGTTTTTGATTCGCCCGCACGGCCATCACGTGTGGCTGATACATGCAGCCTTTCTGCTCCACCACCACCGGCTCGCTCGGCGGATCGAACTTCTGATCTCCCAGACCCTCCGACACGAAGACAACCACGTTCTGCAGATTGCCCTTGGAGTCTGCCAGGACGTCCTGCGCCATCAACGGTGCGGAATGCTGCTTGGCGCAGACCGGATCAGCGGCCATACTGATCGGCTTGCCCACGGGAACCTTTCCTTCAAAATGGACGATGCCTTTGACGCTCGACCCGGTCGTCGGCGCAGCGCCCCCCGCCTTCACTCGATGCGGAACGGAGATGCAAATCGCCAGTGCAATCACCGCGAACGACAAGACCTTCTTAACTTTCATAGACTTCACCTCAATTGGAGAATCTGCCGCAGGGGGGAACAGCATTTTGAGAACGTTGACTGTCCTTGCTTCCGGATTCACCTGGGTTCCGGAACTATGTTCGTTGCATTACTGCCGTGAAGTCTCCTCACCGAATCCCTGTTGGTAACCGGCGGTGAACGAGGCACGATCTTTTTCCGTAGACCACCTTCCAATCGGCGGATGCGCCTGCCGCTTTGCTTCGCGCGCCAGTTTGCCCAGATACAGCCCATCTCGATAGGCAGCATCATTTGTGAGGCGCACATCCACACTTGGTTTCTGCCGCGTTGTCACATCTCGCTGCACCAGCATCGCGCTAGTTCCAACACACCCCATCGCCAGTATGTACGTCAAAAGTCTTTGCATTGCGATCCTCCTACGGCACGAATCCTGCAAACGGGCTTCGGCTCGTCCCCCGAGCGGACAAGTGCCCCGGCGCACGCACGGATGATTTTGTGCGTACACCTTTCCCTTGGGCCCGGAAAGGCATACTGCTCCGGGCGCGTCAAAATTTTCCTGTCTGTACCTGGGTCCCTGGACGCCGTCGCGGGCATCCCGTTCATCGCGGGGGGGCACTGTACAAATTCGCGATCGTCGGGTCACAACTTAGCACTCACTGAGATTCAGACCTTGTCCTGCGACAAAAAAGTCGGGCCGAGTCGAATCTTTTTACATTCTCTTTACAGGTTCCCTGCTACGTCGAATCGATACGGAGAATTCACTACTTACTCGCGTCGCATCCGTCGATCCACTGTCCGAGAGTATGCGGTCTCGCCACTGACATCGTCACCGCCGAGTCAAATGAAAGTCATTTCGCCGTTAGCAAATTCACGCGTTCAGCGCAGATGTTCAGAGGAACCGGACGGAACCGGACGTTTCGCTTCTAACCCTTTGATTTGGCTCTGAAAAAAACACTTGACATACTGCACTAGTCCTATAGTACATTAGTGCGCGTGGGAAGAAACCTCCAAAACGGCTGCTTCACCTTCGGCCTTGATCTTCATACTGGCGTCCCGGTTTATCGCCAGCTCATCGATCAGGTGCGGACGGGTATCGCCTCTGGCTCCTTGACGGCGGGAGATCAGCTTCCGACAGTCCGCCAACTTGCCGTCGATCTCGCCATCAATCCCAATACGGTAATGCGCGCCTACCGGGAACTCGAGCTTGGAGGCCTGCTTGAAACCCAGCAGGGCACAGGAACATTCATCAGCGAAAGAAAGCCGGAAAAGAAGACGGTCGAGCGCGAGCGTCAGCTCGGCCAGATGGCGGGAGAATTTGCGGCGCGAGCGGGAGCCGCCGGATTCACCCTGGAAGAATTGATTGACCGCTTGCGCGAACTTTTCCCGCGTCCTGCACAAAGGAGATAGTCATGCCTAAACTCAGAATCCACGAAATCAACGGAGTCGCGCTCTTGCTGTTTGCCGTCTGTGTCCTGGCTGGAATCGCAATTACGCAAGCCACGAAACAGAATGCCTACGCCATCGCAGGAATTTTGGTGGGACTCTATTTCCTGTTAGCGATTAAAATTGTGCGGCAGTGGGAGAAAGTTGCCGTCCTGCGCCTCGGCCGCTACGTCGGGCTCCGCGGCCCCGGCCTCTGCCACATCGTGCCTATCCTTGAGACGCTGAGTCCCTACGTTGACCAGCGCGTCCGCGTGGCCAGTGTGTCCGCCGAATCCACTCTGACCCGCGACACCGTGCCGGTCAATGTCGACGCCATCGTCTTCTGGATGGTCTGGAATCCGGAAAAATCCATCCTCGAAGTGGAGGACTTCGTTCAAGCCATCACCCTCAGCGCGCAAACCGCGTTGCGGGAGTCCATCGGACGCCACGAACTCGCGCAGATGATCACCGAACGAGAGACTCTGGGACGGCAGTTGCAGCAAATTCTCGACGAGAAAACGAATCCCTGGGGCATCACGGTGCAATCCGTCGAAATTCGCGACGTTAAAATTCCGCAAGCGCTCGAAGATGCCATGTCGCGGCAGGCTCAAGCCGAGCGCGAGCGCCAGGCCCGCAACATCCTTGGCCAAGCCGAAACCGAAATCGCCGATAAGTTCGCAGCGGCCGCGGCGATCTACAAGAACGATCCCACCGCCCTGCATCTGCGCGCCATGAACATGCTGTACGAAGCCATCAAGGAACGCGGCTCGATGGTGATCGTTCCATCCTCCGTCGTAGAAACCATGGGCCTGGGCGGCATGCTAGGCACTGCTTCGCTTGGCGGCGCGAAACCGTAGCACACGCCGAGGTAGCGCCCGCATCCTGCCAGCGGTGGCGATGCGTCTCGCCCCCGCAGGCCGCCGGCACCACGCGAAAACCAGTAAGGACCTGGCTTCAGCCAGGCCAATCACAACGCACGAACACGCGGCCTCAGCCGCTGAGGGCCCTGCCCTCGAAGGAGTCCTATGTCTTCGATCAGAAAAAATACTTCCAGGTCGCGGAGAAACCTAAACCTGAGTTTTGCGCTAGTCCTTGTAATTCCGCTGTCTTTGAACACCAGCCATGCCCAGCAACTCCAACAAGGGGTGACCGTGCAGATGGCGCACACGACGAGTGCGATCGCTTATCCTGCCGCCGACAACAACGATGCGTGGATCGTAGCGGTCACCGCAGAGGGCAACCGTTATTTTGGAGTGAAGCTCGTCACGCCAGACCAATTATTGGAAGAAATGAAAGCTACTCCTCGCCAACGCGACGCCAAGCTCTACGTCAAAGCCGACGCCCGCGCGCCTTTTGCCAATGTGGAGCGAGCGCTCGAGGCGGGACGCGAGGTCGGGTTCGAAGCGCCAGTGCTGCTCACCGCGCAATCGGTACCCACTGCCCCCGGAAGCATGGTTCCCCCAAATGGTTTGGAGGTGCTGGTTGGTCCTACGCAACCCGCTGGTACGGTGACGACCGTGGTGGAGTTGCTCAGCTCGGGGCAGCAACGGCCTTCCCTAAAGGTCAACGGTGATGAAATTTCCTGGTCTGCTTTGGAACGTACTCTCACGCTGCATTTCCAGAAAGGGGATGAAAAAGTAGTTTTGTTGAAAGCTGACGGGCGACTGCCATTCGAGCAGGTGGTGCAAGTGATCGATAGGTGCCGCGCAACGGGAGCCAAAATCGTTGTGGGCACATCCGGACTCTAGGACCGGGGCCCGAAGAGCTGGTGCAAAGTTGCCCTTTGCACCAGCGAAGGGTAACGGTTACCGTCGATTTTTCCAGCCCTCTCGGCGACTCAAGGTGGTGAAATGTTTTGCCGATAACTGAAGTATGGACATTTCTTCCATCGCCCTTCAGGGACTGCAGCAGGCCGACGTTCAGTTGAACGGGACGTCTGCCAAGATCGCTTCTCTAGGGGCGACCTCGCCCAACGGAGCCAACCTGGATGTTGCCGACCTTAGCGCCGAAATGGTTGCGCTGATGTCAGCTCAGTCGGCGTTCGAAGTGAATCTCACGACGCTCAAGACTGTGGACGAAATGCGAAAAAGCTTGCTTGATTTGAAAGCCCGAAGTTCACCACACGTGGCACGCGTTCTCCGCCACCATGGGCTGTCCAGCCTTGCATCCGAACGCCTTCTGGAATTCCGGCATGTTCTGCACCACGCCGTCTACCCGATACTTCCCCGGCGAATGCGGATCGGTCAGCACCCGCATCCTCGCCACCTCCGGACGCCTCTTCTCACACCACACCCTGCCGAACCCCAGAAAGTAACGCTGCTCCGGCGTGTAGCCATCGATCTTCTGCCCTTCTTTCCCGCTCTTGTCATCTGCAATCATGTGCTCCAGAGCCGCCAGCGCAATGCGCGCACCACCGTTATCCGCCGTGTTCTCTCCCAGCGTGAGTTTTCCATTCAGCTTCAGATCGTCCACCGCCACAAAGTTCGAATACTCGGTCGCCACGCAAGACGCGCGCTTCTCAAACTCCTCGCCATCCTGCTTGGTCCACCAGTCGTGCAGATTCCCTTGCGGATCAAACTTGCGACCCTGATCGTCGAAGCCATGCGTCAATTCGTGCCCGATCACCAATCCGATCCCGCCATAGTTCACCGAATCGTCCAGTTTCGGATCGAAAAACGGCGGCTGCAAAATTCCCGCGGGAAACACGATCTCATTGAACGACGAACTGTAGTACGCATTTACCGTCGGCGGAGTCATGCCCCATTCCTTGCGATCAAGCGGCTTCTCGATCTTCGCAATCTCCCGCTTCGACTCGAATTCATTTGCCCGTTCCACGTTCCCCAACAGATCTCCCGGCCGGATCTCGACCGAACTGTAATCCCGCCACACATCCGGATAGCCGATCTTGTTGTGAATCGCAGCCAGCTTGACCGCAGCCTGCTTCTTGGTTTCGTCGCTCATCCATGAAAGATTCTGAATGTCCGCAGCCAACGACTTTTCGAGCGCATCCACCATCTTCAACATCCGAGCCTTGCTCTCCGGCGGAAACGCCACATCCACATATCTTTGTCCCAGCGCCTCTCCGAGTTCGCGGTCGATGAGGTTCACGCACCGCTTCCAGCGGGCCTGGATCTCCTTTTGCCCGGTCAGCGCCTGTTGCATCTTGAAATTCGCATCAACGTAAGGCCGCGACATCCAAGGCGCGGAGCCATTCAACACGTGCCACTTCACATAAACCTTTAACGCATCCAGCGGCTCCGATTCCAGTACCGCATTGATCTGCTTGAAAAACTCCGGATTCCCCACATTCAACTGCGAAAAACTGGGCGCATTCACATCATGAAAGTAGCGATCGAGATAAAAGTTCGACGCCAGCGACGCAGCCTCATTCCGCGACATCTTATGGTCGCGATTCTTCGGATCCCGCCGCGACGTGCGATCCATCTCCGCCTTCGCCAGCGACGTTTCAATGCGCAACACCGTATCCGCCATCTCCGGCGCATTGCCGCCCGGCGCTCCTTCATCGGTCGAAACCTGGTTGAACACTTCCGTCATGTAGTCCACAAAATGCTGCCGCACCGCTTTCGTTTTCTCATCGTCCTTCAGGTAGTAATCGCGATCCGGCGCGGTCAGCCCGCCCTGATCGATGTACGCGATGACCTGGTCGGCATTATGCAAATCCGACGCCGAATAAAAGTTAAACAAAGGATTCGGCCCGATCATGTGAATGTGCGCGATCTCGTCGATCAGCGACTGCTTGTCCTTCACCGCATCGATGCGATCCAGTTCTGGCTTGAGCGCCGCGATGCCTTTGCTGTTGACCGCCTTCTCGTCCATGCACGAGCCGTACATGTCGCCGATCTTCTGATCGATGGCATTGCGCCCTGCCCCACCGGCCGCGGCTTTCTCCAGAATCCCGCGCTCGATATCCATATTCCGCTCGTGCAACTGCACGAAACTGACCCACTGCGCCTGATCGGCGGGGATCTCCGCATTTTTCAGCCAGTTGCCGCACGCATATTCATAAAAATCCACGCACGGATCGACGCTCTTATCGATATTTTCGATACTGAATCCCAGGCTCGCCGACGACCCGGAAGGTGCCGACTGACAAAAACCACTCACACTCAAAATGAGCAAAAAGCCGAGCAGGAAACGACAGACGCGCATGAATATTTCTCCTTTGAGAACGACGGTCGAATGAGACAGGGCCACAACGCAGCGATTCTATGCCCCGGCGCTCCGCATCAGCAAACTTGAACAAGCAACCAGGCATTTCTCTGCGAACCTCCGTGTCCTCCGTGATGAATGGTTTAAGCTGCAGCCCGGCGATGCCGCAACCCGTTTATAATCGGAATTCATAGACTCCCAAAAAGGTTGGCCCAGTCATGACTTCTAGCAACGGTTCCAATGGCGGAGAATATTTCGTCCCCAAGCCTCGCGCAGAATGGATTGCACAGCGCAAGCAGAAAAACACCGACGGCAACTTCTCCCAGATGCACTACGCGCGCCAGGGTGCAATCACCGAAGAGATGTCCTTCATCGCGCATAAAGAGAAGCTGACGCCTGAGCTCGTCCGCGACGAAGTCGCCCGCGGACGCATGATCATCCCAGCCAATATCAACCACCCGGAGCTCGAGCCGATGGCGATCGGCGTGGCCAGCCTGTGCAAGATCAACGCCAACATCGGCAACTCCGCTGTCACTTCCGAGATCAACGAAGAACTGAAAAAGCTCCACACCGCCGTCCACTACGGTGCCGACACCGTAATGGACCTCTCCACCGGCGGCAACATCCACGAGATCCGCGAAGCCATTCTCCGGCACTCCCCGGTCCCGATCGGAACGGTCCCGATCTACGAAGCCATTGCCCGCGTCAAGCGCGTCGAAGATCTGAATGCGGAAGTCATGCTGGAAGTGATCGAAGAGCAGGCGGCCCAGGGCGTCGACTACATGACCATCCACGCCGGCGTGCTGATCCAATACCTGCCGCTGATTTCCAAGCGCATCACCGGCATCGTCAGCCGCGGCGGCGCGATCCTCGCCCAGTGGATGGCCTACAACCATAAACAGAATTTTCTCTACGAGCGCTTCGACGACATCGTCAAGATTTTCAGGAAATACGACGTGAGTTTCTCTTTAGGTGACGGACTCCGCCCCGGCTGCGTCGCCGACGCCAGCGACGAAGCCCAGTTCGCCGAACTCAAAACTCTGGGTGAACTCACGAAGAAGGCATGGGCAGAAGATGTGCAAGTCATGATCGAAGGCCCCGGCCACGTCTCCATGGACAAGATCAAAGAGCAAGTCGACAAGGAAGTCGAACTCTGCGACGAAGCCCCGTTCTACACCCTCGGGCCGCTGGTCACCGACATCGCTCCCGGCTACGACCACATTACCTCAGCGATCGGCGCAGCCATGATCGGATGGTATGGCGCGGCCATGCTCTGCTACGTCACGCCCAAAGAGCACCTCGGCCTGCCGAACGAGAAAGACGTGAAAGACGGCATCATCGCCTACAAGATCTCCGCGCACGCCGCAGACATCGCCCGCGGACGTCCCGGTGCCCGTGACCGCGACGACGCTCTCAGTTACGCACGCTACAAATTCGATTGGGAAAAGCAGTTCGCCCTCTCGCTCGACCCCGAGACCGCGCGCGCGATGCACGACGAAACGCTCCCCGACGACTACTACAAAGAGGCCGCCTTCTGCTCGATGTGCGGGCCCAAATTCTGCTCCATGAACTACTCTTCCAAAGTCGACGAGTACAACAAGCAAGTCCACGGCATCGAGAAGAAAGACTACTCAGAATTGGTGGATAAACTAGTCACGTTGAAGTAGCTAGCAAATGCTCATGTGGCGACAGCCGCCTTCGGCTGTCCGCCGAGCGTAGCTCGCCGGTTCCTCTCGATCAGTTGTGAGAGAAATCACAGCCCGGCGTGACATCTGCCCTTGCAGACAAAGTCAAAGAAACGGATGATTGATAAGACAAAACCTCACAGCTATGCAGCTATGGGCCTAAGTCCCTGCGGCTCAAGATTTTGCCCCTAATCTTTTGAGCCCCAAGATTTTGCCCGAGATTTTCCGCTAACCCGCTGATTCAAAGAGACCGGCAGGGGGAGGGGTACCCCCAGTGGGGTACCCCCGTCACCTACTCAACCTCCCAGAATAAATCCCCTTTAGTAGACCAAGAACGAAACGAAATGCAGAACCGACAAGACGGTGATGCCTGTCACGCCCTCCTGTGATTCCACTCATCGTCCTCAGTGGCCGGTCCCCTGTATCCAAGATCACAGGCTATATCGAGCCTGAGTTCATCCCCACTGAGGCCCGGGAAAGCAACCTTGTTCAAGGACATCGAACATCTCATCCGGCTTGCAGTCGTCATCGCAATTCTTCTGGTGATATTCGTCTTGCTGCGCGCTGCCGTCGTCCCCAAAAGCTTTGGGGAGTACGGCCATTATCGCGGTTCCGCCATTGCCGAAATTGCCGCACGCACGCCAGTTTTCGCTGGCCACGACGTCTGCGAAGGCTGCCACACTGAAGTCGTAGACCAGAAGAAACTGGGCCGTCATGCCAGCGTTCCCTGCGAAGCTTGCCACGGAGCGCAGGGCAAACACGCTGATGATCCGGCTTCGGTCAAGCCCCAATTGCCCGACACCGCCGTCATTTGTGCGCGCTGTCACGAAGCCAACGGTGCCAAGCCCAAGGGATTCCCTCAGGTCGTCACCGCCGATCACTCCGGAGGTCTCGCCTGCAACACCTGTCACAAACCGCACCGGCCCAAGATTGATGATGAGAAAGAAACCAAAGCGGCGAACACCAAGCCCGCAGGAGGCAAGAAGTAAATGGACATCACTCGCCGTCGCCTCCTCATCTTGCTGCCCGCAGCGGCTGTCGCCTGGAAATATGTTCAAGCCGGAACGCCTGAGGCTTCCCCGAACTACAAAATGGCCGAGCACTGGTGGGGCATGCTGATCGATATTCCGAAGTGCATCGGATGCGGTAGTTGCGTGCGCGCCTGTTCGGAGGAAAATGACGTTCCGGACGGCTACTTTCGCACATGGATCGAGCGTTACCACCTCCCGGATTGGAAGATCGAGCGACCCGAAGTCGAATCGCCCAATGGAGGCAAGCAGGGCTTCCCGCCGAATGAGATCAGCGACGGCAAGAACTTCTTCGTACCCAAACTGTGTAACCACTGTGCCGATTCGCCATGCACCCAAGTCTGCCCCGTCGGCGCAACTTTCGTGTCTCCCGACGGCGTAGTTCTCGTCGACAAGAACTACTGCCTCGGGTGCCGCTACTGTGTGCAGGCATGCCCGTATGGTTGCCGCTTCATCAACCCCAAAACGAACACGGCGGAGAAATGCTCACTCTGCTATCACCGAATCACTAAGGGATTGACGACGGCATGCTGCGAGGTCTGCCCGACCGGCGCGCGCCAGCTCGCAGATCTCAAGAATCCGAAAGATCCGATTCATGAGTTCCTGCGCACGCACACGGTGCAGATCCTCAAGCCCCACATGGCCACAGGCGCAAAGGTTTTCTACAACGGCATGGATGGCTCGGTCCGATAGCGTCGGTTGTAGGTTGTTTGAAAGGGCGCGGCTTTAGCCGCTGAGGGAAAAGGTAAGGAGGACTCGTTGCAAATTCCAGTCGAAGGCTTCATGTACCCGAACGAGGTGGAACTCCAATGGAGCGTCCTCATCGTTCTCTATCCCTTTATCACGGGACTGGTCGCCGGCGCCTTCATCCTGGCATCGCTGGAGCGCGTCTTCCGCGTCGAGGCCGTGAAGCCGACATACCGCCTCGCGCTACTGACGGCCTTGGCATTCCTGCTGGTCGCGCCGCTTCCTCTGCAACTGCATCTCGGCCATCCAGAGCGCTCGCTCGAAATGTATCTGACGCCACACCGCTCCTCGGCCATGGCGATGTTCGGCTTCGTCTATCTCTGGTACCTGATGGCGGTCCTGCTCCTCGAAATCTGGCTCGACTATCGCCGCGACATCGTCCTCAAGTCCAAAACGTCGACCGGCATCGTCCGCATGGTCTATCGCTTTCTCACCTTCGGCTCCGACAACATCAGCGAACGGTCGCTGCGGATCGACGATCGGCTCGGCTATTTCATCACCCTCATCGGCATCCCCTCCGCTTTTCTCCTCCATGGCTATGTCGGTTTCATCTTCGGATCCATCAAAGCTAATCCCTGGTGGTCCACTCCGCTGATGCCCATCGTCTTCATCTTCTCCGCAATGGTTTCCGGCATCGCCGCCGTGATGCTGCTTTACATGCTGTCTTCGCGTCTACGCGGCCGCCAGATCGATATCCGCTGCCTCGACAAGATCGCGCAGTACTTGATGTACACGTTCATCATCGATTTCAGCCTTGAGATGCTCGACCTCATCCAGCGCATCTACGAGGCCGACGAGTCCTTCCGCAGTCTCGATTTCATGGTGCACACGCGCCTGTGGAAGTCACAGGTAATCGTGCAGATTCTCCTGGGCACGGTCACTCCGATCGCCCTCATCGGCCTCACTCAAGTGTTGAAGCTGACCGAACGCGCCCGCAAACGAATCTATGCCCTCGCCGGAGGTCTCACGGTCGTGGGCATCTTTGCCATGCGCTGGAATGTCGTGATCGGCGGTCAGCTGTTCTCGAAGAGTTTCCTCGGATACACCACGTACAAGATGAGCTTTGCCACACGCGAAGGATTATTGACCGCGATCGTGCTCATGCTTCTCCCCTTCGCCATTCTCTGGGTCTTGGTAAAACTCCTGCCGCCTTGGCCGGACGCGCGAACCATCTCCGCCTCCGGTGCAGCTCCGGCTCACGGAACGAGCTAGCCCCTTCGGGCAGATGCGGAGTTCCTTATGCCGCAAGCTGTCGACAACGTCGCATTGACATTGGAACAACTCGGCGAACAACTTCGCTCCATCGAACACCGCGTCGCCGCCCTCGAAACACAACTTGTCATCTTGAGCGGAGCACGTGCTTCACGAAGTGAAGTACTTGCGGAGTCGAAGGATCCCTGCCCCGTCGGCAACTCCCCCGCATTGGAAGCTCTTTCATCAGAAACTCGAATGCAGCGTCCGCGCCCTCCCGCTACTTGGCGGGGATTCCCTCCCATCGAGACACCGTCGGGCGTGGTGCCGACCCTCGGCAAAGCAGTTCTCGGAATTGCAGGCGCGTACCTGTTGCGAGCGATTGCCGAATCGAGTTCGGTTTCGAAATTGCCGGTGCTCTTAGTCGCGATCGTGTATGCCTGCTTCTGGATGGTCTGGGCGGTCCGCATCCACGCTGCGAGCCGTTTTGCCAGCATTACTTACGCCGTTACGTCCGCGCTGATCCTCTCGCCTCTATTGTGGGAATCGACGGTGCGCTTCCAGGTTCTCTCGCCGGCAGTCGCGGCCGCCGTGACCGTCGCATTCGTTGTGCTCACCATCGCGCTGGCATGGCGAAGAGACCTGCAATTGATTCCATGGGTGGCGACGCTGGCATCCGTGATCACAGCGTTGGCACTGATTATCGAAACCCATGAACTCGTAGCGCTCACGGCTGCCTTGTTGGCTGTGGCGCTGGTCACCGAAGCGGCTGCCTGCCTTGGACATCGCCTGACCCTGAGAGCCATCCCCGCGCTGGCTGCGGATTTCGCAGTCTGGCTGCTGATATTTGTCCTGTCATCGGACACGATCCCTGAGGGCTACCATCCCGCTGCGGAAGGGACGATCGTCACGCTGTGCCTTCTGCTTTTAGCGATCTACGGCGCCAGCATCGGAGTTCGCAGCTTCGCGTTGCGCCATCCAATCACGATTTTCGAGATCGGCCAGGCGGTGATTGCGTTTGCGCTCGCGTCCTATGGGGTTCTGCACGCAACTCACGGTTCCATGGCGCGGCCCCTTGGCGCAGCCTTCATCCTGCTGGCTGTAGTTTGCTATTGGGGAGCCTTGTCGGGATTCACTGACGACGCCTACGCACGTAACCGTCGGGTCTCGGCCACGTGGGCGGCGGCCCTCCTATTAGCCGGAAACTTTCTGCTACTCCCGGCGAATCTGCAGATCCCGTTCCTGTGTGCAGCTGCGGCCGCAGCGACACTCGTATACACGCGCTCACGCAAGCTCAGTCTCGGGATGCACGCAAGCTTCTATCTGGCCGCCGCAACCATAGTCTCGACGCTCCCCGTCTATGCTGCGGATGCCTTAGCCGAGAATGTTCCCGGAATTCCTGATTGGCGAGTCTGGATTGTCGCCATTACCGCCGCATTGTGCTACGGGGTCGGGGCTTCTACACAACAGGATCAGGGCCGCCGCCGTTTGCTCTGGGTGACACCGGCCGCTCTAGTTGGCTTTACTGGCGCAGCCCTCGCGATCGCTGCGATTGTGGGGCTCGCCTCGCGGCATCTCGAATTAGCTGCGTCAAGCCTCTCCGTGATTCGTACAGTGGTGATCTGTGTCGTCGCTCTCACCCTTGGCTTCCTCGGTTCGCTCCAGAAGCGGATCGAGCTCGCCTGGCTCGCATACGCCGCCGTCGCGCTCGGAACGCTCAAACTCCTCGCGGAAGACCTGCGCTTTGGCAACGCCGCATCGCTGGTGGTCTCGCTTCTTTTCTACGGATTGATCCTGATCCTGCTGCCTCGCGTTACGAAACGGCGCGAGCCGGCGTAACCGATCAGTGCCTTCAAAAAGCCGTGAACGATCCGCCGAAAATCTGACATCCAACTACCATGCACGTTCACATCGCCACGTCGGGATGGCACTACAAGCATTGGATCGGCCCCTTCTATCCGCCTGACATGCGGCCGGCCCAAATGCTTCGCTGGTACGCCGAAAGGTTCGATACGGTTGAGATCAACAACAGCTTCTACCGCCTCCCGGCTGCAACAGCTCTGGAAAGCTGGTGTCGCGAAACGCCTCCAGCGTTCTGTTTTGCGGTGAAGGGGAGCCGGTATATCACCCACAACCGAAAACTCAACGATCCGGAAAGCGCCCAGGAGAAATTCATTTCACTGGTTGAAAAGCTGGGCAGACGACTTGGACCGATTCTCTTTCAACTTCCTCCAAGTTGGAAGGTGAATGTAGACAGGCTGGATCAGTTTCTCGCTGCACTTCCTCGAACACATCGCTACGCTTTCGAATTTCGCAACCCGACGTGGAATGTCGCGCCCGTGTTCGAAGCACTGCGCCGCCATAACGCCGCCTACTGTATCTACGAACTTGCCGGCTTCCAATCGCCCATCGAAATCACTGCGGACTTCGCCTATGTGCGCTTACACGGACCGGGCAATAAATACCAGGGCGACTACAGCCGTCAGATTTTGCGGAACTGGGCGAGGAGAATCGAAGCCTGGCGCAGGAAACTCGGGCACGTCTTCGTGTATTTTGACAACGATCAAGCAGGCTTCGCCCCGAAGAACGCTCTAGAGCTGAAGAAGATGATCGGAGCGTAGCGTTGGCGCCCACCTACCGCTTCACGCGGCCCTGCGTTTCTGCCTGGCTGGTGGCCCACTCAAGCCCGATTTTGGCTTGAGTGGGGCAGTTTACGCGGCTTCGCGTTTCTGCTTGGCCACCTTCGCTCCCTGTTTCCCAAGGGCAGTCCGCACGGACTTGGGAAGATGTGCAATCGTTCTTTTTTTCCGGGCAGCGGCAGCTGCTTTCTTGATATTCCCGCGCGCCGCGTTTCGTTGCTTTGTGCTGGCCATAGAGTATCCACCTGCTCAGTAGATGCCCCATTGCTGGGTGAGGTTGACGCGTTTATCCACTAACTGCCGCCAGATCATCCGATGACTCAGCGACCGGGACGGGCCTGGGTTTTGCAAGTTGCAGTGTGTGGTCGATCGCCTGCCTAATTCCGTCTGCGGCGTGGCATCCAACATACTCGCCCAGTGCCCGATAACTCTCGAACTGCCACTCATCAAACCATTGATCCGCCGTACTCTCATGGGGGAACGTTGGATGCTGGTCGCGGTATCGCCAAACGTCATCCGGCAGCTTTCGATCGCCGGTTCCCGACGGCGCAGCGCCTCTCACTGGCATCCCTGCCTTAATCAGGATCAGGGTTCCAGTATCTGTCGCATCATGTGGATCGTAATAAATCGTCCCGGATACCCAGTTATGCTGACTCTCTCGGCCGCCATTGGAGGGTCGCGTTGATCCATAATCAATTTCGATGCGCGCTCCGAAATCCGTCCGCGCCTTCTCGATCAAGCTCACCAGATTGTCGAACTGATAGCTCCCGTCCGCACCTGCGTCACAAGCGACGATTACCCGGCACCGCCGCCGGATCAACTCATACACGGCGAGGTTCTCGAAGTGCCCGCCGTCAGAGAGATAGACATATCCCTTTTGCTGATCGCTCTGGGCAAGTACTTCAGAAAACAGATAACCAAGTCCTAGCGCCGGTCCTGTGCTCTTCCATTTCTTCGGGTCGCGCGAGTTTCCCATCCACCAGCCCAATCGAACATCGAACAGAGCCATGAAGAACGCTGTCGCCGGAGACGTGTAATAGCCCATGTTAGGACTAGCCGCCGCCCCTGAGATGGCCATGGCGGTTCCTAGAGAAATGCCGCCTTCCGCGCCGAACTTGCCGAGTCCGGATGCCGACCGACCACACTCGGTCTTCGAGTAGCTGGGCAGGAAGCCATCGGCGCAGCTGAACCGTTGCATGCCCTCACCGGAAGCACCGAGCTCGTATCCGCAGTAAAGGGGCGTAAACGCGAACGATTTCGCCCGCCGCGTCGCGTACCCCAGTTCCTCGCCACCAGTGATGTTCAGGGCAGCGTTGAGAATTGGATAAGGCCCCGGGTAATTATCCGCGAGCTCGCACAGTGACACGTCGTCGCCAGGGTCGAATCCCGTAAAGGGCTCTGCCTTCCGCTCCGGATTCGAAGCTCCTAGATAACATCGCACCAGCCGGTTCCGGTAGAAGTGATGGAGGGAAAAGTCATTCACATCCACCCGCCATGACAACCCGATCGCAGCGAGGATGAAGATCCCGCCGATGCAGGGCAGCCACACGCGCGGAGCGCCTTCCAGGATTGCCCAGTATTGCTCCGACAATGCAGGCAATTTCAGCCCGCTGTTCAGACTCCAGAGCTTCGCCGTGTCCTCGAACTGGAACGCGAGGCCGGTAGCGATGTGTACCGTGGTGCTCAGCAGCAACACCAGTCCCACGATGAACACGTAAGGCGCCGCTTTCGCCACCGCATTCAGAATCCGCGGTGACTCGAGCGCCTTTGAAATCCATGAGCCGCTCCCGGCCTTGGAATCGGAAAGAGCAGCGCTGTCCTTCTTTGCATTCGGATCGTAGGTATTCTTCCCGCTGGTCTTCGCGCTGCTGGCGGCTTTCACTCCTGCGAAGTTGTGCAGAACCCAGAGTCCGATTGCGGTAATAGACGGAAGCTTAAAGGTGAGTAGCCAGCGTACTCCCAGCGGCGCAAACGCACTGATTCCGGCCAGTAGAAGCCAGCCCAGGGTGATCAGCATCAGGTATCCGCCAAGCCGCGCCCACCATTCCCGGACGACGTCCATGGAGCCCCGCCCCACGAGTCCCAGGTGCAACACGGCCACCAACAACATGATCACCATCAACACGCCGCTGCCAAACACCACCACCACCCAGTCCGTGCTCGTATAAATCCACGGCGGCAGATGCCTCAGCAGCAAAACATAAGCGCGCATGAAGCAGCCACCAACTGCGCCCGCTACCGGCGAAAAGATCAGGAGCGCGACGACGGAAATCAACCGCCGCGCGGGCTTGGGGCTAAAGTGATGCCGGAGGCGCCTGAGCAGAGCCATGACCGCAACGATTCCCCAAACTAACAAGTAAAAGGCTGCCCCGGCTGCAGCCCATAAGCCGATGGACTTGTCGGCGAAATACAAGTTCTGCCACAAAGCGCAATTCAACAGCACGCACGCCACCACAAATGGCAGCATCACAGTCAAGGTGACTTGAATCCTTCGAAACCATGCCTTGATTCTTTGAAACCAGGTCTTGGGGATCTCATTCGGCGGAGCTTCACTTACAACGTTGACGGCCATCGCCACGCACCCCAGAAAAAGCACGAGGCCGCCGGCGATCAGGAAATTCATGCCATCGTCGTTGTCCTCCATCTTCACCAAAGGCAGCAGCACACTCTGGCACAACACGAAGACGCTTACGAAAACCATCCCCAGGATGGTCTGGTTCAGGATGACATCGCGCAGCCAGGTTCCGATCATGGCCCATGTGTCACCGGAAATGACTCCCGTGTGCGGCGTCAGATAGTTGCTGTACAACCGCAACCAATGCACCACCGGAGTTTCGCTGCGCCGATCGGGTTCGTACTTGCACGGGCTCAGCACTTTCTCGACTTCACTAAACGAGGGATCCGCCATCGGAGCTGTGACACGCCGGGTCAATGCCGCCAGCCATGATCCGATATATCCGCCTCCGGAAACTGTCGACAGGTAGTCGAATTTGCGCAGCAGGCCTTTCTGCGCAAACGCCTGCAGAATTCCCAGGTTGAAGGTCGCGCTGCGGATGCCTCCCCCGGAAAATGCCAGTCCAATCAGGTTCTCAGGGCTGGCTTCAACGGGCACATCGCGCTTCGTGCGGGAGTCGTTAACCCGAAGTAGTTCCCGACCAAGCACCTGATCGAAGGTCGTAGGAAGATCGTCTCTGTGTTGAGCTTGAGTTTGCGTAGAAGTATTGCCAACAACTTTGGAAGGCGCCATAGTGACCTCGAGACGGGGGGAAGCCTACTTGGCGGGCTTACTTTACCAGAGTCTACGTTATTGTCAACAATCAGGAAGGCCTAGTTCGGAAAACGTAACAAAGGGCGTCAGGCCCCCAATTTCCCGTCACAGAGAATGCCGGGAGTGCGTGCTATTGCCCTTCCAGTTTGATATCTCCCACGCCAACGTGCGCACGCAGTTCATATTTCCCGTCGCCGTGATATTTGAGCGTCTTGCCCAGCCAACCGCGAGTCTCGCCGTAACCGTCGCTGTTGACATCACCGATGCCCGTGCTCGCATTGACCAGGCGATAGCCAGAGCGCCCGGTGGAAACCCGAATGTCGCCCACTCCCAGGCTCAGATCTTTGTCGCCCTCAATACTATCGACGGTTAAATCCCCGACCTTCTGGTGAACATCGAGACGAGTACTTACGGGAACTTCCAACTCAACATCGAATTGCGTATTGCCGCCTGTAGGAGCATGGAATTCGACGGTGGCGTCGTTTCCCCGAATATTGAAATCGACGCGGGCCTGTTTCACGTTGCTCTCCCGGCGCGATTTTACCGTGTATTCCAACCTGATTTTCGCGGAATCGCCACGCTTGATATGCACGTCGCCAACACTGACGCGCACATGCACATAGCCACCGGAAACGAACTCGCGGGAGTCAGTATGAGTCTCTTCATAATTCCAGTCGCTCGCCGCGCAAAGTGGCACCACGAAGACGCAAAACAGAAGACCTTTGTAGAGTTGCGACGGAATTACGGATCTTTGAGACATGGAGCACCTCTTTGGGCGCACCAGCGCCACATGTTGGTACGCACCGAATCGACCAGCGGTTCCGGGAAAATTGCAGAAACTCGGACTGCTCCTTCGCAGAAAAACCTGGGTCAGCTCTTGAAATCGGCGATGCCGTCCCAGACCAGTTGGACCGCGATGGCAAGGATCAGAAAGCCAAAGATCTTGTTGATAGCGCCGACAGCGCTTGGTCCCAGCTTGCGCACCAGCGGCCCTCCCATGCAGAAGAACAGGACGACGCTAAGGGCGACTGCGGTAATACCAATCACCATTCCGAGATACGCAGCTACATTGTCGACGTGCGCCGCTAAAGCCATCACCACCCCGATAGCCCCTGGACCGGACATCAGGGGCATGGCGAGCGGAGTCAGAGAGATATCTTCCTTGTCCTTGGCCTCGTGGCTTTCCTCTGGAGTCATGCGCGCGTGCGAAGTCACCATACCCCACGCGGTGTTGGCCACGATCAGTCCCCCGGCGATTTTCAGCACAGGAAGAGAAATGCCGAAGAAATACAGCACGAACCGGCCGAAGAACAGGAAGGTCACCAGAATCACAAAAACCCACATTCCGGTCTTGAATGCAGTGCGATAGCGGTCGCGGGCGGGCCATGACGACGTCATCGTGAAGAAGATCGGGATGCCGCCGAACGGATCGACAATGGGAAACAAAGCAAGGAAGGTGGCGGCCGCCGAGGCCGGCAACGTACGCAGGAATTGTCCCAGCGCGTGGGCGGAGTTCATTCTAGTGGTACCCATCCAGCGTTCTCGACGCGCGCTCCAGCGCTGCCGTCAAGATGGTTAATTGTTGCCGCACCCGCTCGCTGTCACCCTTATCGATGGCCTCGTTCACTCCCGGGATCACAACCGCCGCGTAGCCCGTGTACTCTCCCGGCGCATAGATGGCATGCCGGAACCAGGGCCGATGCGGCAAACCCTGAGGCACAAGCAGAGCGCGCTCGGTGCCCAGCAGCGCCTGATTCAGCCGCGAAGCGTCCGCCGGTGGGTTCTTCTGCTTCGCCAGGATCTTCGTCCCGGCGGACTCGAAATGGTGAGCCGCGGTGTTAACCGCGTCGAAATCGAGCGCGTGAGTTCCGAATTTGTCGTCGGCCCGCCTCTTCGCCGCGTCGAGGTAGGCGACGACTTCCTTCCCGTACTCTTCGTAGTCATACGGCAGAACATCGGCATTCGCCATACGCACCGCTTCAAGTCCAAACACTCGAGCCATCTGCTGTTCGTAGACGAAATCAGGATCTCCGAACTTCTTGAACCAGGCAAAGTTGTCGAACGCGGAGTGGTAAACGCCGTAGGGTCCGCTCGAACTCACGTCGCTCGAGGGAACGCCGAGATGCTGAAAAAATGCCGTGTAATCGGATCCGCTGCCTAGATCACCCACGGGCACATCAGATTTCACCTGCGCTGCCGGCAGGCGGTGATTTTCTCCGACCGCCTCGGCCGGCGATTGCGTGGAGGGATTCGTTTCCGGCTGCGATGCTTTTTGCCAAGCCTCGTACACGGTGCCGCCCTTGGGACTGGGCACCACCTTGGTCACGTCGCGGAGGAACTGCTTGAGGCTGGGAACGGCAGAGGCGCTAAACTTTGCTCCTGACACCGCAACATCCATATTGAAGTAGGCGGGACAATTGCGCAGCTCGACCTCGTGCTGTTCTACCCATTCGGTGGAGCCCATCAGCCCCTCTTCTTCGCCGTCCCAACTCGCGAACACGATCGTGCGCTTCGGTTTCCAACCTGCCCGCAGCAACTCGCCTACTCCGTGCACGGCCTCGAGCATGGCTGCGGTTCCGCTGTTGGGATCGACCGCGCCGTAGACCCATGCGTCACGATGATTGCCCGCGACGACCCATTGTTCCGGCAACTCGCTACCCTGCACGCGGCCGATCACATCCCAGAGTGTGCGGTACTGATAATCCTGTTTCAGGTGCATCCGCAGTTTTGCCGGGCCCGGTCCGACGTGATAGGTAAAGGGTAGCGCCCCTTGCCACTCGCGCGGGGAATCCGGCCCGCCAAGATGTTCCAACACCGGCCAGATGTCCTGATATGAGAGCGGAGTCACGGGAATCTTGGGCATCTGCGCCGAAGCATCGGGGGAGATTCTCTGGGAGTCGGGCAGTGAGGGAGTCGACGCTACGCCCGGCGTCGTCGGATCGCCGGGGAACTCGAACATGTAGCCGATCGATCCGCGCTGGACTCCGGAATCCGGACGCCAGGGCCCGTCGGGATACTTGTCGCCGCGGCGCCAGCCGTCTTCTGCGGGATCGGAATAGATAATCATTCCCGCTGCACCGTGTTCCTGCGCCACGAAGACTTTCACTCCACGGAAGTTCTGGCCGTAGCGGACGAGCACGATCTTGCCGCGCACGTTGATCTTCAACTTCTCCAGTTTCTCGAAATCTTCCGGCGTGCCGTAGTTGGCATATACGACCTCGGCCTCGACATCCCCCGAAGGAGACATACCGCTGAAGGGCATCACGATGCGGGGATCATCCTGGTAAGGATCCTTGCTGACGTGCTCGCGCGTCGGGCCGTGCATCTCGACCCCCGCCGGCTCGGTCATGTCCACGCTGATCTCGGCCGGATAGTTGATCCAAACTTTGTACTCGACGATTTCAGTATCCAGGCCGGCTTCGCGAAACTTCTGGGCGACATAATCGGCCGTCGCTTTGTCTTCGATCGTGCCCGCCATGTGCGGCGACTTTGTCAGAATGCGTAAGTGTTCTTCGGCAAGCCGGGAATCGGGCACGGACAGGAACTGTGTTTCGGCTGCGGTTTCGGCCGTGGCTTTGCGAAAACCAAAGATCGTTGCGGCTGCACCGGGGGAGGCGGGAGCCTTCCCACCTGACGGTGCCGACGAGCCAAAGAAGAGGATGGCGGAGGAAAGAAGCGCTGCGGAAAGGACTCTCATTGGTTCCGACGTGGAAGTTAGTAAGGTAGCACAGGTGCTTACCCATGTTGGGAATAGCATCTTGGCCCGATCTCTAGATTTGCTTTATGTTCGCCATGGGCACCAACTTCACCAATCTCACCATATGGTGCTCCGCAATGATATAATGCAGACATGAAGCGAGCCACGATGACTTTCCCCGACGACCTCGCCAAGGCCATGCAGGACTACTTGCAATCGCAAGATGCTCCTCCCTCGCTCACGACCGTCATGCAGGCGGCATTGCGAGAGTACCTTCGCGAACGCGGATTTCTGCGCGAATTTCGGCCGCTGAAGATCACGCCGAAAGGAAACAGCGGCCGGAGCGATGTGAGTCAGAACCATGACCTTTATCTGACGGGCATGAAGAAATGATTCGCGGCATACTTGCGGATACTGGCCCCCTCTATGCGGCGAATGATGAAGGTGACGATCACCATCCACGAGCGCTCCGCCAACTAAAAGAATTGGCCCTCGATCGGCGACAGGTACTAATCGCTTACCCGATCTTGCTGGAGGCTTACTCCTTGCTCCTTTTTAAGCTTGGAAGGCGTGCAGCTTCGGGTTGGCTGGCGGAAGTATCCGACATATCCTTCGTAAATCCGACACCCGAGGACTATGCCCAAGGGCTAACAATGGTGCGCAGTTTCCCGGATCAAAGCATCACCTTGGTTGACGCGACTCTCGGAGCGCTGGCTATCCGCATGGGATTAAACGTCTGGACCTACGACCACCATTTTGACGTGATGAGAGTTGGTGTTTGGCGCTGACGGCCGTCATCGGTCGTCGCCTCTTACCGGACCTGCCCCGTCCCGATGATCTCGTACTTTGAAGATGTGAGTTCGGCGAGAGCAAATGGCCCGCGGCAGTGGAGCTTCTGCGTGCTGACGCCCATCTCGGCTCCGAAGCCGAACTCACCGCCGTCCGTAAAGCGCGTCGAGGCGTTCCAGTAGACCGCAGCGGAGTCCACTTCGCGCAGGAACCTGCGCGCATTCGCCTCGTCACTGGTGACGATCGAATCGGAGTGCATGGTCGAGTATTTGTTGATGTGCGCGATGGCCTCATCCACCCCGGGAACCACCGCAATAGCCATACAGAGGCGCAAGTATTCTTCGTGCCACTCCTGCTCGGTAGCGGGCGAAATTGGCAGTCCGGCCGCAAGAGTGCGTGTTTTGCCATCACCGTGGAGTTCCACTCCTGCATCGATCAGCTTCTTCGCGATTCGCGGAATGTAAACCGCCGCGACGCGTTCGTGGACCAGCAACTTCTCGGCCGCATTGCAGACCGACGGACGCTGCGTTTTCGCGTTGATCACGATGCGATCCGCCATATCAAGGTCCGCCGAAGCGTCGACGAAAATGTGGCAGTTCCCTGCCCCGGTTTCGATAACCGGCACGCTTGAATTCTCGGTGACAAAGTTGATCAGACCGGCGCCGCCACGCGGGATGATCACGTCGACCAATCCGCGCGCTTTGATGAGTTCATGCACCGTTTGCCGTGTTCCTGAGTCGAGCAACTCGATAGCGCCCTCGGGGACTCCGGGGACGGCGGCCATGATTTCGACCAGCCGCTGATTGCTGCCGACCGCTTCCTTACCGCCGCGGAGAACGATGGCGTTACCGGTCTTTAACGCGAGGACAGCGGTGTCGACCGTGACGTTCGGGCGGGATTCGTAGATGATGCCGACAACTCCCAAGGGAACGCGCACCTTGCGGATGCGCAGTCCATTCTCCTTGGTCCATTCCGCGAGCGTCTCGCCGATCGGATCCGGTAGCACCGCAACTTCGCGGACGCCGCGAGCCATGTCTTTGATTCGCGCCGGCGTAAGCAGCAGGCGGTCGCGCATCGCACCCTCGAGACCTGAGTGCTCGATATCTGCCCGGTTAGCCGCGAGAATGTCCTTCTCGTGAGCTTCGACGGCGTCTGCAACCGCCAGCAGTAAAGTGTTTTTTTGTTCGGTCGACATTTGCGCCAGCTTCGCGGAGGCGGCTCGAGCACGCAGCAGTTTTCCCTGCGTCGAAGCTGTGTTGGCAACGGTGGTAGCCATCAGGTTGTCTTCCGTGGTGGGAAATACGTTCCGATCTTACGCGCCATGCCCAGTGTAATGGCCTGGGGATGGCGCCCGTTCACGATGGCGACATGGACGCCGCCTTCGCTGGCGAGTTTCGCGGCGCGCAGCTTCGAAATCATGCCCCCACGGCCGAGCGCACTCTTGCCATTGCACTGCGCTTCTAACTCAGGTGTCAGCTTGCGGATGACCCGCTGAATCTTCGGCTTCTTTCGTCCGTTGGGAACAAGGAATCCATCCACATTCGTAAGCAGGAGCAGCCAGTCCGCTTTTACTGCCGTGGCCAGCAGAGAGCTGAGTTCATCGTTATCACCGAAAGCGCCTTCGAGTTCACGCACCGAGACGCTGTCGTTCTCGTTTACGATCGGGACCACTCCCAGGCCCAGCAATTCCGCGAACGCGTTTTGCAGATTCCGGTAGCGAACCGGCGAGGTGAAGTCGTCGCTGGAAAGCAGCAGTTGCGCAACCACCTTCTTGCCAAAGAACAACCGCTCATAGGTATGCATGAGCTTGCTCTGGCCAACAGCGGCGCACGCCTGCATGCGCGGGACGTCGATGGGACGCTTCTGCAGATCAAGGCCCGACATGCCGGCGGCTATAGCTCCGGATGTGACGATCAGGTATTCGTTCTTCGAGAGATCGAATTGGTCCACCATGCCGCGCAGCAAATGGATATCGATCTGCCCGCCAGGAGCAATAAGACTGGTGCCGACTTTGATGACTACGCGCATCTTGTTCTTGGCGGCTGCGCGGCGCGATTTCGCCTGCTATTCGCTGCCGTGTTGCTCCGACCTGGAGAACACAGCCTCCCGCGGGGTGGGACAACATCTCTATCGTGCCGTTAGAATGGCTTTCTTGGCAAGGTGAAAATCCTGCCGAGTTATTGCGATGCCTGCCTCCAACGCTACCAACCGCTTCTCCGACCGCGTCGAAAACTACGTTCGTTATCGTCCCGGATATCCGCCCCAGGTGCTTCAGACCCTGAAGAAAGAGTGCGGATTGATACCCGCCCACTCGGTCGCCGACATCGCGTCGGGAACGGGAATATGGACAACGATGCTGCTGGAAATTGGAAACCCAGTATATGGAGTCGAACCTAATGTGGACATGCGGCAGGCAGGCGAGCGACTGCTGGCGGGATTCCCTACGTTCACCAGCATCGATGGAAATGCCGAGGCGACCACGCTACCGGACACGAGCGTTGATTTCGTCACCGCAGCACAAGCCGCCCACTGGTTTGATCGTGAGCAGGCGCGGCGGGAGTTCTCGCGGATCCTGAAGCCCGGCGGGTGGCTGGTGCTCTTGTGGAATGAACGCGAGGTCGAGACAACTCCTTTTTTGCGCGATTATGAACGGCTCTTGTTGACCTATGGCACCGACTACGAAGACGTGCGACACGAGCGAACCACCGACGCGGTGAATGAATTCTTCGATCCAGCACCATATCAGGAGCGCGTGTATCCCATGCGGCAGGAGTTCGACTATACCGGGCTTGAAGGGCGATTGCTGTCGTCGTCGTATGCGCCGGGGCCGGGGCATGCGAAACACCAGCTCATGTTGCGCGATTTGCGGCGGATTTTTGAGGAGCGCTCCCAGGATGGGCGCGTGGCCTTCGATTACAAGACCCGCGTCTACTTCGGGCAGCTTGGTGGCGGTCGCCACTAGCGAAAGCAATAACCCCAAGGCCGCGAAGGTTCACAACGAAAGGCCTATTCTAGACTCCGCTCTGATAGCATTTGCTGTTCCCCGAGGTTCCCCGTGTCCCAGGAAAAATCGTTTCATATGACGCCCGAGGAGTTCCGTCGCCACGGCCATGCCGTGGTGGACTGGATCGCCAACTACCAATCACGGATTGAGTCCTTTCCCGTCTTGTCTCAGGCGGAGCCCGGCCAGATTCGCGCGTCGCTGCCGGTGAACCCGCCCACACACGGCGAGCCGTTCGACACGCTTCTCAAGGATGTCGACCAGTTGATCCTCCCGGGCGTCACACACTGGCAGTCACCGAATTGGTTCGCGTATTTCCCATGCAACGCATCCGGCCCAGGAATACTGGGGGACCTGCTTGCTTCCGGCTTAGGTGTGCAGGGAATGCTGTGGTCGACGAGTCCCGCGTGCACGGAGCTTGAAACCCACGTCATGGACTGGTTGGTGGATATGCTCGGGCTGCCGCAGCAATTTCTCTCATCGAACACCGGTGGTGGAGTGATTCAAGACACCGCTTCCAGCGCCGTGCTCTGCGCCCTGCTCGCCGCGCGCGAGCGGGCAAGCGGATACACAACGAACAAGAAAGGTGGGAACGGTCGTCTTGTCGCCTACGCATCCACACAAACGCATTCGTCGCTGGAAAAAGCTGCCATGATCGCGGGAATAGGAACGGACAATCTCCGGCTCATCGAGGTGGACGAGAAGTTCGCCATGAAGCCCGATGCCCTTGCGCGCCAAGTGGAAGCCGATCTGAAAGAGGGCCTCGTTCCTTGCTTTGTTTGCGCCACCGTCGGCACGACTTCTTCCAACGCCATGGATCCCGTTCGAGCGATTGGCGAGATCTGCCGGAAGAAAAACTTGTGGCTCCACGTCGACGCCGCGATGTCCGGAACGGCGATGGTCTGCCCGGAATTCCGCCATCTTCAGGATGGAGTCGAACTGGCCGACAGCTACAATTTCAACCCGCATAAATGGATGGGTGCGAACTTTGATTGCAGCTGCTTCTGGGTAGCGGATCGAAAGTCTCTGATTCAAACCCTGAGCATTTTGCCGGAATATCTGCGGAATCAAGCCACGGAGTCGGGCGCGGTGATTGACTACCGTGATTGGCACATCCAACTGGGACGACGTTTCCGATCACTGAAGCTCTGGTTCGTGATTCGCCATTACGGGATGGAAGGCCTGCAGCACAATGTTCGCGAGCATGTGCGACTGGCGCAAGAGTTCGCTGAGTGGGTGAAGAACGACGACCGCTTCGAACTGGCCGCGCCGGTTCCACTGAACCTCGTCTGCTTCCGCCACAAAGGGGGAGACGCGACGAATCAGTCGATCATGGACCGGCTGAACCGTAGCGGAGATCTGTGCCTGACCCATACGAAGCTAAATGGAAAGCTGACATTGCGATTATCGGTGGGGCAGATGAATACGAAAGCGAAACACGTAACAAACGCGTGGAAGCGGATCCAAGAAGAGGTTCCCACTCGTGAACTGCTCCCCGCGAGATAGTTTCAGTCCGCGGGCATGGGCGCCGTTCGCGGCTCGGAGCGCGGCTCGACCGTGGGAACCGTGGCGTTGGAAGCCGTTTCGATCCACTTGCGCACTTCCGGCAACGCTTTCCGCATTGCAACCTCGCCAACCTTGATCAGATCGGCAGACCGTCGGAAATCGTCGTAACCGAATCCGGCTACGTCGGGCTCGACGACCAAGTCAGCCGCACTGCGCCATAGAGAGCCCATCGCATCCTGCGCGATGGCAAAGGACTGTCCGATCACGTCAAATAGATGTCTCGGAGGACCGCCATTGGACCAGGTCCCCTTGAGATGTACTGCCAGCACGCGCTCGGCGCCCATCTCACGGAGCGGGCGTGTCGGCACAGGGTGCGACAGCATGCCGTCGACCAGATGTCGTCCACGAATCTGAACTGGCAGGAACATGCCGGGATAGGCGCAACTGGCGCGGATGGGGTCGACGATCGTCCCGGAGTGAAACACCACTCCTTCTCCGGTGTTAAAGTCGGTTGCCGTCACCCCGAGCGGAATCCGCATATCCTCGAACGTTTTGCACTTCAGGGTTCGAGTCAGAAACGAAACCATCCGATCGTTGGAAGCGAAGCCGTAGCGCGAGAGAGTCCAGCGCGCGAAACTAGTGAAGCGTGTGTTGCGTGCCACCTCTTCCATCTCAGTGAGCGACAGCCCGCTGCAGTAGCAGGCACCGATCAGCGCCCCGACACTGGTACCGGTCACCACACGGATCGGAATGCCCTCCTGCTCAAGGACTTTCAGGACCCCAATGTGAGCGATGCCGCGGGCGAAGCCTCCACCCAAAGCCACACCAATGGCTGGGACGCGGGTCGCGACAGGCGGAAGAGAAGGCTTTCGGGAAAGTTCGCGCCCGAACGCCTGAACCGAGCGAATGATCTTCCCCAGACTTTTCACGGCGAACCCCACTGCCGGGCTTAAACCCGCCAGAATCCCATCTAGCAGTAAGATGCCATATTATGCTGCAAGGCTGTAAGGGCACGAGGGTGCCACGAGGCGTTACTCTAAGGGCAGTAACCAGTTACCTTCGAAGCATCATGCAGTTGGCGAAGTCCCTGTATTCCTGCTAAGTTGCCGACAGTATGCTGCGAGAGATTTCGGCCGGTGGGGTCGTTGTCCGACATAGGGACGGAGAATGGTGGATGGCGGCCATCGAGCCGGCTGGCGA
>DATEHP010000297.1:0-13541 GCA_035279505.1 Candidatus Sulfotelmatobacter sp. | reverse complement strand
GCTCGGCACTTGATCGAGGAGTCCGTGCTGAATGCCCGGTGTGCCTGGTCATGGGACCTGTTCCCGCGGAATCAACACGCGGTGGCGCTGGCTCGCGATCTGGGATTTTCTCCAAAACGGCATCTCGTGCGCATGGCTCGTGGGAAGGAACTGCGTGAAAAGGAAAATATGATTCACGCGATCGCGGGATTTGAACTCGGCTAACCGTGAAAATCAAAACAGAGTCAGAATTGGAAGAATTGCTCTCGCGCCCCGACGAGGCAACTACCTTGGCGATGGGGGCGCTGGACGGCGATCTTCTCATCCTCGGCGTCGGTGGGAAGATGGGTCCAAGCCTGGCCCGTCTGGCGCGGCGCGCTATTGAACAAGCAGGCCTCAAGAAGCGAGTGTTCGCGGTGGCCCGGTTCACCAACAACAAACTGCCCTCCGAACTCGCTGCGCAGGGTATCGAAACCATCGCCTGTGATCTGCTTGACCGTAGTTCGCTCGACAAGCTTCCCAATATCCCCAACGTCATTTTCATGGCTGCCCGAAAATTCGGTACCTCTGGCGAAGAGCATTTGACGTGGGCTATGAATACCCTTTTGCCTGGACTGGTCGCCGAGCGCTACCACAAATCCAGAATCGTGACGTTTTCAACGGGAAATGTTTACCCACTCCGTCCACTGAAAGACGGTGGAGCTGCGGAGACGACGCCGGTGGGTCCCGTCGGAGAGTATGCGCAGTCGGCTCTGGGCCGCGAGCGCATGTTCGAATATGGATCGATGCGATGGCGCACGCCAGTCGTCATCCTCCGCCTCAACTATGCGGTCGAATTGCGCTACGGAGTGCTCGTCGATATTGGACGGGCTGTATTCGAACGCCGTCCCATCGACCTGTGTATGCCCCGTGTGAATGTGATCTGGCAGCGCGATGCTAACTCGTGGTGCCTGCGGTCCTTTGCCCACTGCCAATCGCCACCTCTGGTCCTGAACATCACGGGCCCCGAAACGCTTTCGGTGCGGGAAGTCGCACTCGAATTCGGCCAACACTTTGGCATCGAACCCACTTTTGCCTCAACGGAAGGATCCACCGCGCTGTTGAGCGACGTCAGCAAGGCGCAGGGCCTTTTCGGGAGCCCTACGGTGCAACCGAAGGAAATGATCGAATGGATTGCGGATTGGATTCGCGACGGCGGCGCAGTGCTTAATAAGCCAACGCATTTTCAGACGCGGGACGGGAAATTCTGATGCAGCTGCGCGAGAAACTGCTTTCGGGCCTGGTAATTCCTGCTCATCCTCTGGCACTGAACTCCCAGCGCCAGCTGGACGAGCGCCGCCAGCGCGCTCTGACTCGTTACTATCTAGCCGCAGGCGCAGGCGGCATCGCTGTGGGAGTTCACACTACCCAATTTGCCATTCGCGATCCGAAGTTTGGATTGCTTGAAAGTGTCCTTGCATTGGCTGCCGAGGAGAGTCGGGGCAATGGCATCGTCAAGATTGCCGGCGTCTGCGGCAGAAACAAGCAGGCGCTAGCCGAAGCGGAACTGGCCGCCAGGTTAGGCTACGATGCCGCGCTGTTGAGTCTTGCCGATCTTAAACACGAAACCGTTCCGCAGCTTCTGGAACACGCTCGCGCTGTTGCTACCGTCGTCCCGATTGTCGGTTTCTACTTGCAGCCTGCCGTTGGGGGACGACTGTTGACCTACGAATTCTGGCGTCAGTTCGTTGAGATTGAAAACGCGGTAGCGATCAAGATCGCACCGTTTAACCGCTATCAAACGCTCGACGTCGTTCGTGCCCTTGCGCACTCAGGCCGCGCCCAGGAACTCGCTCTGTACACAGGAAACGATGACAACATTCTGAACGACCTGCTCACGAAGTTTGATTTTGGCACTCAGCCGCTCCGAATCGCCGGCGGCTTGCTGGGACATTGGGCGGTGTGGACCAAGACTGCCGTTTCTCACCTCGCCCTCGCCAAGCAACACTCCGATCCCGTTCCCGGCGAACTGCTGACTCTGGCTCAGCAAATCACGGATGCCAATAGCGCCATCTTCGATTCCGCACACAATTTTCAGGGATGCATTCCGGGCATTCATGAGATATTGCGGCGTCAGGGCCTGCTCGAAGGGCGCTGGTGTCTTGACCCTGAGGAGGAACTCTCTCCCGGTCAGAGTGCGGAACTCGATCGCGTGAGCCTTTCCTACCCGCATCTTCAGGATGACGCATTCGTACAGGAGCACCTTGATGAATGGCTTCGCTAATATCGTGCTGCTAATGTTGCTTGTCTCGGGCGCCGCAGGAGGTTCCGACCAAGCCGTGATCGAGAGTGTCCACGCAACCCAAGATGTTCCCCTGCATCTCGATCCCACGTCAGAATTCTGGCGTGCCTCCCGCTCCGTATACATGGAGAAAGATAGATTCGGGAAGATTATTCCTCGGTATCGCACTGAGGTGCGGACTCGCTGGACTAAAAGCAATCTCTACTTTCTGTTCGTCTGCCCCTACGAGGAACTCAACCTTAAACCGGCACCAAATATTCAGAAAGAAACCAACGAACTATGGAATTGGGACGTCGCCGAAGTCTTTGTCGGCTCGGATTTCGCGAATATCAAGCGCTACAAGGAGTTTGAAATTTCTCCGCAAGGAGAATGGGTCGATCTGGACATCGACCTCGGCAAGCCGCATCACGAAGACGGGTGGACCTGGAACTCCGGCTTCGAAGCGAAGGCCCGCATTGATAAAGGGACCCACACCTGGTACGGAGCGATGCGCATTCCCCTGGCCGCGATCGACGCGCGTCCCCCAGTCGCCGGAAACATGATGCGTATCAACCTGTTTCGGAGTCAGGGGCCGCCTTCGCATCAGCAAGCCATTACGTGGCAGCCTCCTCTGAACGATTCATTTCATGTTCCTGAACGCTTTGGTTTGATCCGATTGGTGGAAAAGCTCGCGGAGAAGGAGTGATTTGCTTGTATGTCGATGATCAATAGGGCTGTCCTGCTCAGCGCGTTCGCAATTCTTACTTTCGTTCCACAATTTGCTGTTGCGTCTGATCCCTATGCCGTGACGGTGGAACACGGCGTCGCGGTGACGATGCGTGACGGCACTGTACTTCGCGCTGATATTTATCGGCCAGTCGCACCAGGAAGATTCCCCGTTCTTCTCGAGCGAACTCCTTACGATAAACACAGCGATGGTGGCGTCGATTTTGGCCATAAGGGAGCAGCCCGCGGTTACGTCGTAATCACGCAGGATGTCCGCGGGCGCTACACATCGGACGGTGAATGGTATCCCTTCCTGTACGAATCCAACGATGGCTACGATACTGTCGAATGGGCGGCGGCGCTACCTTACTCCGATGGCAGAGTGGGGATGTATGGAGGTTCATATGTTGGAGCCACGCAGATGTTGGCTGCGATTGCACATCCGCCGCATCTCGCGGGAATATGTCCGGTCGTGACCGCGAGTAACTACCACGATGGGTGGACGTACCAAGGCGGTGCCTTTGAACAATGGTTCAACGAATCATGGACCTCTGGTCTGGCCCAGGACACGCTGAACCGCTTTGTCCGAAGTCACACCAATGCGTTGAACGGCATCGCGAAACTTCCTCTCACTCAATACCCGCTTTTTGAATTACCCCAGGCATCCTCCGAACCAGACCTGCTGCATTCTCTAGCTCCATACTTCCTCGACTGGATAGCTCACCCCGGCTATGACGAATATTGGAAGAGGTGGTCCATTGAGGATCACTACGCCGACATCGGCGTACCCTCGCTGACAGTCGCCGCATGGTATGACATTTTTCTGGGCGGATCCTTACGCAACTACATCGGAGTGAAACTGCATGGCAAGGACGAAGCCGCGCGCCGCGGGCAACATCTCCTGGTCACGATCGGCGGCCACGCCGGTTCCGGCCGTAAGGTTGGCGATATAGATTTCGGCCCCGCCGCCCCGTTTGATGAGGACGACACTACTTTGAGCTGGTACGACAATCTCTTCAAGAACGTTGCCAACGATTTCTCGCACCCCAAACCTATAAAACTTTTCGTGATGGGCACGAACCAATGGCGTGAAGAGGAGGATTGGCCTCTCGCTCGTGCCCGCAACACAAGATACTTTCTACATTCGGAAGGAAAGGCCAACTCAGCGCGTGGCGACGGCGCTCTGGTGACTGCAACTGCTCGCTCGGACAAGCCTGACGAGTACGTCTACGATCCTGCAAACCCGGCACCCACGGTCGGTGGTCCTTTATGTTGTGACTCCAAGCACCTCGAACCTGGACCTCACGACCAGCGTGCTGTTGAAGCACGCTCTGATGTTTTGGTCTACTCGACTCCTCCGCTGGAGAACGACGTAGAAGTAACGGGGCCTGTTCAACTCGAACTCTTCGCCAAGTCCACCGCAGTTGACACTGACTTCACAGCCAAGTTAGTGGACGTCGGTCCAGACGGATTGGCGCAAAACCTCACCGAAGGGGTTATTCGCGCGCGGTATCGCAATTCGCAGGAAAAGGCAGAACTCATGAACCCCGGCCAGATTTACAAGTTCACTGTGGACCTATGGGCAACAGCCAACGTTTTCCGCAAGGGACACAGGTTGCGACTGGAGGTCAGTAGCAGCAATTTTCCCCGTTTCGATAAGAACCTGAACACAGGTGAGAACGCCGCTGTCGGAGGAAAGTCAATACCGGCGACGAACACGATCTATCACGATGCCGAGCATCCGTCGGCATTGATTCTTCCGATCGTGCCGACCACCTGAACTGATAACCAAAAAAAGGGCGGCCTTTCGACGCCGGTCTGCAACCAGATCCCAGGAGATTTCATGCCGAACAGCACGTCGAAATGCATCTTCCTTGCTCCGGCACCACGGATCGTGTCCGACATTTTTGAGGAGAACGACCTGCTTCGGTTGCGTGCCATTGGAGATGTGGTGATTCATGAACGTGGCCCCGTCACAGATGAGATCTTTGATGAGAGCGCTGCGAAATCAGAAATCATCATCGGCCAGATGGACCTGCCCGAATCACGCCTGAAACGCGCCACATCGCTCAGAGCAGTGTTCAATGTGGAAGGCAATTTTCTTCCTAACATCGATTACGCCTATTGCTTTCGACACGGCATACGTATTCTCAATATAAGTCCGGTATTCGCTGAGCCCGTCGCCGAGGCGGCGTTGGGCATGGCTATTGACCTCGCCCGCGGCATCACCCGGTCCGATCGCCATTTCCGCCAGGGTACCGAGCAGTATGGTTTGGCCGCGAACACCGACGCGTTCTCTCTCTTCCGCCAGGCGATAGGTTTTATCGGCCTAGGCGATCTCGGTCGTGCGATCTTGCCATTGCTTCGCCCGTTCGGTTGCCGCGTTCGCGCATACGACCCGTGGCTACCAGCGGAATATATTCAAACCTTGGGGTGCGAAGCCTCTTCCCTGGATGAGGTCCTGCGCAGCTCGCGCCTTACTTTTGTGGCCGCGGGGGCCACATCGCAGAATCAAGGCTTTCTGGGCGCAAAACAGTTCTCCTCCATGCAACCGGGGGCCGCGTTAGTCCTGGTCAGTCGCGCAGCAGTCGTGGATTTTGACGCGATGCTCGATTTCGCCGCGAGAGGGCACATTCGTTTCGCCACCGACGTTTTTCCTGAGGAACCGCTTCCTGCCTCACACCGGGCACGCCACACCGACAATGCAATCCTCAGCGCGCATCAGGCCGGCGCAATGGAAACGGCAATCAAGTGGATTGGGAAGTTGGTTGTTGCGGATGCAGAACTGATTGCCCGCGGGCTTCCACCGATTCTCTGCAAAACTGCTCAGCCTGAGACCGTTGCGTTGTTTCGGAGTAAACCCGTCAGCAAAACTTGACAGAACAGAAAGTCGGCGCAGCCATCAACGGGACACTGCCCCCGGTAGCACGGCGTGGGGAAGGCTGACATTCGACCGTCACTCGGAAGCCGGGAAGAGTGTACTCACATTCGCTAGTCTGTTCGTGTTGGGAACTGTCCCCGTTTCTGGCGAAGAATGTCGGCGCTCTTCTCGGCAGCTTCCTGCACGAGAAATCCCATTTTGGGGTGTGTGCACTCGATGTCGACGTTCAAACCGCGGCTACGAAGTTCCTCCGAGGTCAGCGGCCCCACAGACGTGATCACCACTCTAGACAGCGCCTCACGCAGCGCCTCACCGTTCGCCATCCTGCCAGCGACTTCGAAGAGGTGCCGAATCTGCACGGAAGATGCCACCAGCAGCACGTGCACATCGCCACTGATGATCGACTCTACAGCCTTTTTCAGGGGGGCGAGGTCCTCCGGCAATGCCCACTGATACACATTGACCAGCGTCACGATTGCTCCCCGCTCTTCCAGACCCGAGGACAACTCCGGATTCGTCACCCCGTACTCCTGTATGGCGATGCGGCGTCCCGCTACAGGAAATGTGTGCTTGCTCTGATCCAGGACGTTCAATAGCTCACGCCAGGTATTGGGTTCCGGGACGCTAATGCTGACTCGCACTCCCAGTTCCCTGAGGACGGCAGTTGGCTTGGGGCCGCGCGCGGCGACAACCACTCGGTTCAGATGGCTCGACAGTTCGTCTCGCGAACAAACTTTCTCCACGGCCGACGCTAGCGCTTTGACTCCAACGCCAGTCGTGAAGACAACCATGTCGATTTCACCATCGGCTAGTTTTCGCGCGAATTCAAGGGCCTCCTGATTCGATTCCAAAGGCACTTCCCTCACGGAGGGCGCCACGATCGGCACGCCACCCAGATTCGCGATCAGCGTCGCAATCTCTCGGGCGCGCCGGCTCTCTAGCGCTAGAACGCAGAGTCCTCCGAAAGTAAGGGTCGCCATGTCTGAACTCTTTCCATCATTTTCAGAAGTGGAAGTTCGTCTCCAGGAACACGTACTGCCCGTTGGTATCCTTAGGATAAACCACCGCGACCACTCCCTTACCCCACGCGTGACCGTAATAGAGAGTCGCACCAAAAGAACGTGTCACCTGCCCCGCACCATTAAAGCCTGGGCGGCTGATAACAAGGTTGTTTGGGATCAGCGCCGCTTCGAAACCAGCGACCTGGATGGTGTTTTTCTTACTGTAGTGGCCACGCCTGTGAAGAGCCTGAACAAGCTGGTGTCAGAAGAAGCACAGAAGCGTCAGATTCTCTGTAATGTCGTTCGCGACCGGCCGCTTTGCGATTTCTACTATCCCGCCGTAGTGCGACGTGGCCCGCTGCAGATCGCCATCTCAACCGCCGGCCACAGTGGAGCGCTGGCTCAGTGGCTGCGTAAACAGATGGAATCCCAGTTCGGCCCGGAATGGGAGAGTTGGTTGCGCTGGCTTGGGGAAGCGAGAACTTCTCTCTACGACGATCCCCTCTCACCTCGCACGGTTTGTTCAGTCGGACTTTTCAGACTCACACGAGATTTCTCAGTTCCATGGGAGTAGAATTCTATTCATCTTTCTTGGGTCTCCTTCGGCGTTTGCGTTCCGCATTCGCCGATGCGGCATGCCAATGGGGCTGGGGATCAGATACACGAGAGGTGACCCAGCATGGACGACAAGCCTGACGTCATAGCGGACCGCGAAATCAAAAGTGTCTCGCGGCGCAACTTCATCAAGGGAGTAATCGCAGGCGGCGTAGCCACTTCATCGGCGGCATATCTGTTTCGAAGCTCTTCGGTTTTCGGCCAACAACCGCCCGGCATGGGCGAGCGCCTCATCACTCTCAACGTTAACGGCCAACAGCGTCGAGTCGATGTGATGAAGCAGGAAACCCTGGCCTGGACCCTTCGTTACAAACTGGGACTTACCGGCACCAAACTCGGCTGTGACCGCGCCGAGTGCGGCGCCTGCACAGTATTGCTTGACGATGTGCCCTACTACTCGTGTTCTGTCTTGACGCACACAGTGCGTGGCAGAAAAATTTTGACAATTGAAGGACTGGCTAACCCGGATGGCACGCTACATCCAGTTCAGCAGGGTGTCATCGATGAACAGGGCTTCCAATGCGCTTTTTGCATGTCTGGCTTCATTATGTCTGCGGTGGCGTTCTTGAAAAATAATCCGAATCCAACTCGGTCAGATATGGCGCACGGCCTGTCGGGAAATCTTTGCCGCTGCCAGGATTATGACAAGATCCTCACCGCAATGATGCGCGGCACAGAGAACATGAGGAAGGCGCACCATGTCTAGCTCGGAGTGGAAACCCAATCAACAAAAATTCGGAGCGCAGTACAAACTGATCGGCAAGAATTATCCCACACCGGATTTGTATGCGAAGGTCACTGGAAAAGCGAAATATGCAGAGGACTTTCGTATCGACGGCATGTTGTTCTGCAAGTTGCTGCTGAGCCCGGTGCCCCACGGACGCGTGAAACATCTGGATGTCAGCAAAGCCCTGGCTATGCCGGGCGTGAAAGCAATCCTGACACAAGACGATCTACCTGCTCCGGCTGATAGCGTCACCGACCTTGGCGTCACGATCAAGGCGAACCCATTGGGCGAAAAGGCTCTCACCATGGAACCCTTGTACCACGGCGAGCCCGTGCTGGCGGTGGCGGCGGTAGACGAATACACGGCAGCAGAAGCCATCGAAGCAATCGATATTGAATTTGAACCTCTTCCTTTCGCCGTCGATCCATTGGATACGCTTCGTCCGGGTGGACCAAATCCCCGGATCAACGGGAACGTCTGGATCAGACCGCCAATTCCACAACCGAAACCCGGAGAGAAACCGCCCAGCCCATCGCTGCCACACATCGGGGAACTGAAGTGGACCGACGCGGACTTTGCTGAGGCGAAACACGGCCGCTTGCCGATGGGAAAAGCACAGGACGAGTGGGTTGTGGGCGATTTGGATGCCGGTTTCAAGAATGCCGCGCTGGTCCTGGATGAAACATTCGTTACACCCGATACCAGCCACGAGACCCTGGAGCCGCGTACAACTCTGGCTTATTGGCAGAACGGCAAAGTTTTCGTTCATATGGGAACCCAGAGCACGGTGCAAACACTGGCCAGCCTGGCGCGCTGGTTGAACATGGATCCGAACCAGATCGTTCTGATCAGCGAGTACACGGGAGGAGGGTTCGGCAGTAAGGCCACGGGCTACATCTTCGCAATCATCCCAGCCTTGTTGGCAAAAAAGGCGAACGCGCCGGTCATGATGCGCATTAGCCGTGAAGAGGAGCATTTCATCGGGCGCGCACGTCCCGGGTTCAACGGGCGCATGAAAGTTGGTTTCGCCAGTAATGGACGCATTACCGCGCTCGATATGTTTGTCGTCTGCAACAACGGTCCCTATGATGCCGTCGGGGACGCGAACACTTCCGGGAATATCGTTTCCTTGCTCTATCAGCCGCTTGCCATGCGCTGGAGAGGAACCACCATCCTGACGAACACTCCGCCCCGGGGCGCCCAGAGTTCCCCCGGTGGCATGCAGGGAATCGTAATCATGGAAACCATCGTTTCCAAGGCCGCACGCAAACTGGGGCTCGATCAGGTCGACATTCGAAAAGTAAACTGCCCTGAAGGAAAGTCGCCCGTAGGCCCTCCGCGAAATGGCACGCGAAATCATTGCACGAGCGCGTTCCTGAAAGAAGCCTTCGACCGCGGAGCCGAACAGTTCCAATGGAAGGACCGTCTCGCCCGGCCGAAGCGCAGTGGAACCAAGGTCCGAGGCGTTGGTGTTTCTTCGAGTTGCTTCGTCGGAGGATCGATTGGATTCGACGGTCTGTTCGTCATCAAACCAGATGGACGCATCGCGATCCAGTCCGGAGTCGGAAATTTGGGGACGGAATCCCTTCTGGACGTACACCGCGTCGTCGCTGAGGTTCTGAGTGTGCCGTGGGAGAAGTGCGATGTGACCTGGGGCAATACGTCAAAGAATCTGCCTTGGACATGCGTTTCGGGAGGAAGCCAGACCACACACGCGATGACTCGCGCAGCGCATGCTGCTGCCTTGGACGGTAAGCAGAAATTGCAGGAGATTGCTGCCAAGACTCTAGGTGGCAAACCGGACCAGTATGAAGTCTCCAATGAGCGCGTCTTTCGCAAGGGCGGCAGAGGGATGACGTTGGCGCAGGCCGCGCAGCATGCGATTCAACTGGGCGGCAAATATGATGGACACGAGCCACCCGACGATGTGAATAAGGTAACGAAAGCGTCAATTGCCGCGTTGGCCGGGCAGGGTCTAGTGGCCGCCGCTAAGGACAAATATCCTCGGGACGGCCAGTCGTTCTCGTACGTAGCCAGCTTTGCGGAGGTCGAAGTCGATATTGAAACCGGCAAATACAACATTACAGATTTTCTTGCCGTGGCCGACGTTGGCACCGTCATCCATCCCAGGGCACTCTCGGGCCAAATTCTCGGTCGCTCGGTCCTGGGTATCGGTCACGCCATCGGCCAGAAGTGGGTTTTTGATCCTCATTACGGGCACACGATTTCACTGCGTTTTCATCACACCAAACCTCCGACAATCCTCGACGTGCCAGTCAACATGCAATGGGCTGCTCTGGATATTCCCGATCCTGAGACTCCGGTGGGAGCCCGCGGCATCGGCGAACCGCCGGTGGGCGGCGGCTGTGGAGCGATACTGAACGCGCTCTCGGACGCCCTGGGCGATGAGATTTTCCGTCGAGCGCCCGTCAACCTCGACACGATTCTTACATCACTCGAAGCAGGGCGGCCAGTCCAGGACCCATTGACCGCGCATATTTAGGCGATCCGAAAAACGGAGAGCAGAATGGCAATAATCCGAGATGTGATGCCGACGTTCCAGTTGTATCAGCCGACGTCAGTTGCAGACGCACAAAAGCTTCTGCAACAGCACGAGTCCGATTCGTTAGTGCTCGCGGGCGGACTCGACAGTATGGATTGGCTAAAAGACCGCATCAGGAAACCAAAGGTGGTCGTCGACCTTGGCGGCATCGACGAACTGAGGGGAATCCGCGAGACCTCAGATGGTGTGCATATTGGAGCGATGACCACGCTCACGGATGTTGCACAGAATGCCGTCATACGGCAGAAATACGGAGTGCTGGCACAGGCCTCCGAACTGGTCGCGTCCCCCCAAATCCGTAACCAGGGGACGGTCGGGGGCAATGTTTCGCAGGATACGCGCTGCTGGTATTACCGCGCCGGTTGGCCGTGTTATCGCGCGGGGGGAAACATTTGTTACGCCGATACACCGGTGGGCAGAAATCGCGAACATGCAATCCTGCATGCGGAGCGATGCATCGCCGTGAATCCCTCCGATACTGCACCAGCTTTGATCGCGCTGGACGCCAAATTCGTCGTATCGACCCTGAAAGGCGAGCAGGTAGTCGACGCGGAGGATTACTTTGTCGGCCCGGATCTGGATATCACACGCATGAATATTCTGCGTCCGGGATATTTGCTGACTGAGATTAGAATTCCGTCGACTTGGGCTGGAGCGGAGTTCTATTTCGAGAAAGTCCGCGATCGAAATGTCTGGGATTTTCCGCTGATGAATGTTGCATCGGCGATAAGGTCATCGGCAGACATGATCCAGGATATTCGGATCGCTGTGAATGCTGTCGCGGCGCGGCCACTACGGTTGAAGATGGTGGAGGATTCCGTACGTGGCAAGCCACGGAACGCAGCCACTGGCGAAGCGGCAGGAAAGCTGGCGGTACAGGGAGCAGTCCCGTTGCAGTTCAACGCCTACAAAATCCCGCTCATGCGAAATCTCGTGAAGCGAGCCATCAGCGGAGTGCAGGAGCCGGCATGGGCATCCTAGAGTGGGCGACGAGCCCGTTAGGACAAAGAATCCCGATCCACATTGCTTGGTTCTTGATCTGGGTCGCGCTGATCGCAGGACTAGCTTTTCTGATCGTGCATGCGATCTACGTCCGCTACTTCGCCGGAAGAATGGAATTCGCGTCCGATCCCCCAACGGCAGAAACGCTCGAGTTGCCCCCGCGGATTCCGCGGCATTCCCTGGCCGCCAGATTGTTTCACTGGATTATGGCTGCAGCGATGTTTGTGCTACTGTTCACTGCATTCCTCCCCAAAGTTGGAATTCAGTTCAATTGGGTGACATATCATTGGATTGCAGGGATGGTATTGACCATCTCAATCCTGTTTCACATTGTTCACGCCACTTTTTACTTAGATTTCTGGTCGATCTGGCCGGACCGATCTGACCTAGAAGACGCCTGGAAGCGCTTCGATCGTTTCATGGGAAAACCGGCCGGATCGCCGCGAAAATTTGCTAAGTATCCGTTGGAAAACAAGCTCTATCACGGCGTAGTCATGTTGAGCGGCTTGGCAGTGATCGTCACCGGTATTTGCATGATGTTTCGGGTGCGCACCGTGTTTCTTCCGCGCAATCCTTATATATTCAGCGATATGACGTGGGGCTTGATGTATGTGTTGCATGGACTGGCAGGCGTGGGTCTGATCAGCCTGACCATTGTTCATGTCTACTTCGCCATCCGGCCAGAGAAATTGCCGATCACTGCGTCGATGATCGTGGGCTCCATGAGCCGCGAGTTTTATTTGAAGGAGCACGACCCGAAGCGGTGGGTGATCGACGGTTTGTCTCACCCCAGGAGTACTGCGGATGGCGATTGATTTTCTCGAGCGCTGTGAAGTCGTCGAAGAGTGTTACGAGTTCCTCTTGGGGTACGCGGCACAGGGCTTGCCAAGCGATGAAGGCAGTTCCGCAGGTCGTGAGGTTCGAAACCATCTCGAGCAAGCACGTGTGGCGCTGATCGGATTGTCTGATACCTGTCGACAAGCCATTCGTGATCATCAACTCGAACCATCCGGGAAGTATGACGCGTTCTGTTGCACGTTAGAGCGCGATGGGAACGACTCTCTGGTGGCGCTCGAACTCGTGCTCGCGCAGCCTGCGATTAGCTCTCAGTTGATTGACAATCTTAATGCTTCAAGCCATCTGCGTGCTTTACTGACGGACCTCTTCCTTTTTAGCGAAATATTGCGCACTCGCGTCAAAGTCGCCGTGACGGTCGAAGGGCTGTAAGATCAACCGTTGGCCCTGTTGCGAACTCAGCTCTCGCGCTTGCGATCCGCCCGATCGTGGTCGAATCACGAGCAATACAGAAAATAACATAGAGGACACGGCGGGCACAGTAAAGGCGATCGAAGACAGTGGTAAGCAGTGCTAACGGATCACAAACGGATCACGGCTCGGTGATCGCCTGAAAAAGCGCCGACGAAGGCGGCCGGGATGTTGGTGTTCTACCGTGTCATCCGCTGTCGAAAGACCAGCCCGTCGTAAGCGAATGCTTTGGCATCATCACAACCACTGAATCGTTGATGCGGCCGGAAGTGTCATGAAGTGCGTCATGGAGTTCACTTGTTCATACTAGATATCGCTTGCGCAACCACGCGCGCCAGTCTCCGAACTCGCCTTCTCTGGAAACGTCTGGAACCATTGTTGTGGGTGTAACTAGGGAATAGCATTCCGGCCGTTTGAGCACCGATCGCCAAGCGCAAGCCATGTCCGCGAAACCAGCGAGTTCCGGCGATGTTACCATATCCAACAACTCCTTGTTTGCAGCCGGCACGACATGAACATGC
>DATEHP010000296.1:0-14919 GCA_035279505.1 Candidatus Sulfotelmatobacter sp. | reverse complement strand
GCGCTGACCGTGAACACTCCATTGAGCCGGGTGTTGTACGGCGGAGGGCAATCCGTGGTGCAGTTTCCGAGGACGATTGTGCCGGTCTGTGGCATCGTGAGCAAAGCGGAGTAATCGGTGATATCGCGCTCAATGTGCCAGGTGTTCGTCAGAACGGCAAGGGGCTCGGGAGTTGTTCCAAAATAGACGTTGGTATTTCCCAGATAAATACTCGCGGTCCGATCAAACTGAACTCCCCCGTTCTCGCTGAAATCGACCTCAAACACGACTTTCTTCCACGGGCCGGAGCAACTGCTGGGAGGTGTGAACTGGAATGCTTGCGTGGTGTCGGAAAAGAACGCAAACCGGTACCCGGCGAAAAGAGGAACCACGCAAGGTTTCTGACCCGGCCGCGCCACTGTTGGATCGGCGGTCACCTCGAATTGGGTCCCGATTTGCCGGTTTGTGCTTTGGGCAACCACGATACTGGGAATGAAGAACGACAGAGCTGCGATTGCCACAAACGTCGTGCACGAGCGATGGGGGAGGTTCATTGGAGACTCCTTAACGGAAGTGCCCGCCTGGAAGGAAATTCCCAAATCGGGGGACTCTCTTATCGCACCGGATAGAGGGGACTGTCAAGAAACTTTGATTGAATACGCCTTACTCGATCACGCAATTGCCCAATTGAGCTAAATTCTTGCACACTGGACATACTTCAGCGCCCCTCCTTCCGGTGGGATGAGTTAAACTCTGGGGTCTTGCGGTCCAGGCAGTCGTTGATCGCCGTACGGACAAATGGACCGGCACGAACGGACACTCCACATGAACGCACGAAATCGCGCGGACAAAATCTTGCGGGAATTGCGACAAGAAGGCGATCTGTCCCTGGACGTCATTATCAAACGGCTGGGAGCTTCAGCTGCGAGTGTCCGGCGTGATCTGACCAAGCTGGAAGCAAAAGGTCTAGTCCGCAGAACCCACGGCGGCGTCACCCTGGTTGAGCCGCTGCTGTATGAACCGTTCCGGTACGACTCTTTATTTCAGAATCGGGAGCAGCATCGTACTCCTCAGAAGCGGCGGATCGGTCTCCATGCCGCCGAACTGATTCAAGAAAACGAGACCGTCGGCTTCACCGCAGGCACGACGACGACTCACGTCGCGCGCAACCTCCGCAATCGTCACAATATCCGTGTGATCACCAACGCGATCAATATCGCAATGGAATTAAGTAATTGTGCAGGCCTGCGGACGTTCGTGACTGGAGGTTTCGTGCAATGGGCCGGATCATTCTCGCTGGTCGGGCATGCTGCCATCGATTCACTCAAAGACGTTTATATGGACCGCGTGTTCGTGAGTGTCTGCGGAATCGACCTGGCTCGTGGGATCACCGTGATCGAACCCGAAGAAGCTTTGACTTTTCGTACCATGATCCAGCAATCCAAGCACATCGTGGTGGTGACCGACTCCACCAAGATCGGCCAGGTCACGCCATCGTTGATCTGCCCTATCGCAAGCATCAACATGATGATTACCGACACTGACGCTACCGATAAGGTAATTGCGCCCTTTATAGAGCGTGGAATTGACGTGCGCCGCGTTTAGGTTCTTCACTTCCTTCGGGATTCCGAAGAAGCTTCCTTCGAATTGAAGATCTGGAATTCCCGGATATGCGCCTCCGCCGACGAAGACAGAATGTGCAAACGCAGGCGTGACGCAGTAACCGGCGCAAAGTGATCGATACGCTTATGCCCGATCGCCTGACCACGGGCAACCGCGCTCCACTTCCCTTCCTGAAAAACTTCGATGGCGTAAAGCTCAATCCGCTGTCCACTGTTCAACCATTCCATCGTCAATGCGCGGTCGAACGTGACAGGATGATCGAACCGAACTTCGAGAACCGCATGATGAGAACCCGTCGGCGCCGACCAAAAAGTGTCAGGATCGCCGTCAAGCGCCAGTTCCTGTTCCGCCCCCGTTTTTAGGTGCCTGGTGACGAGATTCGTGCCATACCGCGAGCGAACCGCCTCCCCAAACTCATTGAGTCGCTGAACATCAGCATCAGGAATTAACCCGCGTTGATCGGGCGCGATGCCGAGAACAAGTTGACCGCCACGCCCCACGGTCTGCTCGTACGTGGTCATCAGTTCCGGCACGCTCTTCAGACTGGCCTCGTCATGGGGATGCCAGAACCAGTGATTCTTTCGCAGCGGCGTGTCCGCCTCAACCGGCCGCCAACGCAGATAGCCGTGCCGGTCGATAACGTTCCAGTTCTCGTAAGGAATGACTCCGTCTTCGTTCCCTACCCAGCGAATATCGCCATACTCAAAAAGCGCCATATCCGCGAATACGAGCGTGTTCGGCTGCAACATGCGCAACTCCTCGACGATGCGAGGAAAGTTGTAGACATGCCCGCCGCTGCCAGCTCCGTCCAGCCAGAACTCCTCGAGTTGCCCATACCCTTGCGCCAGTTCATCGAGTTCGGCCGTGTAGTACTTGTCGTACTCGGCGGAGTTGCTGTACCGCGGCTCGTGCCGGTCCCACGGAGACAGGTACACCCCAAACCTCATCCCGTACTTTCTCGCGGCCTCTTCCACTTTTCCGACCACGTCGCCTGTCCCATTCTCGAACGTGCTGCTCTTCACGCTGTAATCGGTCTGCGCGGTAGGCCAGAGACAGAATCCATCATGATGTTTGGCAACAAAGATCACGTATCGGATCCCGGCGGCTCGCAGTGCCTGCATCCACTGGTCTGGATCGAATTGTGTCGGATTAAATACCTTCGGATCGGCGGTACCGTCTCCCCATTCGCGATCCATGAAGGTGTTCGGGCCAAAATGGATAATCGCGCCCATCTCCAGGTCTTGCCACTCCAACTGCTGTGGGGTCGGCTTCAAATCAACCGCATTCTGGCCTAACGCAGGAACGACGACTGACATTAAGAGCAAGCACCGCAGAATATAGAAGGACGACATGCCAAGAAGACTAGCATTTTCAATTCCGCATGGAACACATCTGCGGTGAGAGGCATGCGTGTAGAAAAAAGGGGCGGCCTGGTGGGGAGTAGCGGTCACGAAACCAAGGTGAGAGGCTTCGCCCTTTGCCTCGCTGTTTTGAAGTAGAAAAAGATCCACCTCAACGAATAGCAATCACAAGAACCGACTGCGGTGGGATCCCCGATTATGGATGAAAAGGCTCAATGGATGCCCAGTTCCGCGAGCTTGTCCACCTGTCGTGCCAGCACGGCCTTTTTCCCTCGCACCACAATCGGCCGCTGAATCAGTTCCGGATGTTCTGCCATAATGCTTAGCAGGTGTTCATCGCTGAGTTTCCGGTCTGCCACATATTGGTGATACGCCGCCTCCTTCGTCCGAAGTACATCTTGCGGCTTCAGGCCCGCAGCGTTCAGTAGTTGTTTAAGCTCACTCTTCGAAAGGGGCTTGTCCAGGTAATTGATACTCTCAAAATCTATCCCTTTTTCAGTCAAGACCCGCTTGACCTCGCGGCACTTGGTTCATGTCGGCTTCTCGTAAACGATGATCTTGGTAGTGCGCTCCATTTCCCCTCCGTTGATTACACCCAGACAATATCAACCGGGTTACAGTCGGCCTGGTCCCAGATGGAAAAACACACGGTGCACGCGGCTACCTCTATTCGGCTAATTGCTGTATGCGATAACGTGACAACCTCCTTCGCACGATTCGACCTACGGATTTCTGCTGCAGTGAATACGGTATTGATTCACGCCAACGCGCGTCCGAATCTACGAATGTAGAGATGAATTTTTTGGCAAAAGAGGTGGGCTGGTAAATCATAAATTTATCGCTGATTTGCGAGCCAAAGCATGAACGGTTCGTAGACATCGTTCCGCCCTTCTTTGCAGGCCCAAGATTCCCCGCCTCGATATGGACTGCCGGTGTCTCGAATTTGCATCTCAACTACGACACGGCACGATTTTGATTTGCACGGAGGACCTTTATGACGGCAGCCGATGTATTAGTAGAGACCTTGTTGGACTGGGGCGTGGAAGTTGTTTTCGGGCTTCCGGGCGACGGAATTAACGGCATTATGGAGTCGCTGCGGACGCACGAGGACAAGATTCGGTTCATTCAGGTGCGCCATGAAGAAGCTGCTGCGTTCATGGCCTGTGGATATGCCAAGTTCACAGGCAAGTTGGGCGTCTGTCTCGCTACTTCCGGTCCGGGTGGTATTCATCTTCTGAATGGGCTTTACGATGCCAAGCTAGATACCCAGCCGGTACTGGCGATCACAGGTCTTCAGTTTCACGATCTCATCGGTACATTTACCCAGCAGGATGTGGCGCTCGACAAACTCTTCATGGATGTCGCAGTGTTCAACGAACGCATCATGGGCCCGACGCATGTAGAGAACATTACCGACTTGGCGTGTCGTACCGCTATTGCGTATCACGGAGTAGCTCACATCACTTTTCCGGTTGACCTTCAGGAAAAAGAGGTCAAGAAGAAGCAGGCTTCGAGCCGCAATATTCCACACCATACCTCGGACGTCGACGCGCACAGCGCTCGCCTTCCGAATCGCATTGACTTGGAACGAGCTGCTGACATTCTCAACCAAGGAAAGAAGGTTGCGATTCTGGCCGGTCGTGGCGCATTGAATGCAACCGACGAATTGGAACAAACCGCTGAGTTGCTCGCTGCGCCGATCGCGAAAGCCTTGCTCGGAAAGGCCGCAGTGCCCGACGACAGCCCCTACACGACGGGCGGCATCGGCCTTCTCGGAACCAAACCTTCCCAAGAAGCGTTGGAGGACTGCGACACATTATTGATAGTCGGATCATCATTCCCCTATATCGAATTCATGCCGAAGCCTGGCCAGGCAAGAGGCGTCCAGATAGAAGTCGACCCAAAACGCATCGGACTTCGTTATCCAGTGGAAGTCGGATTGGTTGGTGACAGCCGAAATACATTGCGTGAACTGATTCCCCTTCTCACGCGCAAAGAGGATCGGAAATTCTTGCAGGTCGCGCAAGCCGGAATGAAAGACTGGTGGGAATTGATGGAGAAGCGCGCTACTCGCCCGGAAAAACCCATGAAGCCGCAGGTCGTGGCATGGGAGCTTGGCAAGCGGTTAAGGAACGACGCAATCGTCAGTTGCGATAGCGGAACGATCGCAACGTGGTGGGCGCGGCACATATTGGCGCGTCGCGGGCAGATGCACACCCTCTCCGGAAATTTGGCCACGATGGCGCCCGGACTGCCGTATACCATTGCCGCGCAGATTGCCTTCCCGAATCGCCAATGCGTGGCATTTGTCGGCGACGGCGGTTTCTCCATGCTCATGGCGGATTTCGTGACCGCTGTGAAGTACAAGCTGCCGATCAAAGTTGTCATCATCAAGAACAACACGCTCGGACAAATCAAGTGGGAGCAGATGGTCTTCCTGGGGAATCCCGAGTATGGCGTTGACCTGCACCCCATCGATTTCGCGGCATTCGCCCATGCCTGCGGCGGCATCGGCTTCAGCGTTGAGGATCCCGCCGACTGCGGACGGGCCTTGGACGAATTTCTCGCTGCTCCAGGCCCCGCCGTATTGCAAGCGGCTGTCGATCCTTTCGAGCCGCCCATGCCTGCGAAAGTTAAGGCAGAGCAAGCAATGCACTTCGCCGAATCATTGGCGCGTGGAGAGCCGAATAGAAAGAAGATTGCTCTGACCACAATTTCCGACCAGGTGCGCGAACTCATTTAGACCTCACACACCAGTCGGAACGGACGGTTACGAATTGACGAATGAAGTTGTTGGGATAACCGGAGCGTCGGCCGGCTTAGGTAGGGCCACGGCACGAGAGTTCGGAAGACATGGTGCCAAAGTCGGTCTCATCGCTCGTGGCGTTGACGGTCTCGAGGTTGCGAAGCAGGAGATCGAGTCGGCAGGCGGGAGCGCAATGGTACTGCCTCTGGATGTCGCCGATGCCAGCGCCATTGAGAAAGCTGCTGCTACAGTCGAACAGGAGTTCGGACCGATTGATATCTGGGTAAACAACGCGATGGCGTCGGTGTTCTCTCCGGTGAAGGAAATGCAGCCGGAAGAATACAAACGGGTCACCGAGGTCACGTACCTGGGAGTTGTTTACGGCACTCTCGCCGCGTTGAAACGCATGTTGCCGAGGGATCGAGGAACCATTGTCCAAGTCGGCTCCGCACTGGTATATCGCAGCATTCCTCTTCAATCCGCATACTGCGCAGCAAAGCACGCGCTTGCGGGATTTACAGATTCATTGCGCTGCGAACTGATCCACGATAAGAGCAACGTTCAGGTAACCATGGTACAGATGCCCGCTTTGAATACGCCGCAGTTCGGGTGGGTGAAGAGCCGTTTGAAGCATAAGGCTCAGCCTGTGCCACCTATCTTCCAGCCGGAAGTAGGCGCAAGAGCGATCTATTGGGCTGCACACCACTCCCGACGGGAAATTTATGCCGGCTGGCCTACTGTGGAGGCCATTGTTGGCAACAAGCTGGCTCCCGGCCTTCTCGACCGTTATCTCGGAAAGACCGGATTTGATTCGCAGCAAACGTCCGAGCCAGCAGACCCCAACCGGCCGAATAACTTGTGGGAACCGGTGCAGGGCGATCATGGAGCGCACGGGGCATTCGACCGTCAAGCACACGAGACCAGTTGGGAGCTTCGCGCAAGTCTTGCCCGCGGTTGGATCGGCGCCGGATTGGCGGCCATGGCAGCCACACTTTTGCTTGCTTCGAGGCGCGGGTGAAACCCGTCCACAGGAGATTCATAAACATTCTCGGCATTATGGCAACCACCTTCCTGTGGTTTCCTTCCGCTGCTGCTCAGGAGGATGTGGCCACCATCATTCGCCGATCATCCGAAGCCAACAACCGCGACTGGACCGCGGTTCCCGAATTCGATAACTACGAGCGTGACCGCAACAAAGATGGAGATAAGACGTACGCAGTTACCATGCTTTACGGTTCCCATTATGAACGGCTCATCGAGATGAATGGACATCCTCTCCCTGCTGCAAGACAAAAACAAGAACAGGAAAAATACGACAAAGCTGTCGCGGAGCGGCAACATGAGTCGCCGGAGAAAAGATCCCAACGAATCGCAAAATACCAGGCCGAACGAAAGCGTGACTATACACTCATCGAACAAATGACAACCGCGTTTGACTTTCGTCTGGCCGGCAAGAGGGTCCTGAACGGGTACAAGGTGTACGTGCTCCACGCGACACCCCGCAAAGGGTATAAGCCTCCCGACCGGGATAGCCAAGTGGGGATGGAGGGAACGCTTTGGATTGACCAACAGAAGTTCCAATGGGTGAAGGTGGAGGCACACGTCGTCCATCCTGTGAGAATCGAGGGTTTCCTGGCACAGGTAGAACCCGGCACCAGGTTCGAGGTTGAGAAGCGGCCAGTCACCAGCGACATCTGGTTGGCATCACATTTTTCGATGAAGTCGAGTGCCAAAATCATGCTTCTGTTTCCCCATAGAGGAGAAGAAGATGACTTGTATTTCCACTATCACAAAGCCGAGAACACTGCTGTAGGCCAGTAGCCTGACAAGTAGTAGCGGTGCAACGAGCGGTAGGCAAAGCAGGGTAAACAATCGAAAGGCGAGAGAAGAATGGTCGGCCTTAGAGGACAATTTTCGAACTTTTCTGGTGAGCGGATGCCGCACCGACCAGAAGAATCGGTCTCAGCGAACTACATAGAATCTCGAAAATCCTGCCGTCCCCACGATTACTTCCTGTGCGCTGCAAACTCCCGCACCGTTTCAAGAAACGGCTCCGTCCGGTCGACGAACGTCATGTGGCCGCTATTGGGGAGGACGACCAATTGCGATCCCGCAATCTTCTCGTGCATTTCTTTCGACAATTGCAGATCGCACTCGTCGTGATCCCCCACAATAATCAAAGTTGGAACCTTAATTTCGGAGAGACGGTCCACGTATTCCACTTCCTTCAAGTTGCCATCGATCACGAACTCGCCATCCGATCCCCACATCTCGCGGTACACATCCCAGGCGGTACCGGTGTTCGCACTCAGGGGGTCATAGTTTGGATCTGGCCGGTTTCGATACACATAAGGGAAATACCCTTTCCCCCAAGCCAGCTTCGCGTATTCCTCGGGATACCGCCCATGCTCCCAAACTTCGCCCTTTCCGAATAGACCCGCAGCCTCGAGAGCGGATACACGTTCGCGATCTTTCGGATCCATTTCAGTCTTAATCCGAGCCAAAACCTGATTCATTTCTCTGGTACTCGCGAACGTGCTAGCAAGGATCAAGTGCGACAGATTTTTCTGATATCTCAACGCGTACGCCTGAACCAATACACCGCCGAACGAATGCCCCATGAGCGCGATCCTTCCCAGCCCGAGCCCCAAACGCACGGCCTCAATGTCATCGACCATATTTGCGACGGTATATCCCTTGGGGTCTTCCAGCTTGGAAGACTTACCCGAGCCACGCTCGTCGATGAAGATGAGCCGGTTAGACCGCATTAAGGGCAGAAGGTACGGCAGGAAATAATCATGCGAAGCGCCTGGTCCGCCATGCACGATCAAAAGAGGCGCACCCTTACCCACGGCTTCGTAATAAATCAGCGCTCCGTGGCTCTGCACGAAACCACTCTGCGCCGTATACACATCGGACAGCTTCGGGGTTTGAGCGAGACCACAACCAGGAAGCAAGAACACAGTTAGGAGGATCAAATGGTTGCGCATTTCGCGAAATGCTAGCATACGGACCGAAGAAAAAGCGCGGTTCAAAAGCAGTAAATGGTATTGGTGCAGTGCCGAAAAAGGAGGGGAAACAAAATTTAATGGTCGGCCCTGGTGGATGATTTCGAACTTGCGTTCTCGAATGCGGTAATGAGCTGAGCGGCCGGTAAAAGCGGCGCGTAGCGCGTTGCAGGAGCATGATCGAAACTATGCGATGCACGAGCCCTCAAGCGGTTTGGAGCGAAGCGAGAGGAACAAAAAAGAAATGGTCGGGGAGAGAGGATTTGAACCTCCGACCCCCTGGTCCCGAACCAGGTGCTCTACCAGGCTGAGCCACTCCCCGACTGAGGTTAGTCCCTTCATTCTACTACAGCTTGCGTGACGCGTCCCGCCAGAACCGACCGAATGGTTGGGACTATTTGGGACTAAACTGCAAATTTTCTGCCACGTTCGCTTGTGAAAATAACGCTACATCGCAGGCGATCTGCTTTCGGAAGTCATCTCTGAAATGCGTATACCGAGATGTCGTCCGCAGGTTCGAATGCCCAACCCACTCTTTGACGAGATCACCCGGTACGCCGTTCTCTTGTAGCACTGAGACGCGTCCATGCCGGAAAGCATGTAACCCGGCAGGAGCCAACTTCAGTTTCCTGAGAACCTGATTCAGCTTGCGTCTCACATTGCTTTTGCAGAATGGTGTACCACGACTAGTCTGGAAGACTCGCCCTGCTTTGCGCTGTCCCAGATGAGCAGTCAACATCTCAACCAACGTCGGCTCGATATTGACCGCACGGTATCCCCGCTTTGTCTTGACCGAGACCTCTTGTCCGTTCCAAATACTGCGACGGACGTAAATCCGACCTGCTTCGAGGTCAAGGTCTTCAACGTGTAGCCCGAATGCTTCCCCACAGCGTATGCCCGTGCTCGCGAGCGTAGCGAACAATACCTTCCACTGTCCCTTTGCTGCGTTCACGATGTCCCGCATCTCTGCGGGGCTGAAGCACCGTTGTTCCTTAAGCGGAGTCTCGGGCAACGAGAGCTTCCATTCGCGCCACACTTTTTCCCCAAGGATCAGCTTCAGCACGCCGAGGACATTTCGTATCGTTTTCGGGCTTAGCTTTCGGCTGACGCCATTCGGCCACAAATATTCCATGCGCGTCAGATCGGCGATGAACTCCTGAACCCGCCTCTCGTCAATCGCTGGAATCGCCTGTGAGCCAAATCGGGGAAGCAGGTATTTGTCCAAGTGGCTTCCCATCGTTTGCTGGCACGACGGCTTGAAGATGGGTAGCCTATTTTGCCTCCACCAAGCAGCTTCAGAAGCGAACGTTCGGGCTCCCGCCTCCGTGCGTTCAAGATGGGCGTTTTCGTTTAATCCCATCTTCTCCAGCAATGCCCGAAGTTTGCGCTTGGCTTCGTTCTTCTTCATTTCGTGTATAGAGCCCAAGGAGACTGACGCCTTACGTCGTTTGGCTTGTCCCGGAACATCGACGTAATAGCGCCCATGCCACATTTGACCCTTCTTGACAACCGTACCGCTCTGACCGGATCGGAAACTCATGCTCTTTGCTCTTTTCCGATTCGGCGTCGCAGACGGAAGTATGCCACTGGCGACAGATGAAGGGGTAGAGAATTCTGGTTGTACGGAAAACGTAGTGGAATCGGCCAAGGAATGGACCTCTGCATGATTCCAGAGGCGGCTAGGCCGTCGTCTCTACTGGGCTCGTCGTCCGGCAGCAGGGAGTGTGTTCATCCCTAGCTGTGTGAATCTGACTGCCTCACAGTCCTTTGGTTCGCTACAGTACGTCCGTAACTCGCCAAGCCCGCTGTTCCCAATATGGCTATATACATTCTCGCTAGATGTCTGGTACACCCGCCGATATAGTCGTCGCGGTCTCTCTAGCGATATCGAGACAACCAGACTCTAACATTCATTTGTCATCCTGACAATGGGTCGCCATCGCCGCTAACCAAGTGCAAACTGTTTCACTAACACATCTTAGACCTAGAGCGGCGACTCTTGGTCAACCCCGCTCGGACCAGCAACAGTTGGTAATACTTCACCACTCAACCACGTTAAGAACCGCGTGCAATTTGGTACGCCTCATGCACTACAGATGCTTGTCACGTTGACAGACTGTTCGTCACACGAATTTGACAAAGACCGGGACTCGAATCTCGGGAAAGACGCTAGGCTGGAATTAGAGGAGAAATGAGCACAGAGAACATCGTTGCTGTACGGGCAGCGGACAACATGCTGTATCGCGTGCCCGGGCGAGTCGTAGAGGAAAAAGACGGCTTTGCGCTGATCCAATTTGCGGCTATGAACACAAGGCTTGTCCCGATGAACCTGCTCGAAGAAGCCAGCCCGGGGGAGAAAATTGAATTCCTCACTTGCCGCGAAGGGTGGCGCAATTGAAAACAGAGAGGCACTCCATAACCATGCTTCGATTCGTACTAGCTTGCAGTCTTCTGCTCCCGTGTCCGCTGTCCGGGCAAGTTCGCCACTTGCCTGCCCCGAGTGCAAGAGGAATTATCTCCGAGGACGAGGGATGCTCGATGGTTTTTCAGGCACTCGCACTGAGACCGGGGGTGCTCCATGCCGCAAATCTCTCGGAGGCCGACGAGCGCAAAGCGTCCGATGTTTTAGCCGTATTTGAGTCTCGTTTCGCCGTGCTCAGCTCAGCTCTTGACCGTGGCAATCTCACTCGTCCCCAGTTCGCCGAGAAGCGGGATCAATTAGCCAGAGTCACTCGTGCTAACCTCCGATCAACCTTGAGCCGTCCGGGTTCTAACCGCCTCGACAAATACGTCCGCGAATTGATTGCCCGCATTCGTGTGAACGCAATTCAATCTCAAGAAACCTGAGTCTCTTTTCGACTCGCGCAGTACGGAAAACGTATAGACTCTCTACGTAGTCTTACGTACATTCATTGCCCAGATAGCGGTCCAATCTGGAATTGTGACGACATATGAGGGAAGCAACTTGTGACAGCGCAGGCGTATCTAATAAGTATCTCTGCAAATATGTTGCGAGTTTTCTTATCTCGAACGTTCTAACTGTAACCAACCTGCGAGATGTCAGTACGTTTTCCGGATAGTGAAGAGATTACACAGTCGCAGCCCGAGTACAGAACTATTACACTTTGTCCACTTTCCGTATAACAGTTAAGTCCTTTGTGTTTGACCGGGCCAATGTCTATAGTAGAGGGGCCCAAATTGGAAGCCGCATGAAATAATGTAATTAGTTACCCAGAGAAACTTATTTATGTGACTCGGGTTAGATGGTGAGCAGTCACAAGTTGAGTGAGCCGGGATATTAGACGGCACTCGTAAACTCAAACAGGGCCCGGTTACGGGCAAGGCGCAAGATTTCGAGAGTAAGCTTCCCGCCTTCAGACGTTTCTAGGAAAAACTCCAACACAAGTTCATAGCCGTATCGGGCTAGTCCCCCGAGGCTTTTGCGGCCCAGTTCGTTCCGAGAGAACAATAAGTTGTCGCTCTTCGTCTTTCTCGGACGAACAAACGGGCCGTTCTGTGATCCTGACTAGATCACGGGCGGCCTTTTCTATTCGCACGTTTTCCGTACTACCGCTACCGGAGCAACCGGAGCGCCAACTCAGCCCCTAACCGACATTCGCTAATGAGAACAACTCAGGGCGAGAGGAACAAGTGACATGGATACAAAAGAGAGGTTGCAGCAGATCGTTGACAACCTACCGCCTAATTTCTACGGCACCGTGACCATCGGGTTTCAAAACTCGATACCGGGCACCGTGGAAGTAAAACAATCATACCGACTAGAAGCAGGCAAACCTACCAATCGGCCTACAAGCCGAGGAGCACAGAATGACTCAGCAAACTGCAAGTAACCCCCTCCGATCCTATCGAGACGGTTTCGTAGCCGTTTCCCGCAACATCGTAGACGACCTTCAGTCGGGCAAGATGACGGCCCAGATGTTTCCGGTCTACTTCACGGTCCTACAACAAGCCAATTGGTCCACCGGAGTGTGGAACGGCAACGCTCACCGGATTTATCACGCTCTATGCGGAACCTACGATTTGTCCGATATTAAGAAACAAATGGCCAAACTTCGTCGTGCGGGCGTACTCAAGTCGTTTCATAAGCAGGGCCGAAAGGGTAACTATAACGTCCTAATTCATGGCTTTAGCGTAACTGTTGGGGAACTGAGAGGAAGGGTATTAAACGCTCTCGCCTCAACTAGTTGGCAGCATCCCGTTTACGAATCTGGAACTGATATGGAACAGATCGGGAACTGTGAAGCGCCTGACTCGCTCCTGACTCGCTCCTCATCTGGAACTGAGTCGCGCCCATATCAAGAAGTACAAGATTCTCAAGACTCTAAAGATAGTAAGAAGTCAAGCCTTCCAACCATCCAAGATCGCGCTAACGCTCCGGAAGGAACCGAGGATGGCACTCTCGCGCCCGAACCGAAAAGACATGCGGACAAGGTAATAGGGCTCCTGTCAGATTGCCTGAAAGAGAAGGGTTCTCGACGGTCTTTCCCAAACAACGATCAGGCGAGGGCTCTCCGAACAGAGATTGAAAGCAACGGCGAACCAGATGTGATCCTTGCTTTCGTTCAGTTCTTGGGTCGCTCCAAAGGTGTCTCCAACATCATCGACCCTTGGAAGATGTTTCTGGAGGAACTCCCGTATCACTTGTCCGACGTGGTTCGGGAGCGGTCGAAAATCGGAGACGAGTATGAGTCGGCGGCGGAGATGGCTGAAGAACTGATTTCGTCCGTGTTCCTTACGGACGCAACCGAATCGCTATATGCACGGGTGCGGAAAGCAGTACACGTTGCCGAGCCTGCCGAAAGTACGGAAACCGTATGAACGACGCCCGCAACGAGAAGTTAAAACGCTCGGAAATCTTCTGCGCGATGTGCAGCGAATTGGAAGGCCGCCCGATTTATCACGGGTGGCGAAAATCGGCGGACGGGAAAGAATACAAGCCCACCGCTGAGAGTGACAACGAAAGCTAAACGATCCTTATTCCCGGGCGGTTGCCGCCGCCCTATTCATAGAAAGTTAAATAATGTCCGTATCCCCTGTCCTATCTACTCCTCCACCAATCTTCCAGCTTGCAACTCCGCAGGACGATCCAACCTCAACCCCTCAACCGAAGACCCTCACCCAATCGCAGACAGCCGCCCGCCGATATTTGGTCAACAGGCGCGACCCCGAGATAGTCGAGGATGCCTTCAGTCACTTGATGGCTGTTTGCTGGAAGTCCTGTCGGGGGTTGTTCATTCCCGATGGACACCGGGAATACAAGTCCACAAGCGACGATCATCGCGCAACGGAGACTGACAATACAAGGACGACCCGGCTTCGAAATTTCATCTCTGAATGGCTGCTGGAATATCTAGCACCGTACTACTACGAGCGCCCTGACCGAATTGATGGTCGTATAGAGGACTTCCGGCACCTCGGGCGCAAGTGCCGAAACGCACTGCTGAACCTTATTCGCAAGTGCCAAGTTTGCGGCAAACGGAAAGTCAAACAGTGTTTGACATGCGAGTGTCTCCTGACACATCGGGAGATGAACAAGAAGCACGAGCGTTGTCCGCAATGTGCATCGCCGCTGAAGGGCAACAATCGCCTTGCTTGCCGAAATGCCTGTGAACCTCTCAGCGTCCGCACATCCCTTAATACCTGCTATTTGGAGGACGACAAGGACGCTGCTGCCTTAGTGGAGTATGTAACGCTTCTGGAGGCTCCATCTCTGGAGGGCTGGTTAAAGGGCAGCAAGCCCGAACTCGAAACACTAGGTCTATATGAGGGATGTAGTGCGTTCATTGCTGCATTCACTGAAGGTGGGGCGCGGGATGTCACAGCCACGTGGTGTGGGCAAGCGGGGATTTGCACCAAGACTGCCCGCAGGCGTCAACAGAAGTTCCTAGCCCGCATACGGGAACTGAAAGAACACAGACTCGTCCTCGAGTTTTACGGCTTCATCGAGGCCAACAGTGACGGACCCGAAGTTGTTCTGGCTATTAGGGAGTCCAAGGCCGCTCGTGAGGCGAGAGAAGCAAAGGCAGACGCTGCCCGCCAAGTAGCCGACTTCTACAAGACGGTTTCGCCGGAAACTCAAGCCGAGTCACAGAAAGATGTCAACGATTTTCTAACCCGCGAAAACGACAAGGATTCAGACGAAATAAACAGCCGTCGAAACCCGGAAATCGCCACGGCAACC
>DATEHP010000295.1:0-10835 GCA_035279505.1 Candidatus Sulfotelmatobacter sp. | reverse complement strand
TTTTGCCCGGTGCAGGCATCCGCGCGCGCGTCGAGTTTGTGCCACAAAAGGCTAGCTTCAGGCAGTTCTGCCAACTCGGCGCGATCTCCGGTAGAGGTTGTCTTCTCCCAAGCCGCAATCGCACGGTACTGCTCAATCTCTTCCAGGCCACTGAGCACTGGTTGATCGGTGAGATCGTAAAGTTTCTTCCGGCATAGATAGTTGTTGCGACCCTTCATGTAACAAACTGAAAGGCCTGAGCTGGCTCCTAGCGCCTGCTGCAGGAAGGGAACATCCTTATAGAAAAGCTGCTCCTGCAGATTCTTGGTGCCGGTCGAGATGATGACACGCTTGCCGGAACGAATCACGGGGACGAGATAGGCCAGCGTCTTCCCCGTGCCCGTACCAGCTTCTACGATCAAGTGACGCTTCTCCTCAAGCGCCTGCTCGACTGCCTGGGCCATCTGCAGTTGCCCCCGGCGGAATTCGTAGGCTGGATGCGTCCGCGACAAAATGCCGCCCGGGCCAAAGAACTGCTGCAGAGAGGCCTCTTTGCCGCTCGGAGAGGTGCGGCTGGAAGGCGGCGAGGCGGGATGGGAGGGAGTGGACACCGAAGTCTCTATAATAGCGACTTGAGCCAACCCATTTACAACTCGAGCGACCCGACCGCGACCGGAATTCCCATCGTCGCGATCGTCGGCCGCCCAAACGTCGGCAAGTCCACGCTATTTAACCGAATCGTGGGCTCACGCCGGGCCATCGTGGGCGACGAGCCCGGCATCACGCGGGATCGCCTCTATGGGGACGCGGAGTGGAATGGCCGCCGGGTTCGAGTTGTCGATACTGGTGGCATCCTTCCGGAAGAAAAAGATTTCATCCCTGCGGAAATCTTCCGCCAAGCCCGCGTAGCGCTGGATGAAGCTGCAGCCATCATCATGGTCGTCGACGGGCGAGCCGAACTAGCTGGCCCGGACCTTGAACTTGTCCGCCTGCTGCGCAAGGCCAACCGTCCGCTCTTTCTGGCCGTCAATAAGGTCGACACTGAGAAGCAATCCTCGCTCATCAATGATTTTCATCGGCTAGGCATCAACAAGATGTTCCCCGTCTCTGCCGAGCACGCCCGAGGCGTGGACGATCTGCTGGATGCCGTTGTGGCCGTGCTTCCAAAGGCTCTCGCCACAGAGGACACCGAGGTCGCAGAGCCGACAACCAGCGACCAACAACCAACGCCTGAAATCGAACGACCGCCGGCCGAAGTCAAGGTCGCCATCATCGGGCATCCTAACGTCGGCAAGTCGACCCTCCTGAACTGCCTGACCGCGTCGGACCGGGCGATCGTCTCCCCGATCCCCGGCACCACTCGTGATGCTATCGACGAGGTGGTCGTGCATGGTGGCCAGCGGTTTCGCTTCATCGACACGGCGGGCATCCGGCGTAAAGGTAAGACGCATTTGATGGCGGAAAAGCTTTCGGTCGTGATGGCACGCAAGCATCTGGAGGCGGCCGACATTGCGCTGCTGGTCATCGATGCGACCGAAGGCATCAGCCAACTCGATGCCACGGTCGCCGGCTACGCACATGAGAGCGGGCGATCGATCATCATCGTGGTCAATAAGTGGGACCTGATGATCAGCGGCCAGAAGAAATCAGGAAGGCCGACGAAATCGGAGCGCATGCGTGAAACGAAGCGGCCCGGTGACCGTGACGCCTATGAGGAGCGTCTCCGCTATGAGCTTAAGTTCTTGAGTTACGCGCCGGTCGTCTTCATCTCCGCTCAAACGGGAAAAGGCACCGAGAAGATTTTCCCTCTCCTCCAAGAGATTGCTGCCGAGCGGCGGAAGAGAGTGACAACGTCAGAGATGAACCGCTTTCTCGAACATGTCGACTTTGAACGCGCTTCAGTCCCCATGCGCCAGCGCGTGAAGATTCTTTACATGACGCAAGCTTCCGTAGCTCCGCCGACATTCGTGCTCTTCACCAATCGTGCCGTGAAGCTGCACTTCGCCTATCAGCGGTTCCTGGAGAATCAGATTCGGCGTGCCTTCGGATTTATGGGGACTCCGATCTGGATCAAGAACCGGGCGAGGGCGTAGCGCCAAAGTAATTGCTTACATCGGAAGAGCGGCCGACCGCTTTTGATCCACAAGGAACGCCACGCGCATGAGACCGGCCGCGTGTACGGCGTCGAGGACTTGTTTGACGGTTCCCCACCTTGCGCGCATATCGGCTTTTATGTACACCTTCCTCTCCACGCTATGATCTTTAAGACGATCGGCGATCTTCTGCGGTAAGTCGGTGGGGTTAACTTGCTCAACGGCGAAATAGACTTTGCCGTCACGTGTGACAACGACTGTCATCGCGTCTTCCCGGTCAGCCGCAGGCATCGAAACTGGATGATGAACTCTGGCCAGATCGACGGACCCGTGGTGATACGGTGTGGGCCAGGTCAGCAACACCAGCAGCGGAATGAACATCACTAGGCTCGTCACACACGCGAACTGCGGAGTGTTGAAGTCGCTGAACAGCTTTGCCGGTTTGCGCCAACTCTGCAACATAACCAACTCTGCTGTTTTCATTGGATCACCCTGACTAAGGAAGAACACGTTACGGTCGTACTCTGCGTTTCGACATGTGTACTCGACGAAAACTAGTCATCATTACTAACCCGTTGCTCTTTCGTCATCAATCCCACCCGCTGCACGCCCGCGTGGTGTGCCACGTCGATCACGTCGGCCACGTATTGAAAATCAACGTCGGCGTCGCCACGCACGAATGCGACTTTCTCGACGCGGGTAAGATAGATCCGTGTCAGCCGCGATTCCAGATCCGTCCAAAGCACATCCTCCTGATTGATCTTCACAGTCGGCGGCTGATCTTTCGCCGTCCAAACAACTTGGATCACCACCGTGCGTGGTTGTGGCGTGGATGGAGTCTGTCCTGGAGTCGGTTGCGGGATCTGCGCTTTTTCTCCATATTCCGGATCCATGGAAACGACCAGCATGAACATGATGATCAGCGTCAGCAACACGTCAATCAGCGGAGTCACGTTGATCTGTGGTCCAGACGCACCTCGGCCCGCCATTGAGAAAGCCATCGGGAATTGCTCCTCTCGGGCACGCGTGTCTGCAACATCAGACACCTGATCGACCGACGGAGTTCCCGGCCAGACACGGCGTTTGCTTCTTTCCCGCTCAACCATGCATCATGGACTGGCGGTGACACGTGGAAGCGTCCGCCGCATCCCGAACTCATGCTCCGCTCCTCATTGCTAGTCCTTTTTTCATTTCTCGTCGCCTCGACTGATTTCGCTCGCGCGCAAGACAACTATGAGATCCAGGTGTACGGCTCAGACACGGTCAATCCGCGCTCGACGATGGTTGAGATTCACTCCAACTTCACCGTAGACGGCAGCAAGACCGTGCAGGATGGAATGCTGCCCACCAATCACGCCATGCACGAAACGCTTGAGCTTACGCAGGGGATCAATGACTGGGCGGAAGTCGGTTTCTACGTTTTCTCGAGCATTCAGCCCGATAGCGGCTGGCAGTGGGTGGGCGATCACATTCGTCCCCGGGTGCGCGCCCCTGAGAGATGGCACTGGCCGGTAGGAGTGAGCCTGTCGACGGAGTTCGGCTACCAGCGCGCTGCATTCTCGCCGGACACCTGGACCTGGGAGATTCGACCGATTATCGATAAGAAGATCGGTCCCTGGTACTTGAGCTTTAATCCCGCGCTGGACCGCTCGTTTCACGGCCCGGGCGTCAACCAGGGCGTCACCTTTTCTCCCAACGCAAAGGTCAGCTATGATTTCACGAAGAAGATTGCAGGTGGTCTCGAGTATTACGCAGCGTACGGCTCTTTAGGTGGGTTCGACGCGCTACACGACCAGCAGCAGCAGTTCTTCCCCAATATCGACATCGACTTCGGCCCACAATGGGAGTTCAACTTCGGAGTCGGTGTAGGAGCAACCCGCTCCACCGATCACCTGATCGTCAAGTGCATCATCGGCCGCCGATTCTCGTGGCCGCACCGGACTCAAACCGCCCGGCTGAAGCCGCAATCACCCTGAACTGCTACATTGCGGGGTAAGGTGGGGACGTTAGCGGAGGAGGCGCGCCTTGCGGAACTGCCGACTGTGGCGCCGACGAGTAGAGTGCCAGGCTCAATGGTTGATACCTCGCCGCAAAGAAGTAAATCGAATACGCCGGGAAGAACACGATCGCGGGCACCGATATTAGCGAGACCAGGAAGAAGAAGATCACAAACAGAATGCATCCAGCTGCTACCGCGGCCGTAATCGTGAGAATATTCCACGTAAGCCCTGCACTCTTGGCCGCGATCACTGCTGCCACTACCGCCCCAATCACAGGAATCGCAAGGATCAAGCCGAGGATCAGCGTCACAATTCCAATCGCGATTCCCACGACGATCGTCAAAACAATCTTCATGACGATATAACCGGCGTATCCCTTCATCTCGGCCTGGATCATGGGCCACAGCCTGTGCCATGATTCGAGAGCGCCGATTCCTTCAAACGCCATCTGCGGCACAACAAAATCTTTGGTCAGCACGTGAACCAGGGCCAGGGCAATTACAAAACCAAGGAACAAGACGAACACAACAATGCCCGTCAGCACCAACTGCACAAGGTGGGCGCGAGGAGGTTGAAACCACCCCATTCCAAAGGCAAACGCAGCGGGCCCGCCGACCAGTACGATTGCTCCCGCAAACGTCGCCAGCAGAAGGCCCAACTGCCACAGGAAATATTTCCAACCGTTCTCCTGCCGTCGGCTCCAGCCTGCACGTATATGGCACTCCTTGGTCAAGACACTGTCGAACAGAATGAAACGCATCACGCTGCTGATGTATGCCATCACGACCATCAGCACGATGCCCGTGATCACCAGGACGGTGATAAGGCTGGCAAGAATCGCAGGATCAATCTTGTGAAAGATTTCGCCAAGCTGTGGTAGCGACGCGGGTTGAGCGCCATGCGACGACGGATTGAGGTTGCCACCGGAACCCAACTCGCCGGCAAGCAACCCGACGAACGCGAGACGCACCCACTGACCAAAGCGGAATGGCTTGAACAGTTGGCGCTTCGTATGCTCAAGGGCGAGCGTAATCGAATCTGTAGCAGAGATCGGCACCGTGCACCTCCGCATTGGTCCGTCAACACCAAGTTACTGCGAAACCGTTGCGTCAATCAAACCACATTTTCGCGGAAAATCAATGTCTGGTGCACCCACTAACGGAGAGAAGTTACTCGTATCGCAGTGCTTCCACCGGATCGAGTTTTGAGGCTTTCACCGCCGGCACCAGGCCGCTGATCACGCCCACGAAAAGCAACGCCGCAGTCGACAGCAAAACGGTCATGACGGATATCCGCAAGTGGATATCCCCCTGGCCGGATTCATCTTCAAAGAGCGGACCCATCATAGGCAGCGTACCAACCGCCCACGCTATGAGATACGAGAGCAACACGCCAATTGTTCCCCCTAAGAGCATGATCAGCAGAGTCTCAGCCAGGAACTGTAGCCGGATGTGGCGCTTGCGGGCGCCAAGCGCCCGCCGGAGGCCAATTTCACGAATGCGCTCATCCACCGAGACCAGCATGATGTTCATCACGCCCACCCCGCCGATGCCCAGAGTCAAGGTACCGATGAAGGTGAGCAGCACCTGGAGCCCGATGGTCAGCGCATCGATTACGGGACGAAACTCGTCCCGCCCAAACATTTGAAAAGCTTTCGGATCAGTCGGAGAAAAATTCTGCCGCGTTGCCACTGCAGCGAGCACCTGCGCCATCGCCTTCTTCTCGAACTGCGGCGCAATTGGCTCAAAGACCATGACTGCCGCGTAGCGGGTATTCCATAAATCTCCCGCCGCCGAGTAGGGAATCCACGAGGAATCGTCATCGCTCGAGAAGTAGTTGCTGAGTTGGATCTTGCGCGCCATCACTCCGATCACCGTGAATCGGACGCCAGAGACCTGCACGGTTTCACCGACCGCCGGACGGCCGCTGAACAGCTGCTCTTTCAACCGACCCCCTAGAAAAATCACACGTCGCCGCTCCATTTCGTCCTCGGCATTGATCCAGCGTCCTTCCTCGGGTACTTCGTTCCGCATTTCGCCATATTCTGGACAGACTCCGCGCACCGGCGCCGTCCCCACCATCCGATCTCCATAGGCAATCCCAGGCCGTCGCACCGTCTCAAGGCACACGTGTTTCACCAGCGGAGCCGTCGCTTTGACCATGTCGAGATCCGATTGCTCCAGCACGACTTTCTTTCCTGCGCGCTGTCCACCCGGCTGCTCGCTGGTCTGCTGCGGCCAGCAGATCACAACGCTCTTGCCGAAAGCGTCAAAGCCGTGCACCAGAATGCTGCGAAAGCTGCTGCCATATGCGATCAGGAGCGTGACGGTGGCAATGCCCCACACGATCCCCAGCATAGTGAGCAGGCTACGCGTGATGTTGCGCTTCAGCGCGACCCAGGCTTCGGCGATGATCTCAATCAGCATTTGCAAAACCTGAAACCACAAAGGGCACGAAGGTTCACGAAGGGAAAGATCTTGGAATTCCTTCGTGTAACGCAGCCTGCCCTGAGCACAGTCGAAGGGTGTCCTTTGCGGTTGAGGATCTTGGATTTCCTTCGTGTAAGTTCGAGCCCTTCATGGTTAATGATCTTCATCCGCCAGCCTCATACCGCAACGCCTCGATTGGATCAATCGACGCGGCTCGACGAGCCGGATACAACGCAGCACCCACGGCAATCGCACCCAGCAACCCCGCCGCCGTGAGTCCAGCACTCCAACTAGGAACGAGCCCGGCAAAGAAGGCGGGCATTGGGAGCAGATCTACCAGCGCACAAAATCCAAACGCCACGCCCAGCCCGATCCCGCCGCTCAGCAACGCGATAATCAAAGCCTCCATGAAGAACTGCCGCAGAATTGTTCCGGCCGGAGCGCCAATTGCCTTACGCACGCCAATCTCCCGCGTCCTCTCTCGGACCGCGACAAGCATAACGTTCATCACGCCGATGCCGCCCAGAAGCAATGTCACAATTCCCACCGCGCCGAGAAAGAATTTCATTCCATCGGTCATGGTCTTGAACGCCTGGGCTTCTTTCACCGTGTCCCAGATGGGGCAAGCTTCCTTGTCGTTGGGATCATAATGATGCATTCGAGCCAGCGCGGCTCGCACTTCGTGTTTGCAATCCTCATGCTGCGCTACCGATCTGGGAGTGACCAGAAGTTGATCGAAGGTGGTATTGGTTCCCGGCGGCTTATCGGGAAAGTCACGCCGCATCGCCGAAAAAGGAAGGAAGACCTTGTTGACATCCCAGCCGTCGTAACTGGAATCCTGCTTCTTCTTCGCCATGACACCAATCACGGTGTAGGGATAGTCGTTCAAGTAGATGGTGTCGCCAACGGGACTGCGCCCGGGAAACAATTGCTTCGCCGCATCAGAGCCAAGGAACGCAACTCTCCGGGCTTCACGCATGTCGTCCCAGTCATAAAAACGTCCAGAGCCGACGTCGAGCGTTCGGATGTAACCGAACGGAGGATACGATCCCGTCACCGTAAACGCCCCATTGTTGTAGTTGGAGTGGGTGCGAACGGTATTCTGTTCCAACTCCGGGATCGCGTACTCACAGTCGGGCGACTCGGCCTGCACGACAGCGACATCGTCATCTTCCCAGTGGACAACGCGACCCGCATGCAAGCCCCCCGCCTGCAGGCTGGTGCGCCCGTGGAAAACAATCATGATGTCCTTGCCAAGATTCCTGGCCTGCTCAGCTTGTCCTCTGCGCAGGCCTTCTCCGGCGGCCACCATCAGCACAATCGAGACAATGCCCCACGCAATGCCGAACATAGTCAGGAAGGCCCGCAGCTTGTGGGACCACAAGGTGCGCAGCACATCGAGAAAGAGATCGCGTAGCGTCATGCCCGTGGATTGGACGGGCCGCGGCGACGAAAGTAATCGCCTCGGCTCTTAACCTGAGATACGCAAGCAGCACGGCTTTTGTTGCAGGAAATTGCCGTCCCGAGGGCCGGAATTACATAGATTCCACCTAGGTAAACTCAACGTACAGCGGGCGCTGTAGCCGTTTGGGCCAGCCACTCTTCAAAGTCTCGTAGCGCCAATTCGCACTGCGCACGATGACGCTCTTTGCGGTCCCGAATCTTCACATCCAGGGGCGGAAGCAAGTCGAACGTTATATTCGCCGGCTGGAAGTTCTTCGCGCTGGCATGGGTCACGTAATGTACGAGCGATCCAAAGGCAGACGCGCGTGGGGCCGGAGTGATCTCACAACCTGACGTCAGTGCCGAAGCGTGCATTCCTGCCATCAATCCGGTTGCAATCGACTCTACGTAGCCTTCTACTCCGCAAATCTGTCCTGCAAAAAGCACTTGCGGATGCTCTCTCATCTGCAGCGTCTCGCGGAGGAGGCTGGGTGAATTGATGTACGTATTGCGGTGAATCTGTCCATATCGCAGGAAATGTCCACTTTCGAGCCCTGGAATCAGGCGCAGCACCCGCGCCTGCTCGCCAAACTTCAAATGATTTTGAAATCCTACGAGGTTGTAGGAATCGGCGCGCAGATTTTCCTGACGCAACTGGACGACCGCATACGGCATCTTGCCGGTACGAGGATCCTTCAGCCCCACCGGCTTCATGGGCCCAAACCGCAGAGTATCGCGTCCACGCCGCGCGATCTCCTCGATAGGAAGGCAGCTCTCAAAGTAGTTGAGCTTCTCCCAATCCTGCTCTTCCACCGACTGAGCCGCCACGAGAGCGTCATAAAACCGGCTGTATTCCTCCGGCGTCATCGGACAATTGATGTAATCTGCCGATCCCTTGTCGTAGCGGGCCGCCATATAGACACGCGACATATCGATCGAGTCCGCCTCAACGATCGGGCTGATCGAATCGTAAAAGTAGAGATGCGGATTCTCAGAGTGATCTGCATGGCCTGTCTTGCTCGCGCTGAGACGCGCAATCTCGCTTGCCAGCGCGTCGGATGTCAGCGGCCCGGTAGCGATGATCGTGGCACCCCCATTCTCGTCCACGCTCGTCACTTCTTCGCGACGAACGGTAATGCGAGGCTCCTGGGAAATGGCTTCGGTCACGCGAGCCGCGAACGCCATACGATCCACCGCCAGCGCGTGACCTGCGGGAACCGCACACTCGCGAGCAATCTGCATCAAAAGCGAACCAGCTCGCCTCATCTCCTCCTTCAGCAACCAGGGAGTCGTGTTCGCGCTGTCGGACTTGAGCGAGTTGGAGCAGACCAACTCCGCGAAATCATCAGTCTGATGCGCCGGTGTCGAACGTACGGGACGCATCTCAAACAACTCCACCTCCAGACCCCGCCGCACACACTGCCAGGCCGCTTCCGATCCAGCAAGGCCCGCACCAATAATTTTGATCTTTGACATAAGCAGCTTATTTCGATCTTCCAACTCGCTGGGCAAGCCGATGCAGTGATTCGCCGGTTAGGAGCACGGGCTTCCATTGATCGCGAAACTCGGCTCCCAGAGCCTTGTACAGCTCGATCGCCCTTGTGTTCCAGTCGAGCACCTCCCAGTCTATCCCGTAACACTGCTCCTCAACCGCAATGCGCGCGACCTCCGCCAGGAGTGCCGTCCCCACACCTTGCTTGCGAAATTGTTCCCGCACAAACAAATCTTCGAGAAACAATCCGCGTCCCACCCATGTCGAAAAATAGTTGAAGATCACAGCGTAGCCCGCGGGTTGTCCCTTCCACTCCGCAATCAATGCGCGGAAACGCGGATTCTCGCCAAAGCCATCGCGGACAAGATCCTCTTCGCGAATAGTCACCCACTCGAGTTCGCGCTCGTATTCCGCGAGTTCGCGAATCATGGTACGCAGCAGCGCCGCGTCGTTGATGTTTGCGGGACGTATGCGAAGCATCGCGATTCCAGGCTCCCCGAACTATCTTACTGCGTCTATTTCTGAAACATTCGGGGCGGTGGCCGATCTCGCACACCGGCCGGTCGTGGCAAAGCTATAATCGTTGCCCATGAATCTGGAACGAAAAGTCGAAGAGTTAAGGCGGCGGAATCAGTCAGCCGAAGACGGCGGCGGAGCGAAGCGCCGTGAGCGCCAGCACAAAGAAGGAAAGATGTCGGCGCGGGAGCGCATCGAGTTCCTTCTCGATGAGGGCACGTTCGAGGAAACCGACAAACTCGTGACTCACCGCTGTAACGATTTCGGCATGGCCGAACAGAAGATTTACGGCGACGGATTCGTCACTGGCTATGGCCGCATTGAGGGCCGCCTCGTCTACGTTTTCGCGCAGGATTTCACCGTTTTCGGCGGATCCCTATCGGAGGCTAATGCTGGAAAGATCGTCAAGATTATGGATCTGGCGGCCAAGATGGGAGCGCCCGTCATCGGCCTGAATGATTCTGGTGGCGCCCGCATTCAGGAAGGCGTCATGTCGCTGGCAGGCTACGCGGACATCTTTTTGCGCAACACGCTCTACAGCGGAGTCGTCCCGCAGATTTCGGCGATCATGGGTCCATGCGCCGGAGGTGCGGTTTACTCTCCCGCGATCACCGATTTCGTGCTGATGGTCGACAAAACTTCGTACATGTTTATTACCGGCCCGGATGTCATCAAGACCGTCACGCTCGAGGAAGTAACGAAGGAAGAGCTTGGTGGGGCAATGACGCACAACGAGACTTCCGGCGTAGCGCATTTCCTGGCCCACGATGACGCCGAGTGTCTCTCGATGGTGCGGGAGTTGTTCAGCTTTATCCCCTCGAACAATCTGGACGAGCCGCCGCGAAAGGCCTGCACCGATCCCGCGGATCGTGCGGATGCGGCC
>DATEHP010000294.1:0-5147 GCA_035279505.1 Candidatus Sulfotelmatobacter sp. | reverse complement strand
GCGCAGCGGCTCAATGTGCGGGCGGAGGTGCAGAAAAATCTGCGCTTCTCCGAGGAGGCACAGGCTGCCCTGACTTCCATGTGCGACTGGTATGTGGCGCGCAAGGGTAGAGATCCGCAGCATGATCTGTCGCAGTTCGTGTCGCTGGCGCTTTATCTGCAGGGGCCTCCGCACTTTCTGCCGAGGGTGAAGGAGGACGATATGCCTCCGGATGCGGTGCCCATTGCCGGGTTTGGGGCGCTGCTCGAGCGGTTCTACGACAAGGCGTCGTTGCACTCGATTTGGGAAGCGCACAGGGCGAATTACGCGGCCCTGGTGGCGCGGTATCACGTGCCACTGCAGAAGATGGTCTTCGATACGGACATCTATTTGAAGCTGCAATCCGGCGGATATCTGGGGAGGACGTTCACGGTTCTGCTCGATTTCATGGGCGATCCGAATGAAGCGAACGCCCGCAACTACGGGACCGACTATTACGTCGTCGTATTCCCGTCGCCCGACCCGTCGACAGTGGACCCCTTGAAGATGCCTCAGATCCGGCATACGTACCTGCATTACCTGCTCGACCCGATGGCGGAGAAGCACTTCACTGCAATCAAGCGGCTGGAGCCGTTGCTGCAATCGGTCAAGCGGGCGCCCCTGGACGAGAACTTCAAGACCGACATTTCGCTACTGGTCACCGAGTGCCTGGTACGGGCGATTGAGATACGAACCTCAGGCACAAAGCAGACTGCCGAAGCGATGCGACTGCAGGCCGTGGATGATGCGGAGAAGCAGGGTTACATCCTGACCAAATACTTCTATAACGCGGTCGTGGCGTTCGAGAAGGATCCGGCGGGGCTGCGGACAGCGTATTCCGACATCCTGTATGCCATCGATATCAAGCAGCAGCAGAAGGCGGCGAGTGAGGTGCAGTTTGTACGCAATACCGCGCCTGAACTCGTGCAACTGTCGCGGCTGGAAGACCGGCGGATGCTGATGACAGCCGAAAAGCGGCTGGCAGCGGGCGATCCTAAGGGGGCGCAGGAACTCGCGCAGCAGGCGCTGGATAAGAAGGTCGGGGACGAGGGACGAGCGCTCTTCATCCTGGCACAGGTCGCTGTGGCGAATAAGAATCCGGACGGAGCGGCGGACAATTTTCATAAGGCCATCCAGGCGACAAAGGATCCGAAGGTGGTGGCGTGGTCGCATGTGTATCTGGGGCGGATGCTGGATATGAGGGATCCACCGGAACGCGAGGCAGCGTTGGACGAGTATCGGGCGGCCCTGAGTGCGGGGGCAGATCTGCCCGAGGCAAAGGCAGCCGCCGAGCGCGGACTGCAGGCGGCTTATGAACCTCCGGCCAGGGTGAAGCCGCAGGACTCGGCGAAATAGGTCGCTGGGAAGAAAGTGCATCGCGCGACAGGCCGGCGCTACGACAGAGCGGCGCTACCGGAGGAAGTCAAAAACCCCCACCCTATCGCGCCAAAGAAGGGCCGGACAAGAAGGGGCACCCGGTGTCGTATAGGTGCTAGCGCTGGGATAGAATGCACGTTGCAGGATTCCAATGAATGAAGGATGTGTGGGTCGAGGAGAAGGCATGAAGCGCATAGCGATCATCTTAGTAGTATTCGGAATCTGCCTTTGGAGTTGGGGACAGGACAAACCGGCGGCGCAGAATCCTCCCGCCGGGCAGGGGACTAGCCAAACGGCAGCTCCACAGGGAAAGCGTCCGCCGAAAATTAACAGCCAGGAAGAATATGCGGCCTACCAGGCAGCGGTTAAGGTAGCTGACCCTGCGGAGTGCGAGAAGGCGGCAAATGACTTTGCTGCGAAATATCCCGCAAGCGAGGTGCGAACGCTTGTCTACAAGGCGGCAATGCTGCGTTATCAGCAGGCCAACAATGAAGCTAAGGCGGTTGAGATAGCAAAGAAGGTTCTGGCGATTGATCCCGACGATCCGGAAGCGCTGGTAGCGGTCGCTCTGGCAGAAATCGACCAGACAAAAGCCGATAGTCTTGACAAGGATGAGCGTCTAGCCGATGCCAAGAAAGGTGCCGAACGCACACTGGTGACGGTGGACACAGACGTACCGACGAGCGGATATCCCGAGGAGCAGCTGAAGAACTACAAAAACTTCATCCGGTCGCAAGCCTACTTTGTCATCGGGATGGCTGCCTACAAGGCCAGCAACTGGCCGGAAGCGGAGGCGAACCTGAGGAAGTCGATCGACGCGCTTCCGCAGTCGCCGGACGTAATCACGGTGTATCATCTGGCGCTGTCGCTCGACTTCCAGAACAAAATTCCGGAGGCCTTGAAGGCGGCGCAGCAGGCAGTAGACCTGACGAAGGATACTCCCGATTCGCCCGCTGGAAAGGCAGCGCGCCAGGAGCAGGATCGCCTGATGAAGTATTCGACCAACGGGACCTCCGGACCAGCTGGGACACCTCCGAAGAACTAGCCCGCCCCAGGGACGTTCGCGCGAGACGTTCGAAGCAAGACGTTGCAAGCAACGTCTCTATCTATGAAGGAACGGGAAATCACGGCGCTGGAGGAAGGGCTCGGCTACCATTTTCGGCGGCGGGCGATGATCGAGCAGGCGGTCACGCACAGTTCGCAGGCGCGCGAAATCGAGGCGCAGCATGCCGGCGAAAACAAGTACAAGGTCAGTGACAACGAGCAATTGGAGTTTCTGGGAGATGCGGTGCTGGCGCTGGTGACCAGTGAAGAATTGTTTCAGCGCTTCCCCCACTTTCGGGAAGGGGAACTCTCGAAGCTGCGGGCACATCTGGTGAGTGAGCGGCATTTGATTCAGGTGGCGCAGCAACTGGAGTTGGGTCACTATCTTCGCCTGGGGCGTGGCGAGGAAAAGAGCGGCGGACGGGGCAAAACGGCCCTGCTGGTGGATGCATTGGAGGCCATTCTGGCGGCGATTTATCTCGATGGCGGACTGGAAGTGGCACGCGAGTTTGTTCTCCGCAATGTGATTGCGCCCGAGTTGGAGCGGATGGAACGAGGCGGCGGAAGCCTGCCTATTACAGATTTCAAATCGGCGCTGCAGGAGGCCGTGCAGAGCCTTGGGCTGCCGCAGCCAGCGTATGTTCTGGTCGAAGAGGCCGGGCCGGAGCACAGCAAGACGTTCACCGTGGAGGCCCGCCTGCATTCCCGCGAAAGCCGCAATCCGGAATTTGTTGGACGTGCGCAAGGCTCGACCAAGAAGACTGCAGAACAGGATGCTGCGCGGCAATTGTTGACGTACCTGGCAACGCGGCCGAAGGAGATGGACGGCAAGACGGCACCGTCCCCGCAGGCGGTGGATAAGTAGGATTCATGGATTCTTTAAATCAGCCCACCGTTTCCCAGCCCGAGGCGCCTTTGCCGAGCCCGGTGGATCCGCCCATCGAGGTCGCCGCTTCGAGCGAGCCTATGGTGGCTCCCTCGCCCTCGCCATCGCAAGCGGCGCCAGTTTCCGCTCGCAAGGTCGCGAGCAGCTTCGGCTCGGACATGATCAGTTCGCTGCAGTCGCTCATGGGCACTGTGGTGATTGCGATTTTTGTGATCACTTTCATCACGCAGGCCTTCCAGATTCCTTCGGAATCGATGGAGAATACGCTGCTGGTCGGCGATTATTTACTGGTCAACAAGCTTTGTTACGGCGGGTCTGGATTCGGCGATCACCTGATGCCATATCAGAAGATCGAGCGCGGGGATATCATCGTGTTCCATTATCCGGTCGACCCGCAGCAGCATTTCGTGAAGCGAGTCATCGGGATACCCGGAGACCGGCTCCGCATGGTTAACAAGAAGGTGTTGATCAACGGCAAGCCGTTGGACGAGCCCTATGTGCATTTCCTGGAACCGGCCAACAATCTTTACCGCGACGACTTCCCCAGAACCGATATCCCTGCGGCGAATATGGAAGGCTCTTGGTGGCTGCAGATGCGGAAACTGGTGGAAGACGGGGAACTGATCATCCCGCAGGGGCACTATTTCGCGATGGGCGATAACCGCGACGACAGCCAGGACAGTCGCTACTGGGGCTTCGTTCCGCAGGAAAACATCATCGGAAGACCTCTGGTGATCTACTGGTCGGTGCAGGACTGGGACCGGAGTCCATCGTCAAGTTTGAGCGGGCGGATTTATCATCTGGCGTACGCAGTCACGCATCTGTTTCAGATCACGCGATGGAACCGGACTCTGCGGCTGGTACACTAATTGATCGGGCCCTCAGGGGCTAAAGCCCCTTTTTGGGCGCGACAGGTGCGACCCTAAAGGGTCGCTCTTCCACGAAGGAACACCGAGTACACGAAAGCGACTGTGGCGAAGAAAGAAGAGAAACTGGCTAAGGCAGAAAAGAACGCCGAAGGAGAGAAGCCGAAAGAGACTACGGTTGAGTTTCTTTCGTCGCTGGCGGCAGTGCTGGTGACCGGGCTTTTCATCATAACGTTTGTCGTGCAGGCGTTTGAGATTCCATCGAGCTCGATGGAGAATACGCTGCTGATCGGCGACCACGTTTTCGTCAATCGAGTACAGTTTGCGCCCAAGAGCGGGTGGGTTGGGCCGCTGCTTCCCTACCGCAGTATCCATTTTCGCGACATCGTGGTGTTCTTGTCGCCGCAGACTCCAGGACTCTATGTTGTGAAGCGGATCATCGGCTTGCCGGGGGACAAGATCCACCTGCGGAACGGCGTGGTGTATCGCAACGGCCAACCGCTGGATGAAGCCAGGTATCTCGACACCGACCGAGATAATCCGGCCGATGTATACCGCAACAATTTTCCTGCGATTCCCGCGGGCGATGATCCGAATGTCTGGTCGAACTGGGCAATCGATATGCCGACGTACATCCAGGGTGACGACATCGTCGTTCCGCCCAACCATTACTTCGCCATGGGCGATCACCGTGGCGTCAGTCTGGACAGCCGCTATTGGGGATTCATTCCCCAGGAAAATGTTATCGGGCGGCCGATGTTTATTTACTGGTCGTTTGAGACTCCTGATAATCAGTACCTCAAGACAGAATGGACCGATCGGGTTAAGTTTCTCCTCGGTAAAGTAGTTCTTCACTTCTTTGACGAGACACGCTGGAAGCGGACGCTGAGAGGCGTCCAATGATCCGCTCGGATCTTCGGTGAAAGCGCGGTGAAGATCTTCTCCTCCAAGCGCCG
>DATEHP010000293.1:0-8850 GCA_035279505.1 Candidatus Sulfotelmatobacter sp. | reverse complement strand
ATTGGTCGGGACGGGCAGATTTGAACTGCCGACCCCTCGCACCCCAAGCGAGTGCTCTACCAGGCTGAGCCACGTCCCGACTGGAAGGATTCCGCTGGAACGGCCCTTTTAAGACCAACCCCAGCAGAGGGGTTCCCAGCAATTTTACACCACAATCGTAGAGAGGTTGCTTGCAACGTCTCTGGCAGCGGCGTCTCGACCCGCGGGTCCACCGAGCTGCAACCAGAGACGTGGCAAGCTCCGTCTCTACTCCAGATCTCGCCAGTTCGAGCCAACGCTCATCTCCACCTGCAGCGGCACAGCTAGATCATGCACCTGTTCCATGTGCTCGCGGACCAGCAGCTTCATCCACTCAATTTCTTTCTCAGGCACCTCAAAGACGAGTTCGTCGTGAACCTGCAGCGTCATTCTCGAATTCAAGCCGCGCTCGCGGATCGCCGCGTCGATGCGGATCATCGCGATCTTGATCAGATCCGCTGCCGTTCCCTGCAGCGGCGTGTTGACAGCCGTTCGTTCGGCGAAGCCGCGCTGGTTAGGGTTCTTGCTGTGGATGTCGGGAATCGGACGCACGCGCCCGAAGAGTGTTTTTACTTTCATATCCCGGCGCGCTTCGTCGAGAGTCTTGTCGATGAACTTTCTGACTCCCGCATACTTCTCGAAATAGTTGGAGATGAATTGTTTGGCCTCGCTGGTTGGAATGCCAAGTTGCTGCGAGAGGCCAAAGGGTGAGAGTCCATAGACAATGCCGAAATTCACTACTTTGGCCTGGCGGCGGTGGTCCGGCGTGACCATGAGGGGTGGAACGCCGAAGACCTGGGAAGCAGTCAGGGTATGGATGTCGTCTCCGCGGCGAAACGCCTCGACCAGCAAAGGATCGCCGGAGAAGTGCGCCAGTAAACGCAATTCGATCTGGGAGTAATCGGCGGTGAGCAGCACGTGGCCGGGCTCGGCGATGAATGCCGCGCGAATCCCGCGGCCGAGCTCGGTGCGAATCGGAATATTCTGCAGGTTAGGATTCGCCGATGAAAGACGGCCAGTAGCCGTGCCCGTCTGACCGAAGGTTGTATGCAGGCGTCCGGTTGCCGGACTGAGCAGCGCGGGCAGGGCATCGACATAAGTGGATTTCAGTTTTGTAAGCTGGCGGTAATCGAGCACCATCCGCGCGATGGGATGATTCTCCGCCAGTTGTTCGAGCACATCGACCGCCGTCGATATCATCCGTCCCTTGCCGTATTTCACAGGCTTGGGCAGATTCATGCGATTGAATAGGACATCGCCGAGCTGCTTCGGCGACCCGACGTTGAATTCCATGCCGGCGGCTTCGTGAACCTCTTTCTCCTTAGAAACAATTTCACGCTCGAGCTCAGACGACATCTTCGATAGTGCGCCAGTATCAATCTTCACCCCGGCGTGCTCCATGCGGGCGAGAACCGGAACCAGCGGCAGATCGATTTCCTCATAGAGTTTGGTGAGGCCCGCCTGCTCTACTTCGGCCCGCAGAGCCGCGGTCAGCCGTCCTGTGATATCGGCAGACTCCGCGAGTTGGCCTGCCAGCTTGAGGTTGAAGCGGCGCAGTGCCACGTCGGCCAGGCGATGCGACGGATAGGTCGGATCGAGCAGGTAGGAGTACAGCATCGAATCATGGCCAACACCCGTCACCGTAATCTGCAGGGGACCCAGGGCGTGGATTGCCGCTTTGTAATCGTGAATTGCCTTCGGCGCTTCATCGTTGGCAAGAGCAGAGAGAAGTCCTGCGGCAATTTCTTCGGAACGCAGATTCACAACAACTGCCGATCCGGCTGATGACGAAATCGCGACGCGGTGAGTTACAGTTTCAACCGCAGGAGCGCTCATCGCTCCACCCATTAGCGAGAGTTGGGCGTCCTGCGATTCGGCTTCCTCTTCCTCATCCGATGCCTGCTCCGGTCTCTCTTCCTGTTCGACTGCAACGGCGAGGAAGCCCCCGGCAGGAATCGCACGAAGCACCCTCTCAACGTCTGCTGCTGACTTAGCCTCGGCGTAGTGGGCGTCACTTACTTCGACCACAGGCAGCAATTCCTTGAGCAGCGAGGTGAATTCGAGCTCGGTGAAAAGAGCTCGCAACGCGTCCACGTCCGGTTCCCCAGCCCGCATGGAGTGGACATCGAGTTCGACCGGCACATTGGTATCGATCGTTGCCATGGTTTTGCTGAACAGAACAGTGTCGCGATTGTTGAGCAACGACTCGCGATAGGTCTTGCGCTCGACCTCAGACGCGCGGTCCAGCGCCTGTTCGACCGTGCCGAAGCGCTTGATGAGTTCCACGGATCCCTTGTCGCCAATCCCCGGGGCGCCCGGAATGTTGTCGATCGAGTCGCCCCGCAGGGCCATGACATCAATGACGCGCTCCGGCGGCACTCCGAGAATTTCTTCTACTTTCGCCGCATCGCAGATCAGGTTGTCCTTCGGCGGATTCAGGATGTGCACCTTGTCATTAACAAGCTGCATCATGTCCTTGTCGCTCGACACGATGTAAACGGGATGCGCCGCTTCAGCGGCTTTTCGCGCCAGGGTTCCGATCACATCATCGGCCTCGAAGCGGGTCACACCGATCATCGGAATGCGGTACGCCTCCAGCGCCCGCCGGATATACGGCACCTGCTGCGCCAGATCTTCCGGCATGGCTTTGCGGTTGGCCTTGTATCCCTTGTATTCGATCTCGGTAAAAGTCTGCGTTTTGATGTCGAATTTGCGGACGGTGGTGACGGCCTCGGCTTGCTCATCGCGGAAGGTGGGTCCGGCCACATCGAAGACCGCTGCGAGATACTCGGGCGAGAAATCGTCGCGCAGCTTGCGCAGCATGTTCACGAATACGTAAATGGCAGCGGTGGGCAATCCTGTCTTGGTCGACATGGGACGCTGCCGCGCCATCGCATGATAGGCGCGGAAAATGAACGACATTGTGTCGATCAGGTAAATACGGCCTTGCGGGTCGTCACTGGACGGATCGGGGCAACCCTTCGAACCGGTGGAACCAGGCGCCTGGGCAGGCGGTACTTTCAATGGGCGAGGAGCCGCTTTGGGCGGGGGATTCGGCGATTTTTTCTTCGGAGGCACCCCGCCTAGTTTAGCGCATGCGAGCCGCTAGAAATCGACGCGGAAATCTGCCTGCACAACTTTCTTCTTTTTCGACTCGTTCAGGAACACCATGTGATAGGTGACGGCCTGGTTCAACGTGGGAGGCAAACTCGCGTTCACTTCCGCGCTGTGAGTCGCGTCGGCGGAAAACAGCGCCTCGCTGGGCTTGCCGTTCAGGAAGTTGGAGAACTCCTGGTCGTTCAGAACGTGAAACTCAACGTCCGCATCGGTGTCGCTCGTGGGCTTGCCGCCGGCTTGAAAGAACGAGCGAAAGGTTCCGCGCAATTGTGGCGTGGAGGCATGCGGCGGAACATTAAACGGCAAATCCACAATCACCGAAACGTGGAACTTATCATTCAAGATTGGCATGCTGGTGCCGACAACCGATCCACCCACATGGTCCGAAGCAGTTGGTTTATAGGCAGCAGCACGAACTTTCTCTACGGCAACCGGGCCCTGCTTGCTCATATAGGTCGCAAGAGGTCCGGCCAGGGTGACCGACTGATTCGCGTCCTGGGCTTCGGAATAGGTTGTTTCCGCCTGCCGCGCATCTTCGGCAATCGGTGCCGCCTGTATGTTAAACGAGTCCGCGGTGTGACGAACGTGCATCCATCCAAAAGATGCTAACGCGACAAGAACAAGGCTGGTAACCATTAAGCCGACAATAGTCCGCATAACTCCCCCGAAAAAAGAATGTTAGTGGGAATCGGCCCGCACTGTCAGTGATCGTCGGTTTCTTGATGGTTACTTCGGTTTGCCGTATTCGGTGGTGAAATGCAGCTTGATTTCGCCGCAAGTACCCTGCTCGGGCGAGTACACCACGCAAGTGTCGAACGGGCGCGAATAGACGTGCAGGCTGACGGCACGCTGGTTGAACTCGCGGGGATTAATGACGCGATGTACCGGATCGGCGGGGTCCACCGCACAAGGATGTGCGATGTTCATCTCCACGGTATTAAGCGGTTCCAGTTGGCTCCGTCCAGCCGCCAGGTCCTGATCAACAAGGTGGAAATTTTCTACCTGGAGCCGGCCCAGTGGCACTGCCATCCAGCAGTTCTGATCGCGATGATTATGAACGGAACTGGCCTGACCGACCTCCCAGCAAATGGCCATCAACTCGTAAAGTGGAGCGCGATCGATCAGATTGCGCGTATAGTGCTGACGATCCCATGTGAGATAGGGTGCGAGCGACTCGGCATCGACCGGCATCTGCGTCAGGAACTCGCGTAATGGCTCCGTTGGAATGAATGCGGATTCCGGCAGCAGGTGCAACTCTTCGACGAGCTTCTGAATGGGAAACGTTTTGGTCGAGGTAATCATCGCTACACACAGGGCTAGAGTATAGCGTAATCTATCTGGCTGCCTTCGCAGTTAAGGCTCTCTTCCGGCACCCATGATTTCTTTGCTCTGGGCTTGCGCGACCGCAGGATATGCGGCTGCGCGCCGCCGGCGCAGATCGCGTGGCAACTCCGACTTCAGCAGCCACAGCCCCATTGCAGTCGCGGCCGCCCATGTAACTGAAACCAGCGCCAGTTGCCCCAGGTCGGCGATGCGGCTTCCATGTCCCACACCTGACAACGGCACCACCTTGGCAACTTCAAAGCTGATCGCGCCGGCGACAATCGAAACCAAGCCCGCCTTTCCCAATTCCTTCCAGCGCAATCCGCCCAACGGCACCAATCGGCGATACCCAAGAAGAGCAGCCAGCGCCAGCAGGTTGATGCCGATCCCAATATCGGATGCCCATGCCAGGCCAATTACTCCAAAGGTGTGAAACAGGAAGGAGTAAATCGGCAGCGACAAAAGCGTGATCACGCTTACCGCGATCATGGGAGTCAATGTGTCACCGGCTGCATAAAACGCGCGCGCGTACAAACCTTGCGCCGACCAGAGCACCAGGGACAGTGAGAACCAGAAGAAGTAAACGGCGCTGGTTTGCGTGTCGGTGAAGAGAAACTTGCCGCGGCGGTATACCAGATCAATAAGAGGCAGCGCGGCGACCATCATCCATCCGGTAGCCAGCAGCGAGGCTGCTGAGACGCGGTAGACCGAGTCGTTGACGGTGTCGGCGAACTCCTTCAATTTCTTTTCGTTGAACAGCCGCGCGAAAAAAGGCAGTGAAGCTTGCCCGGTCGCTTGCCCCAGGACCGCAATGGGTACGGCGAACAAGCGCTTCGCGAAAGTAAGCCGCGTGATGTCGCCGATACCGGTGGCGGCGTAGTGCCGCAGAATCCAATCGTCGGCGGTCACGAGCGATACACCAAGCATCAGTGGCACCGAAAGTTTGACCCACTCGCGAAATGCCGGATTTCTGACATCAAAGGACGGCCGGTATCCCGTGCCGATCCGAGCCGCCCCGATCACGCTGGCGAGAAATGGCCCCGCGAACGCCCCCGCCAATGCCCCATAGGCAAGCGAGGCGATGCCGAAATGGTGTCCACCGATGACTCCTCCCAAAATGATGAAGAGGTTGTAAATCAAGGGACCGAATGCCGGAAAAAGGAAAAGACGGTGCGACAGAAGTACCGCCGACACGACGCCACCTACATAGAAGAAGATCTGCGCGGGCAGCAAAATGCGCGTCAGACGAACGCACAGTTCGATCTTGTCGGGCGTAAATCCTTTGACGAACCAGCGCACAAACTGGGGCGCGAAAATCTCGGTGGCAATCGTGCCTGCAATCATCACCGTGGTCATTACCGTGATGATGATCGAAAACGTCTTCTGCGCATCCTCGTCGCGTTTCTCAGCGAGAAATCGAGTGTATATGGAAATAAACGTAATGGACGCCGCCCCGCCAGCGACGATGTAGTTCAGAAAATCAGGTAGAGTGAACGCCGCTACGTAAGCATCCGTGGCGCCCCCTGCACCGTAAGCCCAGGCGATATAAGCATCGCGCGCATATCCGATCACGCGCGAAAGCATCACCGCCGTGATCAGCAACAGAGTCGCCGAGAAGGCCGTGTGCTGGTGCGATGGCCGGAAGAAACGCAGCAGTTTCGTCATGTCCAATACCGGAATTTCAATCTTATAGGAAGCGCACGGCGATTCCTGTTGACGAATCGGCGTCGACAGCCCATAGCCATGCAGCATTTCTATTCTGAGATAATCCGTAGGTGACCCATTCGACGATCAAGAAGCAAGGGGAAGGCCGCTCGTTTGTCTTTCGTCGATCTTTCCGCAAGGAGTTTCCTTCCGCAGTTCGGGGAGAGGGGGTGTACGTGTGGGATTCCGCCGGCAAAAAGTATCTCGATCTTGCGGGATCAGCCGCCGTAAACCTGATCGGTCACGGTGTCCCCGAGATTTCGGCCGCGATAGCGGAGCAGGCAGGCGAACTGGAGTTCGTTCACACCAGCCAGTTCACGACTCCCATCGCCGAGGAATATGCGGAGGAGTTGCTGGCCTTCGCGGGAAAACACTTCGAGGGCGGCGCGGTCTACTTTACCTGCGGAGGCTCGGAATCGGTCGAGACGGCGTTGAAACTCGCGCGTCAGTATCAAGTAGAAATCGGCCAGAGCCAGCGGCACCAAATACTCAGCCGACATCAGAGCTATCACGGTTCGACGCTCGGCGCGCTGTCGGTCTCCGGAAACAAGCGCCGGAGGGAAATATATCTGCCGATGGTGCGCGAGTTTCCCCACATTGGTATGCCCTATTGCTACCGCTGCGCGTTCGACTGCACCGACGGATGCCACAACTGCGGACAGCAGTACGCGGCCGAACTCAAGCGAACGATCGAGAGTGCCAACGGTGAGGCGGCTGGGTTCATCTTTGAGCCGGTAAGCGGCGCTACACTCGGCGCGGTTCTACCTCCGCCGGGATATCTGCAATCAATCGCAGAAATCTGCCGTGAAAGTGGTGTGCTTCTCATCGCAGACGAGGTCATGACCGGCATGGGGCGTACGGGCTGCAATTTCGCCGTGGAGCATTGGGACGTGAAGCCCGACATCCTGGTCACGGCAAAGGGGCTCTCCAGCGGGTACGCCCCGCTGGGCGCAGTCATTGCCAGCAAGAAGGTCACCGACGCTATTGCCGCCGGGTCGGGGGCATTCCTGCACGGGTTCACCTATAACGCCCACCCCATCTCACTTGCCGCTGGACGAGCCGTTCTTCGCTACCTGCAGTCCCGAAAGTTGGTGGAAGCCGCCAATTCGAGTCGCTCGGGAACCCCAGCCGCGTTTTTCAAAGCGGCTCTCGAAACTCTACGAAGTAAGGAATCGGTCGGCGACGTCCGGGGCATCGGCTTGCTCTGGGGAATTGAATTCGTTGCTGACAAATCGACGAAGCGTCCCTTCCAGCCCGCCCGAGGGTTCTCGACCCAAGTGGCTGCCTCTGCTCTCAAGCGCGGTCTTTTGGTGTATCCCATCCAGGGCAGCATCGACGGAACGTCAGGCGATCACATCCTTCTTGCCCCTCCGGCCGTCATCACCCAGGATCAAGTGTCATGGTCGGTCGACGCTCTCGCCAGCGCCATCCGCGAAGCTGAACAGTAGCATCGTCGAAAAATGGTTGATGGTGATCTCCTTGCCTGAGATGAAGACATTAGCCTCAGCCTTTCAACAACTTACCGCTTGATGATTGTTTGACCATCCCTGCATTGTTCTCGCCCTCGCTCTGAGCGAAATTTGTTTGTGAAAAGCAGCCGGCAACGGGCTTGGAGGCTGATATGGCGTCTTCCGGATCCCACACCATGACCGAATTCTGCGAACAGGTAAATCCCCGAGTGCTGTTAGAGATGCGTCGCAAACGTCCTTTTCCCGACATGCTCCGTCTCCAGGAAAGCTGGACAGCAACGCCAGAGAAGCGGGCGCTGCTCTGGCTGGCGGCGCACACGCCCTCCTGGATCGGCCCCGACCATCTCACCGTTCTCGGTCTGGCGTCGCAGATTGGCGCCGGAGTCTCCTACGCCTTGGCTGCACGGAATCGCTATGCGCTGCTGGGCGTCATCGCCTGCCTTGCGCTGAACTGGCTCGGAGATTCTCTCGACGGGACTCTCGCCCGCGTCCGTCACTGCCAAAGGCCGCGGTACGGGTTCTACGTCGACCACATCGTCGACAGCTTTGGCGCGCTCGCTCTGATGGGTGGACTTGCTCTTTCCGGCTACATGCATCCTCGGATCGCGATCGGCTTGCTGGTGGCATTTCTGATGCTCTCCATCCAGTCGTACCTTGCGACCCACGCACTCGGAGAATTCCGCATTTCCTTCTGGCGATTCGGCCCAACTGAGTTGCGCATCTTGCTCGCGATCGGCAACGTTGCCCTGCTCTGGAGACCTGTCGTCAATTTGTGGGGAGGAAAGTACCGCCTGTTTGACGTCGGCGGCGCCATCGGCCTGGTGGGCATGAGCCTGATGCTGGTGGTCTTCACCGCGCAGAACACGATCCGGCTCTATCGTGAGGAAAGGATTTCGCAATGACCATCACCACGACCACGCCATTAGTTCTGAGCGAAGTTGAGATGCGAAAGTCCTGGGCTCACTCTGGCGAACGAAGAGGCACCCGAGACATCCTGCTGCGCTGGCTGAAATTCAATCTTGTAGGTGGAATTGGGATCGCTGTGCAGTTCGCCGCGTTGTTTGTGCTGAAAGGGATCTTCCACTTCAATTATCTTGCGGCGACTGCGCTTGCGGTTGAAGCCGCGGTAGTTCACAACTTCGTATGGCACGAACAATTCACCTGGTCCGACCGCGTGCAAGCGTCGTGGCGCCGATCCCTCCCTCGATTCGCGAGGTTC
>DATEHP010000292.1:0-8964 GCA_035279505.1 Candidatus Sulfotelmatobacter sp. | reverse complement strand
ATCACCAACCATTTCGAACACTTGCAGATGAACTGGATCATCAAGCCAAATCTGTTTAACCACACGACATTGTCTTATGACAGGTGGGTAATGCTCGGCCACCAGTTATCAGGTGGTGTGGGCTGGAATCAAAAGCTTGGGCTGGGCCTTCCCGATGAGCCAATTTTCAACAATGCAGGCTTCCCCCAGCTGAATTTCGTAGGTGGAAATCAAGGGTACACGCATTTTGGCACTCCATGGGCAAGTCAAGGAGCGGACATCAACAATCGCTATCAGTTCCTGGATGACGTCACTTGGGTCACAGGAAAGCACACTCTGAAGGCAGGGATGGAATTTCGCTATATGACTTTCCCGCAAACCGGGTGGGCAGTCAACACCGGTGGCAACTTCGATTTCCACGCGGCGTCAACCGCTGGGTTTGATAGCACTGGCACCCTCAACTCCAACCATACGGGCAACGAATTGGCCTCCTTCCTCTTGGGACAGGCGGACCATGCGAATTTCACCGTCCCAATCAAGTACATGCCGAAGATGAAGTACGGAGCGATATGGGTCAATGACGACTTCAAGGTTTTGCATAATTTGACCCTGACTATCGGACTACGCTTCGACTATCAAGGGAATCTCTATGAGGAATTCGGCCGCTTCTCCACTTTTGATCCGAATGCTCCGAATCCTGTCGGCGTACCCGGCGCGACCGTCTTCCACACGTCAAAGGCAAACGGCAATACCAGTTGGAATGTCGGCCCACGGTTCGGATTTGCATATGCTCTTAACCCGAAGACGGTAATTCGAGGTGGATACGGTATGTACTATGCCGGCGTCCAGGCAGACTCGTGGGATCCGTATCCTGTGGATGGATACCAGACGAATCCGACAATTAACAATTCAAATGGCCGAGTAGCGCCGACCTTTTACATGGCCGGCCCCGGTGCCACAGCGACTTCTACGGGTTGCGCTCAAGAAGCCTTGGTGGCGGCTGCCACTGGGTTCGCGATTCCCTGTAACCTGCCATCCTCTCAGATTACGTTCCCGCCGGATTTACGAGCTGACGTGTCTAACGGAGCCAACCCCGTTGGCGTTGACCCACGGACATACACAATGCCGCGGTACCAGAACTGGTCGATTTCTTTCCAGCGACAACTCAGCCAAAACACCGCTATTGACCTCGCTTACGTTGGGAATCATGGGACCCGGCTGATTGATGGGCGGAGTTCTGCTGGGGTCTACGACAATATGAATCCCGGCAGCGTAATTGACACCTATGGACCAACTACCCTCCTAGAAACTTTTACAAACGGTGTCTGCGACCATAATCTCACTTGTGGTAATGTTCCGGCTCCATATGCTGGATTTAGTGGGACGGTTGCCCAGGCTTTACGGACGTGGCCGCAATACCAGCAGATCAACTGGCGTTTCTTCCCATTCGGGAACAGCCGCTACAATGCGCTGCAAGTTGCGTTTAACCAGCGGATGAAAGCAGGGCTTGACATAAAGGTGGCATACACCTATTCCCGATTGATGAACAACGGATCGGAAACGGGGTTAGGGTCTGGTGGTCCTCCGGTGCAGAATCCGAGCGATATGCGCGACTTGTACACCGTCAGTTCCGATGACGTACCGCACATCTTCTCGCTGGGGTGGATCTATAAGCTGCCCTTCGGAAAGGGCAAGTCGTTCCTCAACCATGCGGGTGCTGTGGACAAGATTGTCGGCGGATGGCAGATTTCCGGAGTTCAGAGCTATTCATCCGGAAGGCCGCTGTCGATAACCACGAACAACGGACAGCTTGGCGCGGTACTCTTCAACTACACCCACTATCCAAACAAAAGCGGCGGAGGAAAGACCAGCAAGAATGGTGTTAATGGTCCCTATTTGAGCACTTCGGGCTGGTCGGACCCCGGGGCGTATGGATTTGGCAATGCTCCTCGACAGGATTCCAGCGTTCGCGGCTTCCATTACTTCAACGAGGACATTTCCATCTTCAAGGACACCTACTTCACCGAGGAGAGATACATTCGCTTCGAAGCCGACGCAGGGAACGCCTTCAATCGAAGCTTCTACTGTCCTGTGAACACGGATTGGTCTAACGTTGGAGCGTTCGGCACAACGAGTAGCCAGTGCAACATTCCGCGCCGGATCCAGTTCGGGTTGCAGTTGTTCTTCTAGATGCGCCTGGCATCAACAGAAAGGGATGGCTACTTGGCCATCCCTTTCTTATTGTGCAGATTTAGAATTTCCCCAGCTTCTCCCTCCTTAAGATTCCATGCCCTTCCTGCAGCACCAGCAACTGATTGGCATCTACATTCTTGAACGACTCCACCAGCCCTAGGGGCCAGCGGACTTCCACAACGTCGACCACTCTGGCCTGGCCCAAGCCGAAATGCAGGCGCAGGTCATTCTGCGAGACGTAGCTTGACCCACTCATCACTTCATTGATCTGGGCGTGCTTTCCCGTCACCACGCGCACGCGGGCGCCGATTCCGCTGCGATTCGACTTGGTCCCGATGCATTTCACCTTCAGCCAGTTGTTCTTCGCGGGGCAGTCATTTCGCAGCAGCGACGGAGGCTCGTTCATATTGATAACCACGATATCCACGTCGCCATCGTTGTCGAAGTCCCCGAATGCACACCCACGGCTGGGACGCGGTTCGTTGAGAACTGCACTGCTCTCAGCCGTAACATCGGCAAATCGCCGGTTTCCGAGGTTACGATACAGAATCTTGCGCTGTTTGAAGGTCAGGTGCAGCTTCTTGCTATCAACTTCAGGAAAGACGTGACCGTTCGACATAAAGATGTCGGGCCAGCCGTCGTTGTCGAAGTCGAATAGTCCGACGCCCCAGCCAAGGTACCGGGTATTGACGCCTAAGCCGCCCTGCAAAACGGCGTCGTAAAAAGTGCCGTCTCCATTGTTGTGGTATAAGTTCGCGGTCTGATCGGAATAGTTCGTTTTGACGATATCGAGCCAGCCATCGCAGTCGTAATCGCCGACGGCTACTCCCATGCCGCCCTGCATGCCGCCGTTCTCGTTGACGGCACAGCCGATCTCGCGGCCGACTTCTTCGAAAGTCCCATTTCCCTTATTGTGATAGAACCGGCTCGGAACCGAATCGCAGGCGACGTAAATGTCTGGCCAGCCGTCGTTATCGAAGTCAGCCGCGGCCACACCCAGCCCGTAGGAACCTGTAGGGATCCATTGGTCGCTCACCCAGAATGGCTCAGACGGATCATGCGGTACCGCGATGCCAGCCTGCAGAGACACATCCTCGAAGGTTCCGTCGCCGCGATTGCGATAGAGGATATTGGTTCCTCCGCCCATCCCCTGGGGTCCGCAGCCAACATCGAGGCCAAAGAAGCGGCAATATGGGTTGCTTCCCGCGACAGGCACCAGCTTTAAATCGAAATTCACGTAGTTGGCGACAAACAGATCGAGATGGCCGTCGCGATTGTAGTCGACGAAGCAGCAGCCGGTATTCCAGCGCGGATGCGGATCTTTCTGCAAGAGGCCAGCCTTCTCCGTCACATTGGTGAAAGTTCCGTCGCCATTGTTGTGGTACAGGACGATGCCTCCCCAGTAGGTCACGACGAGATCATCGAAGCCATCGTTGTCATAATCTCCGATGCAGCAGCCGGATCCCCATCCCGAGTGGGTTAGACCAGCCTTGGCGGTGACGTCAATGAACGTGCCATCGCGATTGTTGTGAAACAGGTAATTCGTTGGGGAGTGCGAGGCAGGAATCCCTTCCAGGCGAGTACCGTTCACCATAAAGATGTCGAGCCACCCGTCATTGTCGTAGTCAAAGAGGGCGACGCCGCAACCGTTTTCTTCAAGGATGTACTGTTTCTTTTCCACACCACCGCAGACATTGACAGCCGCAGCCAAGCCTGCTTCCTTCGTGATGTCTTTGAAGGAGAAGCCGCGCGTCACGGCTGCTCTGTTTGTAGCTTGGGGCGTGGAAGCCACTTGCGGCTTTTGCAGCGCCGCCAGCGCCGGCAGCAGGGAGGTGAAGGGCAAGACCAAACTGGATCTACATATGGCATTCAGAAGCTGGCGGCGCGAAACAGCGGCGAACGACGTGCTGGGACTTCGCTGGTTGGAGTCGGGTCGGTTCATTTGGTCTCAATCAGGCAACAGCAGACGCAGATGCAGGTCCTTCTGGGCTCGTTGCTCTGTTTCGAGGCGGCGCGACTCGGCGAACTGCGTTTCTGATTCGGCCGACTTCCCCAGCCGGCGAAGTACCAGCCCCAACTGATAGTGCGCCTCTACCGAATCCGGATCGAGAGAGAGGGCCTGCTCAAGGTCGCGTTGGGCCTCTTCGTACTCATGCTGGCGGACAAGGATTCCTCCCAGTTTCACGTACGATGGCACGTGCTGCGGGTTCTTCTTGATTAGGTCGCGGAAGATCGGGATCGCGCGATCGTCATCCCCTATTGCGTTATACGTCAGCGCCAAGTAGTAGGCGGCGGCAACCTGATTCGGCTGGGCCGCTAGACTCTGCTTGAGCGAGGCCTCGGCGTCGTTGAATTTGCCCTGCAGGTAGTAGACGGCGCCGATAGCATACATCAGGCCTGCATCCTGTGGATGCTTCAGCAGGAGTCGCTCGAATAGATCTAACGCGTCCGGCAAACGGCCCTTGCCGACGTTGGCAGAGCCGAGAGCGTAGACAAAAGAATCATTGTCCGGTTTCAGATCAACTGCTTTGCTCAGGGCGGGCAGGGCATCATCCAGAAGATTTCTCTCCAGACACACTCTGCCGAACTCGAACAGAACCTGCGGGTCTTGAGGCGCAAGTCGTTTCGCCTGCACCAGGAAAGACAGGGCCTTTTCGCTGTTGCTCTGACGTTCAGCGATTTGTGCGAGGGTCAGGTAGCAAGCAGTGCAGTCCGGATTCTGAGATAGCGCAAGCTGGGCGTTGCTCTCGGCATGCTCAAGAAGTCCGAGTACCGCAAAGGCCTGCGCCATCCTGAGAGCTGTATCGTGTCGCAGACGGCTTGCTGGGCGCTTCTCCTGTTCCTCCATGACGGCAGTAGCCTCCGGCATCATGCCGTACGTCAAGAGGGTGCCAGAAAAACCCATGGCGGCTTCATCAGACGGATCGGGCAATCTCTTCCAGTACCCTGCGAGATCCGCTAACTCGGTGTTCTTACCCAAAGCACCATAGTCTGACGCGAGCACCGCGATACCTTCATCAGACTGAAGTAACTGCGGCAGGATCGGTGCGGCCTGATCTAACGACTGCTGAAAATTGCGCTGCGCAGCTTCGAGCTTAAACAAGTCGAAGCGAGCATTGAAATTGCCAGGATCAATTCTCAACACTTCGCGAAAGGATTTGACGGCCAGATCAGGCTTGTTGCTGAAAGCGTAGGCATTCCCTAAAGTCGTCCGGGCTCCGACTAGCTTTGGATTCAGCGTGAGAGACTGCGTCAGGTACTTGATGCTCTCGTCCGTATTCCCCTGCTGCAGGCGAATCGTCCCCAGCATGGCCAACGCCAAGGCCCGAGTCGATGGGATTTGCAGAGCTTTGCGGGCTTCTGCCTCAGCCCGGGCAGTATCCCCGTTACTCAAGAGCTGTGTGGCGGCCTCGATATGACTCGTTTGAGCCGAGGCAGCGGCCAGAACAAACCCCAACATGAACAAATGCCCAATGTATCTGGCCCACATGAGATTGAGTAGCTGGGCAGTAGCACCGCCCGGTTGGAACTTCGTCCTTTATAGCATCGCCGATGTGTGCACGCAACGCGCAAACCCGCAAAAATACTGGCGAATTCTCTCTTGTGACCCTGTGTCGGAGGGGTGTAGATTCATTCCAAGGCGAATACTCCACACCGTTGCGGCTCGAGGGCTGACGCAGTCTCATGATCCAGGGAAAAGGGGGGCGGCTAGCTACCCGTCGTGGTTTTCTAAAGCGCATGGGTGCTGTGGCGATGGCGTCTGCCCTGCCCGGTTTGCCTCGCCTTTCGTCGCTCGCATCAGCTTCTGGGTTCCCTTTTGAACTCGTCCCTCCAGAGGTGAGCGGAATAACGTGGGCCCACCACAACGGCCGCTCGCCGGAGATGTACCTCCCGGAGACGGTGGGAGGGGGTTGTGGATTCATCGACTACGACAACGACGGCTGGATGGACCTCTATCTGGTCAACAGCGGCAAATGTGATTTCCTGGATCCCAATCCTCCCCTTCGCAACGCCCTCTATCACAACAATCGTGATGGCACATTTACCGACGTGACCGAGAAAGCGGGAGTCCAAGGCGGCGGCTATGGGATGGGTGTCGCGGTTGGTGACTACGACGGCGACGGCTTCCCCGACCTTCTCGTCACGCAGTACAACGGTGTCATTCTTTACCACAACAATGGGAATGGCACATTCACTAACGTGACCCGTAAAGCCGGGCTTCCCGCCACCGGATGGGCTTCCAGCGCGGTGTGGTTCGACTACGACAACGACGGGAAGCTTGACCTTTTTATCTGCAGGTTTGTGGACTTCGATAAGTCCAAGAACAAATTTTGCGGAAACCAGCAGACCGGAGATCGATACTACTGCATCCCTCGCGTCTACGATCCTATGCCGAGCTGGCTGTTCCACAACAACGGTGACGGCACCTTCTCGGACGTCAGCCAGGAGTCCGGGATTGCCAAGTCATTGGGCAAAGCCTGGGGCGTGGTCGCCTGCGACATTAACAATGACGGTCGCATGGACCTCTTCGTCGCGAACGACACGGTTGCAAATTTTCTATTTCTCAACCGTGGCAATGGCAAATTTGAGGAGATCGGGCTTCAGGCAAATGTCGGCTACAGCTCCGAAGGCCATGCTCGCTCCGGCATGGGCGTCGACGCCGCCGATTATGACCAGGATGGCTGGATCGACTTGTTCGTCACCAACGTCGACCGCGAGATGTATTCCCTCTACCACAATAATCACGACGAAACCTTCGACGACCTGGCCATTCCGAATGGAATCGGAAGAGTGACCCGGCTGATGAGCGGCTGGGGGGTGAAATACTTCGACTACGACAACGACGGCAATCTCGACCTGTTCCTCGCCAACGGGCATCCCGACGACAAAATCGAAGAGCACTCAAGCGAGGTCAAATACTGCGAGCCAATGCTTCTGTTTCGCGGTACCGGTCGGCGCTTCGAAGACATTTCTGCTTCCAGCGGCCCAGTCTTCACCAAGCCGTATGCCTCGCGGGGCATGGCAGTGGGCGACTTCAACAACGATGGAGCCTTAGATATCCTGGTCGGCGTCAACAATGGCGCCCCGCTGTTGGCCAAGAACAACGCTGGCCGACGAAATCACTGGCTCGGACTAAAACTGGTGGGTAAGCAGTCTAATCCGGATGGCATTGGAGCCTTGCTCACCTGGCAGGCGGGAGACTTGAAACGATCAATGTTCAAAACAGGTGGCGGCAGCTATCTTGCTTCGCATGATCCGCGTGTCGTGCTGGGGATCGGCTCTCGGCCGAAGATCGACTGCGTAGAAATCAAATGGCCCATGCCTAGCGGGAGGGTGGAACGATTCACCAATCTCCCCATTGACCGATACACAACGGTAGTGGAAAGCGCTGGCACAAAAGTCTAGTTAGACAAACAGGGCAACCCTCCTTCGGAACGTCACCCCGTTCGAATCTGCTTACGCTCCCCACTGGATCACAGTGTATGACCGCGCCGGAACTTCGAACGTGGTGCGCCCGTTTGCAGTTGAAGGTTTGTCGAAGCCTTGTGGTTTTATACGCTCGGGTGCATCGAAGCCGGCGCGATCACGTTGATCAGTTGCGCGAGACACGCGACGACCTGGCGCATTCCATCAGCAAGCAGAAAACTGCCCGGTTGAATTCTGGCCTCCGCGACGAAAACGACTCCTATGAACCCGTGCACTCGGAGCACTCGGTTTCATCTGGCGGTCAGCTCACGAATTCAGGTTAGCTTCAGCATCCCGTAATCACCGGCCCAAGTTGCAGCAAAATGGTGTGAACTGGTCAGGAGGGTGCGATTGCCGAAATGCAAATGCGATAGGAACGTCCTGATCTGTTCCTCTTTGACCTTCGGAGTCTCAGCTGTTTTCAGAAAGGTTTAGCGTGTAAGAGGGCGCCAAATTGCAGCAGCGGCAAGGTCACGTCAACGAACCCGAGCGGGCACTTTGACGCCAAGATCCGGTCCAACGCGGCCCGGCACTTTTCGCAGCCAGTTCCTAGCGTAGTCACGGTGCTCAAAACCGTTCGCGCATCGCTCGCACTCAATTGCGTGCATAGCGGATGTCAGGGGATGGTGTGCCGCTCTTGCGGCCAATGCGCATGCCTGCGCTGCAAGAGCTGCGGAGTTACACTCCCAATGTGCGGATCTCCACAGCGTAATTTCGAGCTTCTCCAACAATTGAAGATTCTCCCAAGTCGGCTCCTTGAACCACTGCTCGGCCATTTCCAATGTTTTCCGGGGCCGACGATCGTTGGGATACTCTTTCTCGAAGACTTCGATGCAGTTCTTGGCGGCATCTATCGCAATCGACACCAGAATCCGGTCCCACGCAGTCATAGCGACTCCCTATGATTACTCCAACCGCAGAATTGTATCCAGTTTTTGAAGCGAAGGAAAGGCGAATCTTGATAAAGTTGCTCCCTGCAAGACGGAAGAAACAAATCCATACTCAACCCCGCGCTCGGTTCTGACTCAACCATTGCGCAACCATTCAGAGCAGGAGAGCCACTTGCCGCTTCCATATCGTGCATTGCTCGAACAGGCTGATTCACCAATCCGCCTCGGCGCACACGAGCGGCTGTTCTTTGATCCCTTTTGTCAAGCACCGCGAGTTCGAAGCAACCGAATGGTTGCATGTTCATGTCGTGCCGGCTGCAAACAAGGAGTTGTTGGATATGGTAACATCGCCGGAACTCGCTGGTTTCGCGGACATGGCTTGCGCTTGGCGATCGGTGCTCAAACGGCCGGAATGCTATTCCCTAGTTACACCCAC
>DATEHP010000291.1:0-5424 GCA_035279505.1 Candidatus Sulfotelmatobacter sp. | reverse complement strand
ACAACATGGTCAATATGCGAATCCGCGCCACGCTGAGATCTTCTTCGCTTTGTACTTCATCATGACTGGCCTGCATGCCCTGCACATGGTCATCGGTCTTGGCATCTTCACCTGGTTGCTTTGGATGGCATGGAAGGGCCGTTTCACGCCCCGCTACCATACGCCCTTGGAAATCGGCGGCCTGTATTGGCACTTCGTCGACATCGTATGGATCTACCTGTTCCCGTTGCTCTATCTGATCGACCGGCACCCGTGAGGACTGCATGTCTGGACATTCGAAATCGTCCCCGTTAATAACCTATTTCGCAGTTTGGATCGCCCTGCTGTTTGGTACCTTCCTTACTTACGAAATCGCGAAAATCGACCTGGGCGTCTTCAACTCGGCCGTCGCCCTGATTATCGCTACCACCAAGGCATTACTCGTCGCCCTCTTCTTCATGCATCTCAAAGGCGCCAGCGAAAAGCTGCTGAAACTCGTAGTAGCCTCCACAATCTTCTTCCTGATCCTCCTCCTGGCCCTCTCCATGTTCGACTACGCCACCCGCTCGTTTAGTTAGGAATCGGCGCCTTGGGACATAGGAATCGGCGTATGTGGGGACAGCCGCCTTCGGCTGTCCCGCGATGCGAAGCGAGCGTAGGTCTTTGAGACCTTGAAACCTTAAAACTTTGAAACGGTGAAAAGCCTCCATCTGCGATATACTCCCCCGTTTAAGCCAACCACGAGGTGAACCATGGCATTCTGCAATTCCTGCGGTGCACCCCTCAACGAGGGAACAAAATTCTGCAACAAGTGCGGCGCTGCCGCGAGTGGCGTTCCCGCCACTTCTGCCTCGCCCATTGCTCCAGGACCGCCCCCTTCCAAAGGCGGTAGCGGTGCCCTCAAGATCATTCTGATCATCGTCGGCGTCATCGTCCTGATCGGAGTCCTCGGTATGGTTACGTGCGGCATCGTCATCCATCGCGCTATCAAGAGCGCCCACGTCTCGCAGAAGGGCGACAACGTGAAAGTTGAAACTCCCTTCGGCAATATGGAGACCTCCACCGATCCGGACAAAACCGCACAAGAACTCGGTATCGACATCTACCCCGGAGCACAGGTACAGAAGGCGGGTACGGCCGCGGTGACATTCGGCAGCCTCCACACGGTCACCGCCAACTTCGAGAGCAGCGATTCTGTAGACAAAATCTGTGACTTTTACAAACAGAAATTTCCTAACGCCCAAGTCAACAGTTCCGACCAGACCCATTGCAGCATCGTCTCCGGCGACAAAGGCAACTCGACGACCATCAGCGTCCAGTCCAGCGGCGACGGTTCCAGATTTACCATCGTCACCATGACAAAGAAGTCCTAGAACTGAAAAGACCCGGTTGATGTCAGACACCGCAGCAGACGCCGTGCCAGCCTCAAGATCATCACAAGCCGATCCCTTGGGGCTGCACGAAGCCCTGCGAACTCAAGTCCGCGGCGACGTGAAATTTGACAGTGGCAGCCGCGCCCTCTACGCCACCGATGGTTCGAACTACCGCCAGGTACCCATCGGCGTAGTTCTTCCGCGCGACGCCGACGACGTGCTCGCTGCCATCTCCGTCTGCCGCGAGTTCGGGGCTCCGCTTCTCTGTCGCGGCGGCGGCACCTCCCTCGCTGGACAATGCTGCAATCTCGCAGTAGTTCTCGATTTCGCGAAGTACATGGGGAACATTCTCGAGATCGATCCCGACCGCCGCATTGCGCGCGTCCAACCCGGAGTGGTTCTCGACCATCTCCGCAACGCCGCCGAAAAACATCATCTGACCTTCGCCCCCGATCCCGCCAGTCACGACCGCTGCACCATCGGCGGGATGATCGGCAACAATTCCTGCGGCGTCCACTCCATCATGGGCGGTAAGACCGACGACAACATCGAAGCCCTGGATGTAGTCACGTACGATGGTGTACGCCTAAGCCTTGCTCAAAATGTAATCCAAGCCGCAGGAACCACAACAGCCCGTGTAGGGGCGGGCGCCTTCGTCAGCCCCGCGAGCAAAGCGAGCGTGCGAGGTCTTGAGCGACCCCAGCAGGCAAGTGGGGATAGCAGCACCCGGCTGTCCGGCGGCCCGGAAGTGTCGGTCCGCAGCGGCACTCGAGTCGATCAAATCACTTCGACCCTGAAGCAAATCGCCGATCAATACGCCGACCAGATCCGCCAAAAATTCCCTAGCATCCCCCGCCGAGTCTCCGGCTACAACCTCAACTATCTCCTCCCAGAAAACTGTTTCCAGGTAGCCCGCTCGTTAGTAGGCTCCGAAGGCACTTGCGCCACTATCCTCGAAGCCACCTGCCGCCTCATCGAGAGTCCACCCGCGCGCGTGTTAGTAGTCCTTGCCTATCCCGACATCTATCAATGTGCCGACCACATCCCCGAAATCCTCGAGCACAAGCCCATCGGCCTCGAAGGCTTTGACGACCTCCTCGTTTACTACGAGCGTACAAAAGGCATCAACACCGAAGGCCTCGCGTTGCTCCCCGAAGGTGGCGGATGGCTAATGGTCGAGTTCGGTGCCGAATCCATTCCCGGCGCCGAAATGCAGGCCCAGCGCCTCATCGACGCGCAGCGTCGCATCCCCAATCCTCCCAACATAAAGCTCTACTCCGGCGCAAACGCCAAGCGCATCTGGGAAATTCGCGAGTCGAGTCTTGGCGCAACCTCGCACGTTCCCGGCGAGCCCCTCAACTGGGAAGGATGGGAAGACGCCGCCGTCGCTCCTGAAAAACTGGGCGGATATCTCCGCAACCTCCGCAAGATGATGGCAGAGTTCAACTACAAGGGTTCGCTGTACGGACACTTTGGCCACGCTTGCGTCCATACGCGCCTCAACTTCGACCTGCAATCGAAAGAGGGAATTGCCAAGTACCGCCGCTTTGTCGAAGAAGCCGCCGACTTAGTCGTGAGCTACGGGGGATCTCTCTCTGGCGAACACGGCGACGGACAAGCCCGCGCCGAACTCCTCCCCAAAATGTTCGGCCCGGAATTAATGGAGGCCTTCCGCAAATTCAAGACGGCCTGGGATCCCGACTGGAAGATGAACCCGGGCAAGCTGATCAACCCCAACAAGCTCGACGAAAATCTCCGCCTCGGCCCGAACTACTCTCCGTGGGAGCCGCAGACCCACTTCCAGCTCCCGCAAGATCACGGCAGCCTGGCCCACGCGGCACTGCGCTGCGTCGGTGTAGGCAAGTGCCGCCGCGAAGAAGGCGGCGTGATGTGTCCCAGCTGGCGTGCTACTCACGACGAAGAGCATTCTACCCGCGGCCGCGCCCATCTTCTCTGGGAGATGACCCAAGGAGAAGTCATCCGTGACGGCTGGCGCAGCGAAGAAGTCAAACAGTCGCTGGATCTCTGCCTCGCCTGCAAAGGATGCAAAAGCGACTGCCCCGTCAGCGTAGATGTCGCCACCTACAAAGCCGAATTCCTCTCCCACTACTACGAAGGCCGCCTCCGCCCCCTGAACGCCTACGCCTTCGGCAACATCGATTTCTGGGCAAGCCTCGCGTCGAAAGCGCCGGGGCTGGTGAATCTGACCACGCAGCTTCCGTTCTTCAGCGATATTGCGAAACTGGTAGCAGGCATCCCCGCAAAACGGCGCATCCCTCCCTTCGCCCCCGAGACTTTCAAGCAATGGTTCTTTCGCACTAGCGGTGCGGACCGATCGGTACCCCCGCCGCGTCAGGCGTCCGAAGATGAAGGGGCTTCAGTCCCTGAGGTGCTTCTCTGGGCCGACACCTTCAACAACTATTTCCTCCCCCAGACCGCCAAGGCCGCCGTCGAGGTCCTCGAAACGGCCGGCTTCCGCGTGCACGTCCCCCGCGCCAACCTCTGCTGCGGACGCCCGCTCTACGACTTCGGGATGCTCGATCGCGCCGAGCGCTTGCTGCTGGAAATCCTCGACCAACTCGAGCCCGAAATCGAAGCGGGAATCCCGGTCGTTGGACTCGAACCCAGCTGCGTGGCCGTTTTCCGCGACGAGCTGACCAACCTCTTTCCACACGACGCCCGCGCGCAAGCACTGAGCAAGCAAACGTTCTTGCTGAGCGAATTCCTCGAGCAGAAACTAGGCGCCGGCGCAACGCTACCGCAACTCCCGCGGAAAGCCCTGCTTCACGGCCACTGCCATCACAAATCGATCATGAAAATGACCGCCGAGGAGTCTCTGCTCCGCCGCCTCGGGATCGACTTTACCGCCCCCGCCCCGGGATGCTGCGGCATGGCCGGATCCTTCGGCTTCCATAACGAGCACTACGAAATCTCGCAAACCATCGGAGAACTCGAACTTCTCCCCGCCGTCCGACAGGCCCCCGCCGACTGGCTGATCATCGCTGACGGTTTCAGCTGCCGCGAACAGATCGCCCAGAACACGAGCCGCCGTGCCTTGCACTTGGCCGAAGTGCTGCAGATGGCGCTCCAGCCCAGCGCCCTCGATTTGGACGACCCATTTCCCGAGTCCCGTGCTTTCCGCGAACAAGAACAAGAGATCCGCGCCCAAATGAGGCAGGCTGGCATCACCGTCGGAGCCATTGCGGGAGCCGCCCTCCTGACTTGGGCGTTTGCCCGCAGACGGTAGGGATTCCTCGCCTCGCTCGGAATGACATTCCTTGCCTTTGTAGGCCGCGCTAAGAGATGTAAATGTAATTGAATCAATAGTTTGCGTCTGCTATGCTGGCCCCGCCTTTTCTGGGAGAATAGATGGAGCAGCAAGTCTCCCGCTGACAGTTGTCCACCCTGTAGGCCCTCGCCAACTGAGATCTGACAACTGGGAACTGAGAACGCCCATGGACCGCGAAGTCACCACCATCGTCAGTCCCGACATTGCCCACGACCTCTCGATCAGGGTGCAGGAATCCCAAACCCAGACCGCGGCGCCGCTTCGCGGGTCGATCCTGATCCTGATCCAGTACGACATCAGCGAAGAGATCCGCCTCGATGTGATCCGGCAACTCCTGCAGGCCCGGAACGCGCAGGCCACCTTCAAGAGCAGTCAGGCGCCCGGATATGTCCGGTACCAGCGTCCGCCTGTGGCGGACCGCCTCGAGCCTCTTGTCCTCGACTCGGGCGAACGCCTGACCGGCGAGATCAAATACTTCGACTATGGCGTCGTGAGCCTGGTCTTCGAGCTTCCGTTCTCCGGCGACTGGGACAAACTGATCGAGCTTTCTGCCCGCTGGACCTCTGACACGAACTTCGAGAAACTCGCGAACAAGGTCATCCGCCAGCGGCTGGAGCGCGCCGCGCCCGCGCTGATCAAGCCCTATAAGGAGGAGAACTGGCTGCAGGAGGACTACTACATCTTCCACGTCCGCGAGATCGACGGATCTTCTTCCGCAGGGGCGAACGAGCTTCTTGCGCAGCACGGCGACCGCATCTCGCAGATCGTGCGCGGAGAAACCGC
>DATEHP010000290.1:0-4639 GCA_035279505.1 Candidatus Sulfotelmatobacter sp. | reverse complement strand
TCGAACCGGCTACGCTTCGAACCGAAAGTAACTTTACCTCATTTTGGAGGTCACCCTAGACTTCTTCTATATGGATGGTTCCTCGTCATTTTCCGCGGAGGCCGCGAACGGTAGTCCGGTCGATCCGCGCCTTCAGCCTACGCCGGACTTTGGCACGCTAGGTCCCGGATCAGACGTTACGGGTCTCGCGGCTGGCAACGCCCCGCCCTCGCCCGCGTCGCAAAAGTCTGCATTACGCTATGCGCATGTGATCGCCGCTGTCGTCGGGATAGTCGCGGCACTCGTCGTGGGAACGATGAGCAAGGCTCATACGCTTTGGCCGGGGTCGGTTCCCTCGCATTCGAAGGAGCCTGCGTCGGCCAGGAACCTGCCTCAAATCGATCGCATGAAGCCCCAACAGCAGGCGGAGACGCTGTTGGAAATGGCCGTCGGGCACTCGGCAGGCGCGGTCGATCAGATCTCGTCGCGCGTCGATCGCTGGAATGGACAGGTTCAGTGGAACTCGCAGATTGCTTCTTTGGCCACGGCGGCGCTGAACTCGAACGACATGCGCGTACGGGAGTCGGGCGTTGAAGTGGAACTCGCCGCCTATGGCCTCGCAAAGAATGCCGCGAGCCTGGAGTTTGTGTTGAAGAACGTAGATTCGCCCGACCACAGCCAGAAGATCTGGGCGCTGTGGGCGCTCGGCCTGATGGCGAACCGAGGAGTCGAGACTGAAAGACTCGTCGGAGTGCTCGCGGATCACTTGAAAGACCACGACACCGATTCGCGGCGATGGGCGGTGGAGGGATTGGCACTGGCCGGTAGCGATCAGGCCATTCAGCCTCTTCTGGGGACCATGCACGACGATTCGTCACCAATGGTGCGCGAAAGGGCCGCATGCAGCCTGGCGGAATCAGGCATGTTCACCCAAGACCAGCGGATGAAGGCCGTTCCACAATTGCTGAACTATACGGACGATCCTTCTCTCGATGCACAAACGCAGGGATGGGCGTTCCAGGCGTTGGGGGACATTACTCATCAGCGGTTGCCCCGAGATTCGGCGGCGTGGAGGAAGTGGTATGAGGGGTCAGGGGTTAGGAATAGGGACTAGCGACCAACCCTCAGATGCCGGACGTTCTTACCGTTCTGAATTCCTACTTCTGAATTCAAGTCCCTAATCCCTAACCCCTAGTCCCTGGCCTTCACTCTGCCATCTTCGCGATGTGAACTTCGAATCCTGTCTTCGGCAGCAACGACGTCAACGAGAAAGCTTTGAACCCGTCTCCGGTCACTTCGGTGTGGCGGAAGATGCCGGGCTCGCTCTCGATCATTTCCCGGCGGCCTTCCATGTCGGCGAGAAACGCGTCGGCCTGTTTGGTGGTGACCTCGGCATCTTTCGCGCGCGTGACCACCGCTTCTGATGCGTAGGAACGAACCAGCTTCGGCCAATATTTATTGAGCAGGTCGGTGCTGGCGAAAATGTCGGCCCAGATGATGCGGCCATTCACGGCGACAACCACTCCGACAGCGTTGCGGTCGCGCAGCTGGTGAATCAGGCTCTGGTAGCTCTGCTCGATGGGCTTGGCCACGGAGTCGACCTGCTTTCGCACTTCGACGTTCTCATTCACCTTGGCGTAGGAAGTGACTTGCTGCATTTGAGTGGCGACCGCAGGAGCGGCCGCTTCGACTTCGACAGTCATGGCTGCCTTTTGCTTATTGACCTCGTTCCAGACCTCGCTCTGATTCTTGTCCGCCATGGCTTTGCCGCGCACCGAAGGCTGGGCCATGATGGCCATGGGAACAGCGGGCCCGCCGATTGAGGTGCCGGAGCTCTTCCCGTAGAGTGCCTCTGAGGCGCCGAAGTTTGCGGTGGTGGCGACCCAGCGTCCAGGCTCGACGCAGAATACGCTGAGATCGACCGGATCGCTTTCCGGGGGTACGATGCGGTCTTTGCCGATCACGCGATCCTGGCGGCCGCCGCTGACGATTTCTCCGGCCAACAATAACAGCGGGCGCTTTGAATTGTTGACCAGCACTAGGCGGTTTACTTCCGCGCCATCGTGGCGGACGATCGGAGCACCGTGGCGGCGGATCAGTCCTTGCACGCTTCCGGCTTCGGTCACGATGACTTCACCTGAGTGCAGGCCTTCGTCGAGGGTAAGAAATTCTCCGGTGGGATAGCTTTTCGCTGCGACCACAGGAAACACGGTCAAGTTGCCGTGGCGGATGGGCTCGAGGACCTTATAGCCCGACGTGGGATTAACTTCTCCGGCGCGCGCGGAGTGGTGATCGATCATCACAAATCCGGCAACGAGCAACAGAACCATTACGGCAATGAAACTCTTCGGATTCATAGGAACTCCTCTCTCGCAAGCGAGCGAGACCAATACTCGGGCGACCGCGCCCACTCTCAAGGGAGAGGCGTGTTCGGGTTACGGGTGTAACCCGGACCGGGCGCGCCGCCCTCGTCGACTCCGTGGAAAGAACGTGGGAGGCGCAGTGAACTTGCGGGGCAAATTTCGAGACTCTTCTGTGTCACAACACAGAAAGTACGATCTCAGTTGACTCTCCTGGCATACAACTGGCGTCATCCTGAGCGTAGCCGTAGTTCAGGCGGAGCGAAGGATCTCGCATGAAGCACACGGCACAATCGCGCGAGATCCCTCGACCCACCGGTGAAAGCGCGGGTTTTCGGGATGACGCCTTCGATAACTCCACACGAGACGGACAGCCGAGACGGCTGTCCCTACGTGTTCCTGTAAAATTGAAAGATCAATCCCGGAGCCACTTCTGCATTGACGTTTCTTGATCAACTGAATCCGCAACAGCGCGAAGCTGTTGAGACGACCGAAGGCCCGGTGCTCATTCTGGCCGGCGCCGGGAGCGGGAAGACGCGCGTCATCACCTACCGGATCGCTTATCTGATCGAGCACAAGGGCATCATGCCGGAATCAATCCTGGCCATGACGTTCACCAACAAGGCCGCGGCAGAGATGGGTGAGCGTGTCGAGAAACTGGTGGGCGGGCTGAGCATCGCCAAGCCGGTGATCTCGACGTTTCATTCGTTCTGCGTGCGGATGTTGCGCCGCGACATTGAGGCGATGCGGATTCCGTCCACTGTGCCGGGCCAGCCGGCGATCGGGCACGCCAAGAATTTCGTGATCTACGACGAGAGTGACCAGCAATCCGTAGTGAAGTCGGTCATGAAGCGGCTGGGGGTTGACGACAAAGAATTGACTCCGCGCACCGTGCTCGGACGAATTTCATGGGCGAAGAATCACATGCTCGATCCGCAGGAACTTTATCTGAACTCGGCGGATCCGAAGACCGAGAAGGTTGCGCACCTGTACGAGGAGTACCGGAAGGAATTGCGCAAGGCGAACGCGCTCGACTTCGACGACTTGTTGCTGGAAGCGGTGCGGCTCCTGAAATCGGCGCCGAAGGTTCGCGAGTATTACAACACGCGCTTTCAGTACCTGCTGATCGACGAATATCAGGACACGAACCGGCCGCAGTACGAACTCATGCGAATGCTGGCCGGGGAGCAGCACAACGTTTGCGCCGTCGGTGACGAAGACCAGTCGATTTATTCCTGGCGCGGAGCGGACATCCGCAACATCCTGGAGTTCGAGCAGGATTTTCCCGAGGCGAAGATCATCCGGCTGGAGCAGAACTATCGCTCGACGCAGAACATTCTGCAGGCCGCGTCGGCGGTGGTGGCGAATAATGTGCGTCGCAAAGGAAAAAATCTTTGGACGTCGCGGCAGGGCGGCACGAAGATTGGCTACTACGAAGCGCCGGATGGCGAGAATGAAGCGCTGTTTGCCGCGGACTCGATTGCGCGATACCTCCGCGAAGCCAACGAGCGCGGGGAGACGCCGCGGGCGGCGGTGCTGTATCGCACGAATTCGCAGTCGCGGCTATTTGAAGAGGCCATGCGGCGGTACGGGCTGAAGTATCACGTGGTGGGCGGATTTTCATTCTACGAACGCGCCGAAATCAAAGACATGATCTCGTACCTGAAGGTCATTCAGAATCCGGATGACACGATTTCGTTGTTGCGTGTGGTCAATACTCCGGCGCGCGGCATCGGCAAGGGAACCATCGATACACTCGAGCAGTTGGCGCTGGAAACAGGGCTATCGATGTGGGGAGCGATCGGCGAGGCGGTCAAGCGGCAGTTGCTGCCTCCGCGAGCGCTGGCGTCGTTGAAGAGTTTTCAGCAGCTCATTGAGGATGCGCGAGCGATGCTGCTGGGGACATTCACCGAACAGTTGGAGCAGACGGCAGACTCGAGAACCGCTAAGCAGCGGATTGCCGCTGGTGAAGAGATCGTTCCGGAAGAGTCCGACGAAACTGCGTTTAATCCTGAAGAATTCGGCAATTTCTCGTTTGACTTTGGTGCAGATGCGACGGATGCGGCCGAGAAGAACACAAGGTCCCTCGACTCCGCTCGGGATGACAATGGTGGGGGGGCTGCAGGTGCGGCGGATCCAAATGCGTTCCCAGCGCCTACTGTCAGCACGGCTGACGTTCTCAAGTTCCTGATCGACCGGACGGGATACATCAAGCTGCTCGAGGGAGAGGACACGCCGGAGGCGTATTCGCGCATTGAAAATTTGCGCGAGTTGGTGAATGCGGCGATGGATTCGCGGGA
>DATEHP010000289.1:0-9703 GCA_035279505.1 Candidatus Sulfotelmatobacter sp. | reverse complement strand
GTTCCTGATGGACGAAGAGGATCGAGCGGCGTCGGCGAGCCAAGTGGAGTTCGACGACGGGCAGCCGATGGCGGAGACGCGGCTGATTCACCCCAAGGAAGCGGTATATCTGCAGCCGGATCGATTGCTGAAGGAACTTCCCGCGACATCACAGGTGGGGCGCAACCTGAATGCGCTGCTGAAGATCAGCCGGGTGGTGCATGCGATCCGTGATCTGGAAGAGTTGCAGGCGCAATTGCTGGACTTGATCTTCGAAGTCGTACCTGCGGGTCGAGGCGCGATTCTGCTTTCCGACGGCGAGGGTCAGGAATTCAATTCGCTTTATGCGCGAACGCGACAGGGCGGGCAGCCGCAACTGGTGCGAGTGAGCCGAACCATTGCCCGGAAGGTGATGAAAGAGAATGTTGCGATTCTAGGCGTGGATGTCGCGTCGAGCGGGAATCTTCGGGAAGTGGAGAGCCTGGTGGCTTCTCACGTCCGGTCTCTGGTATGCGTTCCGCTAAGCGTCTTTCAACGGATGACCGGTTGCATCTATCTCGACAACACCAATGCAGCAAACCGTTTCACGGAAGAACATCTGCAACTGATGGCCGGAGTGGCGGGAGTTTCGGCGGTGGCGCTGGACAATGCGCGCCGGTTGCAGTGGCTGGAACAGGAGAACCAGCGTCTCTCGACAGAAATCCGGCAGGACCAGAGCCTGGTGGGAGAGGGCGCGCGGATGAAGGAAATTTTCCAGTTCCTGGCGCGAGTAGCCCCGACGGATTCGACGGTTCTGATCGAAGGCGAAAGCGGAACGGGGAAGGAACTGGTAGCGAAGGCGCTGCATCGGAACAGCCCGCGGGCAAACAAGCCATTCGTGGCGATTAATTGTGCGGCCATCCCCGAGACACTTCTGGAGTCCGATCTATTCGGACATGAACGGGGCGCGTTTACCGGGGCGGCGACGCAGAAAAAAGGACGGCTGGAAGTTGCCGATGGCGGAGTGGTACTCCTGGACGAGATCGGAGAACTAGCTCCGGCGCTGCAGGTGAAATTGCTGCGAGTTTTGCAGGAACGGGAGTTTGATCGCGTGGGCGGGACGCATCCGATCAAGGTGAATATCCGGCTGATCGCGGCAACGAATTGCGATTTGGAAGATGCGGTCAGGAAGGGAGAATTCCGCCAGGATCTTTATTACCGGCTGGCCGTGGTGAAGATGACGATGCCGCCGCTGCGCGAGCGGCGGGAAGATATCCCGATGCTGACGCGGCATTTTGTGCAGAAACATGCGATGCACTGCCGCGTGAAGGCGAAACCGATTTCACGCGAGGCGATGGCCGCGCTGGTTCATTATGAGTGGCCCGGGAATGTGCGCGAACTGGAAAACGCGATTGAGCGATCATTGGTGATGGGATCGTCGGACATGGTTTTGCTGGAAGACCTGCCGGAGTCGCTGCTGGAGCAGAATGCGCCGGAAGACATTACCGAGGGGAAATATCACGGCAGCGTGAAAGAGTTGAAGAAGCAGTTGATTCTGGATGCGGTCGAGCAGACTGGCGGTAACTATGTGGAGGCGGCGGGGATACTGGGAGTGCATCCGAATTATCTGCACCGATTGATTCGGAATCTGGGATTGAAGGATGAGTTGAATCAGGCGTTGCGGGGGCGAGGGCGGGTGTCGGGGGGAGCTGCTTAAGGCCACGCCAGTACGAGGAGCTGGCGAGGAGTTGCACAGGTCCTTCGCCGCGAAAAGCTGCGGCTCAGGATGACAAAGCCCTTCATGGAAGAGACAGTTGCAAAAGGCGGGCGGGGTCTAAATAGGTGGCCTGCCAGCGGACGGCGACGTGGAGGTGAGGCCCAGTGGCGCGGCCGGTGCCTCCGCTGAGACCAATCAGTTGGCCGCGTTTTACGGGATCTCCTTCCTTCACTTTCAGTTCAGACATATGGAAGTACAGAGTAAGCAGCCCTTGGCCGTGATCGATCACTACACAATTTCCTTCAAAATATAAAAAGCGGGCGAGCAGGATTGTGCCGTCATTCATGGCGGCGACGGGCGTGCCTGCGGGGACGCGGTAGTCGAGGCCGAAATGGGGACGCTGCGCGACGCCGTTGAAGATGCGTTGCGAGCCGAAGACGTCTGAGGTGGTGGCATCGACGGGGGCGGCGAAGTTCCCGTTCCATTCGCGGTCGGGCGTGACGCGGCCGAGATAGTCCTGTTTGACCTTCACAGACTCGGCGATCTGGGCTTGCTGCTCGGGACTCGGCTCGGTGAACTTCTTTTCTACTGCGAGATTTACTTTGATTTTCGGATACTGGGCGCGGGCGACGGCAAAGGTGTAGGTGAACTTCAGCGGAGCTTTGGAGGTCGCGCTTCGACCGGCTAGCTCGAGCGGGTACTTCCCAGGAGTTCTTTCGATGTCTACCCCTGCGAGGGCGAACCAGGTTTTGGTGGAGGGGTTGTAGCTGAAAGTCAGCTCGTGGTCTAACCAGGTGCCGGTCAGGGAATCCAGCTTTGCCGGAACTTTTACCTGGAACAGGACGGGGGCGCCGTTAAGGAGGCGGGTGGGCTGGGAGTGGATGGTCCAGGGAAGGGCTGCATGTAGCGGCAAGCTAAGAATAAGCAAGGTCAGGCCCAGACAGAGGGGAAGAGCTTGGTGTCGGTGCCGCTTGGCTTCGCCTTTGCGGGACAGCCGAGGCGGCTGTCGCCACATGAGTCGCGATATCCACGGCAATTTGGATTGTGGCTTGAGACTTAATTCCCACATGAGTCGGGATGACATCACTCCTTCAGCGTAGCATTTGGGGCTGGCTATAATCCGGGCATGCGAATCTGGGTGCTTACTGCTTGGATGCTGTGCGGGATTTCGGCGGTGGGGAAGGTTCCGCTTGGCTTCGCCTTCGCGGGACAGCCGAGGCGGCTGTCGCTACACGAGTCGATCGCGGGACGGACGAAGGCGTCCGTCGTTACACGAGCACGGGCGACCGCATGCGTTCGTGCGTGTAACATGAGGGGCACCTGACATGTCGCTGCAGACACCTGCGTCTCCTGCAACTTCGACAAAACCGCGAGCGCCTGAGTTGATCCGGGGGCTGAATGCGTGGCATGCGACCTCGATTGTGGCCGGGACGATTATTGGCAGTGGGATCTTTCTGGTTCCTGCGGAGATGATGCAGGCGGTGGGGTCGGCGGGACTGGTTTATCTGGCTTGGATCGTGGGAGGGCTGCTCTCGTTTTTCGGCGCTTTGACTTACGCCGAATTGGGCTCGGTGCGGCCTTACGCGGGCGGTGAGTACGTGTATGTGCGGGATGCATACGGGCCGCTGCCGGCGTTTCTTTATGGCTGGACTTGGTTCTTGATTGCGAAGCCGGCATCCATCGCGAGCGTGACCGCGGGGCTGGTGCGGGTGTTAGGAACATTTTCGGCCTTTCGTTTCCTGCCAGACACGCTTTTCTCATTCCATGTCACCTCGAGCCGCGTGCTCGTCATCACCTACGGTCATCTGGTGGCGATTGCGGCGAACGTAGTTATCACGGGGCTCAACTACATCGGAATTCGCAAGGCTGGCGCGTTCCAGTTGGCGTTCACGGTGCTTAAGGTGGGGATGATTGTCGGAATTGCCGTCATCGCACTGACTGCGGCTTCCGGCTCGTGGAGCAATTTTGGTACGAGTTTTCCGGGAGCCATCGGCGGCGTGAGCGGGTTCATGGCAGCGCTGGTCGCGGCATTGTGGGCCTACGATGGCTGGAACGATTTGAACATGGTGAGCGAAGAGATTCAGCGGCCGGAGAAGAACATTCCTCTCGCCCTTGTTCTGGGTGTCGGGGTGGTAGCCGTACTCTACATGGGGTTGAACGCAGGGATTCAATACGCCCTGCCGGCGGCGGCCATTGCAAATTCGGCAGTGCCGGCTGCGGTGGCGAGCGAGGCGGCGTTAGGGCATTTGGGAATCGTGTTGGTTTCGGTCGGGATGATGATCTCAATGCTCGCGACACTGAACGGCACCGTCATGAGCGGTGGGCGCGTGCCTTTCGCGGTTGCGCGGGACGGATATTTTTTCAAGGCGCTGGGAGAGGTTCATCCGAGATTTCACACTCCTGCTTTGGCGCTGGTGATTCAGGGGGCGGTAGCGATCCTGCTGATCGTGGTCGGGGGCGCTTTTCGGGAATTATTTTCGCTGGCCATTTTTGCCGAGTGGCTGTTCTACATGGTGGCCGCGAGCACAATCTTTGTGTTTCGTAAACGTGAGCCGGACGTAGCCAGACCATATCGTACGATCGGGTATCCGTTTGTTCCAGCGATATTCATTGGTACTGCGGCTGTGTTGCTGTGCTACACGTTCGCGAGTAATCTTCGGGATTCGATTGCTGGAGTTGTGGTCATCCTGCTGGGCGTGCCGGTTTATTTGTGGTTCGCGCGGCGGCGCAAAACGGGATCGTGGGATACCCCGAATTCTGAGTGAATGCGGAGCTGGTCAGGGCCGAAATTTCGTTTGAATACGGAGCCGGAGATCGCTATACTGGGATTTCTGTATCAATCACCTAAACGCTGTAGTGCCCGGTACTGGATCCCGGGTAGGCGTTGGGACTGTACGGAAAAGCAAGCGCCTTGAACGTCTTCAGTACTGAGGTGTAGCAAGCCTATTGCACCTCTTCTGGCTGTGGCCGGCTAGGTCTTCCTGGATAGTCGCTGCCAAGGGAATCTTCCGCTCAAGATCCCGCCCAAATAAATCCCTAGGGGTTGATGATGTTTCTTTATTTCAACGATTCCGCGCCCAAAGGGCGCGCCTACCGGACCATTGCTTCCAACCGAGCGATCTTCCTGGCAAGTCTATCCGCGATTGCGGTTCTCAGCGGTTGTGGGAGTCCATCAAAACCGAGCCCAATCAATAGCGGCAAATTGGCGATTTCAGCAAGTCTCCCGACCGGAACGGAAGGTTCCGGGTACAGCGGAAGCCTGACGGCGACGGGTGGCACGTCTCCCTACAACTATGCGGTAACTTCAGGGCAAATGCCGCAGGGAGTGAACCTGGATCACACTACGGGAAACGTCTCGGGTACACCAACGGCAGCCGGTAGCTTCAACTTTGGGGTTACCGTTTCGGACGCAAAGGGCGCTACTCAGGACAAAGGTTTGCAGATCAGCGTTGGGCAGGCGGCTGCGCCGCCTCCACCCTCACCCCCGCCCGCGCAACCGCCGCCGCCGACTACGCCTCCACCGTCGAATCCACCGAGCGCAGGCGCAGGAACGCCTTTTTCGAACCTGCAGAAGGCTGGCGGCTGGGGACAGTACGGACAAGGGCCGCCGAACTTCGTGGATTGCTCACCTTCTCCATGCGATGGAATTTCGTTTTCGATGACGCAGGGAGTGAGTTCGCCATCGCTAAGCGGGCAAGCTACGATCTTCAATGTTGGCGGGACGACTCCCTATTCCGACGCACTTTGGAACAACCACCTGATTGGTCCCTACTCGTCGCAGGGGTTGTTTGACAACGACCAGTCGCTGAGCTCGTCGCTGCACGACTTCACCTACGATGTGGACTTCTACGGGGACAACCTGGGATTGTCGGAGGCGCTGGAGTTCGATATCAACCAATTCTTCGGCGGTATGGGCTTTATCTTCGGCCATCAGTGCCGGATCGCAAATGGCAACCAGTGGGACATCTGGGACAACTCGAAGGGTCAGTGGATATCGACGGGAGTGCCTTGTAATCCGAAGAGCGGTCAGTGGAATCATCTGACGCTGAAGGTGCAGCGGACGCCGGACAATCATGAGACGTATCAGTCGATCACTCTCAACGGCCAGACGGCGACACTGAACTGGACGTTTGACAAAGGATCGAGCCCGGGATGGTACGGGGTGACGATTAATTTCCAGATGGACGGAAACTACAAGCAGGATTCGTACAACGTGTATCTGGATAATTTGACGCTGACCTACCAGTAGGAACCACGCGTGGAGGTATGCCGGTCAGCCAATGCCGCCCGATCCGAATGAAATTGGGTGGAAGGACACGGTGCGGTTGAACCCTGGTGAATCGCGACCGTCATTATGCAGTTCAACTTGCCGAACTTGCCGACCGCAGCCATGCGCAATGCGGTGAGTCCGAGGACTGGTGGAAAAGAGTACGTCTGGCACTGCCACATCCTCGAGCATGAAGAGCACGACATGCGTCCGCTGGTCGTTGAGTAAAGCAAAAGCACGCCCGTCGCGGACGGAAGAGCCGGACGGGCGTGCTTTGGAAATCTCGTTGCAGTGAGTCTTAAGTTGTTGAGGGCTTTGGTGGACCTGGTCGGGATCGAACCGACGACCTCTTCCATGCCATGGAAGCGCGCTCCCAGCTGCGCCACAGGCCCACTTTTTGGGGACACTACTGTTCTGGTGCTGGTGACCTCAATTATTCTCGCCGTTTGGGGAGAGATAGTCAACGCGGGACCCTGTGAGACCGAAACAGTTTCGAAGTTCAGACGTAGCAGCCGTCGAGCTTCGCTCGACCGGACAGCCGAGGGCGGCTTTCCCCACATTCTTTATTTCTTCCGTTTCTTCCACAGGGGTTTTCTGCCATAATTGATTGTGCACGCCACCTGCACAATTTTCCAAAAACAATTTAAAGCGAGGAAGAGATGCCAGCGAAGTACATCTTTGTGACCGGGGGAGTTGTGTCTTCACTCGGCAAGGGACTTGCCGCGGCTTCGATCGGATGCCTGCTGGAGAGCCGCGGGATCAAGGTCAACCTGATGAAGTTCGATCCTTATCTGAACGTCGATCCGGGAACGATGTCGCCGTTTCAGCACGGCGAAGTGTTCGTGACCGATGACGGCGCCGAAACGGATCTGGATCTTGGGCACTACGAGCGCTTTACGCACTCGAAGCTTTCTCGCGACAACAACTGGACGACGGGGCGGATTTACGAACAGATCATCGCCAAGGAGCGGCGCGGAGACTATCTGGGGAAGACGGTGCAGGTGATTCCCCACGTCACCAATGAGATCAAGGCGGCCATGAAGAAGGTGGCGCAGGAAGTGGACATCGCGATCGTGGAGATTGGCGGGACAGTGGGCGACATCGAGTCGCTGCCGTTTATGGAAGCGATCCGGCAGATGCGGCAGGAGCTGGGCCGCGAGCATACGTTGTTTGTGCACGTGACGCTGGTGCCGTTTATCGCTGCGGCGCAGGAATTGAAGACCAAGCCGACGCAGCATTCGGTGAAGGAGTTGTTGAGCATCGGAATTCAGCCGGACATTTTGCTTTGCCGCACGGACCGCTTCCTGGCAAAAGAGATGAAGTCGAAGATCGCGCTCTTCTGCAACGTTCCGGAAGAGGCAGTGATTACGGCGAAGGATGTTGCGTCGGTGTACGAAGTGCCGCTGGTGTTCGCGAATGAGAATGTGGACACGCTGGTGCTGAAGAATCTGCATATGGAAGCCAAGAACCGCGATCTGTCGAAGTGGGAGGACGTTGTCCACCGCGTGTACAACCCGAAAGACACGGTGACAATTGGGATTGTTGGCAAATATGTGGAATATGAAGATTCGTACAAGTCGCTGAAAGAGGCGCTGGTGCATGGTGCACTGGCGCACAACCTTAAGCTGCAGCTGAACTGGATTGAGGCGGAAGGGCTGGAGACCGGGGACAAGAGCTACGAGGCGCAGCTCGAGGGATACGACGGGATTCTGGTGCCGGGGGGATTTGGAAAGCGGGGGATCGAAGGGATGCTAACAGCGATCCGATACGCGCGCGAGAAGAAGGTTCCGTACTTCGGGATTTGCCTGGGGATGCAAACGGCGTGCATTGAGTTCGCGCGGAATGTGGTGGGGCTGGAAGAGGCGAACTCGAGCGAGTTCGATCCGGCGACGCCGCATCGGGTGATTTACAAGCTGCGCGAGTTGCGTGGGGTGGAGGAGTTGGGGGGAACAATGCGGCTGGGCGCATGGACCTGCAAGATCGAGCCGAATACTCTTGCACACAAGATTTACGGAATGCTCGAGATCAGCGAGCGTCACCGGCATCGCTACGAATTCAACCGAGAGTATGAGGAGCCGTTGGTGGCTGCCGGGTTGCGTATTTCGGGGTCGACGCCGGACGGCACGTACGTGGAGATGGTGGAGTTGCCGGATCATCCACACTTTATCGGTTGCCAGTTCCATCCGGAATTCAAGTCGAAGCCGCTCGAGCCGCATCCTTTATTTAAGACGTTTGTGGGGGCGGCTTACGAATATGGGCAGAGGCGGAAAGCTGAGAAAGAGACACTGGAGGTGGAGATGTTCCACCGGCCGGAGCGGACAAGAGTCTAAGACAAAAGCGCCACGGATTTCACGGATTCGCGCGGATAACTTCTTGAAATATATATGTTCATCCGTGCCGATCCGTGGCCATCTTGGTTGTCGATGACAACTTCTTTCCAAGTCGGAGACATCCACGTCGGGGCGGGTGATCTGTTTCTGATCGCGGGGCCGTGCGTGATCGAGAGTGAAGAGCACGCGATCCGGATGGCGGAGATCATCAAAGGAGTAGCGAGGTCGCTGGAGTTTCCTTTCATCTTCAAAGCGAGCTACGACAAGGCGAACCGAACGTCGATTCGCAGCTTTCGGGGACCCGGGTTGAAGGAAGGCCTGCGGATTCTGAAGAAGATCAAGGACGAGCTGAATCTGCCGGTGTTGACCGACGTGCATGAGACGGCGGACGTCGGGAAAGTTGCCGAAGTCGTGGATGTGCTGCAGATTCCCGCATTCCTCAGCCGGCAGACGGATCTCGTGGTGGCAGCGGCCTTGAGCGGGCGCGTGGTCAACATCAAGAAAGGGCAGTTCGTGGCACCTTGGGACATGCGCCACGCGGTGGAGAAATGCCGCGAGGCGGGGAACGCGCAGGTTTTTCTGACCGAGCGCGGGGCGAGCTTCGGCTATAACAATCTGGTGGTTGATATGCGTTCGTTGGCGATCATGCGGAAGTTTGCGCCGGTCGTCTTCGATGCGACGCACTCAGTGCAGCTGCCATCGTCCCAGGCTGACGACAAAGGCCCAGCGGTGAGCGGGGGACAGCCGGAGTTCATCCCGATGCTGGCGCGCGCGGCAGTGGCGGCCGGGGTAGATGGCGTGTTCATGGAAGTTCACGACAATCCGAAGGAAGCGAAGTCGGATGGAGCGAATGCGCTGGAGTCGACCAAGCTGCGGGGAATACTGAAAGAATTGCTGGCACTGAAGAAGGCGCTGGCGGAGGCGCATGCGACGCCGTGACGTGGCGGGCGACGAGCCACCAGCGCTGAAGCGCTTTTAAACGATGAGTCCGACGCGGCGCTAAAGCGCCGCTCTTCCACAATTTACTGGGCGGCTTAGGCCGCCCCGTTTCGCGACCTCAACTATTCCAGGACAAAGATGTTCTTCTTCGCGCACATTTCTTTCAGGATTTTTGGCCACACGGTTACGCTGACTTCTCCTAGATGAGCTTTGCGCAGGAGGAGCATCAGGGTGCGGGATTGGCCGATGCCGCCGCCGATGGAGAGCGGGAGCAGGTTGTTGATAATTCCCTGGTGGTAGGGGAATTTGAGATTGTCGAGCAGGTTGGACATGTCGAGTTGCTTGTGCAGGGTTTCGGCATTCACGCGGATGCCCATGGAGCTGAGTTCGTGGCGGCGCTGGGTGACGTGGTTCCAGACCAGAATGTCGCCATTGAGCCCGTGGGTATCGCTGTTGGTCTGATTGCTGGTATCGGTGATCCAGTCGTCGTAG
>DATEHP010000288.1:0-38120 GCA_035279505.1 Candidatus Sulfotelmatobacter sp. | reverse complement strand
GGGCTTTGAAGCAGAATGCGCGGGTGTTGCTGGCCGAACCGAGTGGCCACGTCCGCGACGAGGCATTCGCCGCGGAACTGGCGGCCGCTGCGGCTACCGGACTAGCGGTCGCCGAGCGTCCTACGATCAAGAGAAGCCAGGCCGCTTTGCTCTTCAAAAAGTAGCCCTGTGAATGATTTCCCAAGATGGGCAGATTGTGTGAAAAAGTCATTTCCTGACAGGAAAGGCGCCTTCTGGCCGATATAAATCCTTTAGCTTCAGCAGGGTGGACTGTTCCTACTCCGCCAGCCTGCCGCGGCGTGAAAACCTAAACCCTTTAGGCAATCCGTGAATCTAAGTATTTGAGCGATGAAGTAACGGCGGAGGGGGAATCGCTCACAATACCCAGGTACTGGCATACACGCTCAGGTATGGAAGGTGGGTCCATGATCGAAAAATTGGTGAACTATTTCTTTGGCTGCAGGCACGCACGCTACAGCTTTCCCGTAACCGTCCGTCGCGCCAAGCGCCGCCCCCAGGCCGCCGCACTGACTGGAACTTACGTTGCCTGTCTCGATTGTGGCAAGGAATTCCCGTACGACTGGCAGCAGATGAAAGTCATTACCTCCCCCGAGCGTCATCGCGAGCAGCTAGCCGAATTGGCTAAGCACGCCGCGTAGAAAACTGCGTTCACCACGAAGGTACACGAAGGAAACTCGATTTCCCTTGGTGATCCTTAGTGTCCTTGGTGGTATTGCTTTTAGTGAGACGGATACTCCGCCGGGATCGGCACCGGCACCCGTTTGTCGAGAGGCACGAATTCCCTTTCGCCTGGGCCGAGATAGACCTGCCGCGGGCGCGCGATCTTCTGCTCGGGATCCTTCATCAATTCCTCCCATTGCGCCAACCAGCCGGCAGTTCGCGGAATCGCAAACAGCACTGTGAACATCTCCGGCCGGAAGCCCATGGCCTGATACATGATCCCTGAGTAGAAGTCGACATTGGGATACAGTTTGCGCTTTACGAAATATTCGTCTTCCAGCGCAATGCGCTCCAATTCGAGAGCGATATCGAGTTTGGGACTGCGTCCCGTGACCTCGAAGACCTGCTCGGCACACCAGCGGATGATTTTCGCCCTCGGATCGTAGTTCTTGTAGATGCGGTGTCCGAACCCCATGAGCTTGAAGTGTCCGTCCTTGACGCGCTTAATGTAGGCGGGAACGTTGTCTTTGGTTCCGATTTCCTCAAGCATCTTGAGCACTTCTTCATTGGCGCCGCCGTGGAGCGGGCCCGCAAGTGCCGATGCCGCCGAGGCAACGGCGAGATAAGGGTCGGTTTCCGAACTTCCCACCGAGCGCATGGCACTCGTACTGCAATTCTGCTCGTGGTCGGCATGCAGAATAAAGAGAATGTCGAGCGCCCGAGAAATCGCGGGATGGGCCACATACTTCGGCTCGACCATCTTCCACAGCATGTTCATGAAATTCTCGGTGTAGCTCAGATCGTTGTCGGGATACACATAGGGGAATCCCACGTTATGCCGGTACGACATAGCCGCGATCGACGGCACTTTGCCGATAAGTCGAACAATCTGGTGCATGCGGTCTTTGGGATTGCGGACCAGCTTCGCGTCGGGATACACACTGGACAGCGCCGCAATGGTGCTCACGAACATCGACATCGGATGCGCGGAGTATCGGAATCCCTCCATGAATTTCTTGGTGGTCTCGTGCAGCATCGTGTGGTGGGTGATGTCGTAGACCCAGCTGTTCAACTCTTTTTCGGTGGGGAGTTCGCCGAACATCAGCAAATAGGCCACTTCCAGGAAGGTGCAGCGCTCAGCCAGCACTTCGATAGGATATCCGCGATAACGCAGGATGCCCTTGTCTCCGTCGATGTAGGTGATGGTGCTTTTGCACGAGGCGGTGTTGAGATAGGCGGGATCGTAGGTCATCAGTCCGAAATCGTCAGGGCCCGTCTTGATCTGGCGCAGGTCCATGGCCCGGATGGTTCCGTTCTCCACCGGAACTGTGTAGCTCTTATTGGTGCGATTGTCGGTGATGGTAAGGGTATTCTCTGGCATGAGGTGTCCGCCTTTACGCGAGCGCGTTGTCAACAAGCATAGCCGAGCCTATGTCGGTTACTCAAATCGATCTGTGATTTAAATCACAGATTCCTGTGAGCAGCCGCGAATGGAGCCCGGACGCCTCGTCCGGGGGTGGCGCGCGAAGCGCGCAATGCGGCAGCCCATCATGACCAACGTGTTCTGCCTCACCCGAGTGCCGGCAAGCTCCCTTCGCTCCGCGCATGGCCCCCGCCCGGCTGCGCATTTGAGCGACTTGAGTGCCAGAATTTTGCGCTTGACTTAGGGAAGGTAAAGCGTATTGTCTTTCCCAATCAGCCGAACGCAGTACGCCCTGGTTGTACTGTCGACTGAACCGGCTCCGGTTCCGACCACAAGGAAAACTCAACTGAAGTGGATCATGTACTCGTGCGGCGGAGTGCTGATGCCTCGACTCATAACTCTTCCACACTGCAGTAGGCTTTCACCTACCGAATTCTCTCTCTTGGGAGGCAGGTATGAAGCAATCTTCGAAAATTAGCAAGCCTCGATTTCTTCTGACATGGATGCTGTTGACCGGCTTGGCTTGGAGCGCCAGCATCACCTTGTCGCCAAAGCACGCGGCAGTCGTCGTGAGTACCCAGACGCAGCAGTTCCTGAGCTCGGTAGCGAATGTCACATGGAGTGTAGATGGCGTTCCAGGAGGGAACGCATTAGTGGGCACGATCAACGCCACTGGCCTCTATACGCCGCCGGCACGGGCAGGCGTTCACGTCGTAAAAGCAACGACGGTTGATACACCGCCCGTTTCCGGCACGGCCACCGTCGCTGTTACCGATCTGGCCGGAGTCTTCACCTATCACAATGATAAGGCGCGCACCGGACTGAACTCGCGAGAATTCGCCTTGACGCCCGCGACTGTGACCACGGCAACGTTCGGCAAACTCTTCTCTTGTCCGGTAGATGGCGCGATCTACGCGCAGCCGCTGTGGGCGCGGGGCTTGAACCTTGCCGGCGGAACTCACAACGTGATCTTCGTGGCAACCCAGCATGACAGCCTCTACGCTTTCGATGCTGATATCTCGCCGTGCAAAGCTTATTGGCATGTCCACCTGCTCGACGCGTTACATGGTGGAACCGCCGGAGAGCAGCCGGTGGTTTGGAACGACGTCGGCAACACGGGCTTCGGCTGCTTTGGCGACATCTATCCGGAGGTAGGGGTTACCGGAACACCCGTCATCGATCCCGCGACCAACACGCTCTATGTCGTCAGTGCATCGGAAATCCCGGGCCCCGATTCCGGCCGGTGCGCCTTTCCTCCTTTCCCGTTTTTCCACCGGCTGCACGCCTTGGATCTCGTCACCGGCAATGAACGACCGAACGCGCCAGTGACGATTGCAGCATCGTCGCCGGGCGTAGGTGATACCGTCACTTTTAGTTCGCAATATCACCACAACCGCTCGGGTTTGGCGCTGTCGAACAACACCGTTTACGTTACGTTTGCAGCCCATGAGGACCAGGGACCTTACCACGGATGGGTTCTCGGCTATAACCCGGCGGATCTCACGCAACCTCCAAGCATCTTCAACACCACACCCAACGGCGGCTCGGGCGGCATCTGGGCTGGAGGCGGAGCTCCCGCCATCGATAACGCCGGAGACGTTTACGTGACCACAGGCAATGGCCTGTTCGATGCCCTCCCCCTGCCTTCCTTCAATGACTATGGGGACAGCATCCTAAGGCTCCACCCGTTCCTTGGAAGCACTCTCAACGGTGTGAATCTGCGCGTGGCGGGCTATTTCACCCCTGACGACCAGTCGTTCCTGGCGGCGGTCGATGGCGACCTTGGCTCGGGCGCCGCGGTACTGTTGCCCGATCAAACCTCCGGTGCCGGGCCCAGGCATTTGCTCGCCCAGGTGGGAAAAGAAGGTCTTGTCTACCTCGTCGACCGCGACAATATGGGGCAATTCAACTCGTCAAATAACGACCAGATTGTGCAGAGCTTCCTCGGCCCGCAATTCGGCTTGTGGGGTACTCCTGCATGGTGGCAGAACAATCTTTACTTTGGTGGGCAGGGCGATTCCATCAGACAGTTCACATTCCAGCCCGCCACCGAGCTCTTCAACCCAACCGTAACCTCGCAATCGGCTCAGGCCTTCGGATATCCCGGCACGACTCCATCAATTTCCTCCCGCGGCGCGACTTATGGTCTTGTGTGGGCACTTGATGTGAGCCGTTACGGCTATGCCAGCTTCAACCCTGTCGTCTTTTGCTCGGTAGTTCCCCTACCAGCTGCGTGCTCCGGCCCAGCCGTCCTGCACGCTTATGATGCGACTAATCTCGCCCTGGAGTACTGGAACAGTTCCATGGCCGCAAACAATCGTGACCGGGCGGGGAACGCTGTGAAATTCGTGCCCCCGACGGTTGCCAATGGCAAAGTCTATGTGGGCACGCGGACCAGGGTGGACGTTTACGGACTCTTGCCGAACTGAGACTGTATCTATGCATTCCAGATTTGACAGTACAGAAACCAGCATTCGAGCACAATTCAGGAACACAGGGCAGCCCGTGTTGACAACGTGCTCGGCTTACCCGACCGCCGGCACGCTCCCTTCGCTTCGCTCATGATCGCGGGGCGGACGAGGCGTCCGCCCCTACACAAACATTACTCGAATTCAAGCAGGACGATCTCCGGATTCGAACCCAAAACGAGCGACACTCCGTGGGGATGGCGAAGTTGAGCGTACTGGCATTTTTGTAAATTGACCATCAGACAGGAGTAGCCCAATGAGAGGTTCGGTTTTTACGCCAGCAAGTTTAGGTCCGATAGGCCGTTGTTCGTTTTCAAGCTAGCGCTCGTTCACTCTGCACCTGCTGCGCCTGACGATTTCCTGACACCAACCAAGTCGCCCAGCCGATACAGACAGCAGTAACAACCGCAACCAGCAGCACAACGCCGGAGAAGAAAAACCGACTTACGCAGACGCCAAGGAGTTGGTAGGCGAACAGAGTCCACCCTAATGCGCCAATCGCACGCGGAGTCGTTCGAGCCAAGGCCGCCAGATGCCAAGCAAGGTATGCTGCAAACAAAATACACATAGAGCAGAACACTTGGTAGCCGAGAGCGACTTGGGCGTAAGAAAAATCGGCGTGGCCGACGGGGAAACGGACAGGCGGCATCGGTCCTGCAACGCGCCAGAAGCTTAAGAGCCCGTATGTGTTCCCTATGGCGGCCAAAAAGAGCAAAACGCTAGCAATCCTATACAGTCTACTTGCTTTCATCGAGATTTCTCCGGAAGGCGAATCGGTCGAAGTCGTGCCCAACGAGTACTAAGGGCATCGCGGGCACGGTGTTGTCCATTCTGTCATCAAGACATGCACCGTAGGTCCCGCCGGTCGTTTACGGACATGTCGTAAGACGCAATATTGATTTTTGGGGTTGCTCTTGTCAAGAGGCGCAGCAGCAAACGAATACTCGCTCCCCGTCCCAAAGCTGCGAACCTGGATGCGGAGCCTCGGCCCGCTGCTGAACGCAGCAGGCGATACACGTGGAAGGTGTGGGAACGCTAAGAAATCTGGCCGCCAAAATGAATAGTGCAACGGCTGAGTAGAGCAGTTTACTTCGCCGAGACCCCGGTCTCTTTCGGCGGGTGTAGTGGAATTTCGAGCGTGCCCGCATTGCTCGACCGCAAATCATAGACTCCCGTCCGAAGATAGACGTCGTCTCTGCTCAGCATCTCGCTGGGTATGTCGATTTCGTAATGCAGCTGCAAACCGGCCGCCAGCGCGCCCGCATAGTTTTGCCGGGTCAACGAGATCCCTTGTTTTCTCGCAATCCAGTTCAGGGCAGTGCCGTCTCGATCGTAAGCAACCAGCATGATCTCAACTTCGCCGCGACGCTCGCCGTCACTTGCCGCTTCCAGGGCGACATCGCCAGCAGCAATCGCGAACTCGGCTGCGTAACGCGTGAATGCTTCCTTGAACTCCTTATTGTCACCGGCACGCACGGCCTCCTGCGCGGGCTGCGGGCTGGAACGAGTGACGCGCACTTTGTACAGGATCTGCGAAAAATCCGGCAGACCGCGTTGCATCAGAGGCCGCAGCAGATCAGTCACCGCGTCCTTTTTTGTTTTGATGTCTCTTGCGTTGTCGGCATAGTAGCCGCGCCGGTATGCAAGTTTATACTTGCCCGAAACCTTGACCTGGATGCGCCGATATTTCCCATCCATCTTCTTGTTGTTAGGCGAATAAGACAGGGTGTAGTAATGAGATCCATAATTAAGGGCGCGAGCCAGCGCGTTATCAAGGCCGTTGGTGTTATAGAATGCCTTCCCTCCAGTATCGTCAGCCAGGGTTTCCATGCTCTCGTAGTTTGCATTTCGCTTTCCGCCGTCCCCGAAGTCCGGGCTCGTCTGCAATGCCCGAGTTTCGCCGATCCGGTTCGCGTTAGCGGCGAACTGCGAATCGGAGACCAGACCCTCTGCGGCAATTGGATAGATGGCGACCTGCGCCAAGGTAAGAAGAGTGGCAGTCCGCTGCACCTCTCCCCCAAACTGGCGCACACCCTGGAATGCGTCCGCTGCGTTCAAATCGGGAAAAACGCTAATCGGGAATGAACCCGAGAACCAAACGAGATTCTTGCGTCCCGGAAACCCGCCAAGATAGCGCGCGAGTTGCTGAAGGGCTTGCAGCGTGGTCTGAACGCGTGTATCCAGCTTGTTCTGCGCCATGGTCGCAAAACCTCGAGGCGCCATCGCCGTCAATGCGAGGTCGGTTTCTCCAACCAGATTGTTCATCACCTCAGCGGTATACACAGAGTTCGCGTCATCTTCGGCGCCCGAGAGCAGCTTGGCGGACTGCTGCGGACCACTTTCCAGTTTCTGTTTATTCAACGCCGCCAACAAAAGCGCGGAGTCAGTGGTCACCGACTGAATCATGCGTAGCCGCGAGGTCAAAACGAAAACTGCAAGAGGCGTTCCAGGCTGCACTGTCTTGAGATAACGGGTCAGTTGAGCCCGCACATACGATTGGTCCGATACCTGCGTATTCAGCGCGTCGAGCAGCAGCACGTTCACGGAATCCGTGGCTTTGAGCGGAGGGAAATTGGTGTAGACATTGGGCGGCATAGGGGGAAGTTTGGCAGGTTTGATTCGGAGGCGCTTGTGCTCTTCAAATAGAGAGATGGTCTGCGGCTTGCCGTCTTCCAAAACTTCGAAGTCTTTCTTCGCGAGTCCAGACACCGGCTCGTCTTTGGCGTTGCTGATGACGACATCCACGAGTACTTCGCTCACTTTTGATTGAAACGTCGGCAGGCTTGCCGCTGGCTCATTCGTTCCAGTCTGAGCCAGCAAAGAAGAAGCGCAAAACGAGAGCACCATGAGCAGGAGCGAGTGGCGCACCCACCAACGACCCGCGGATTCGTATACAAACATCCTCATGATCAGCCCGGCGCAGTCAGACACTGGAGAGACCGCGAAACGTAATGGTACTCCCACGCAATCCAAAGCGCGGGCCTACACGAGGAAAATCGCAAGAGACCATCTCTCGCCACAAATGCGGTTCAAACCAAGACTGATTCGATGTTTCGCCGCCAGACGATCGTCGCCAGATATGACCTTCGCATGGCACTGCGCCGAACTCCGGATTACCTGAAAAAACCCCGGCGAAAAGGCCCTTCCAAAAATAGAGACTGACCAGGTACAGAAACCAAGCTGTTCGAGCACAATTCAGGAACTGAGGGCAGCCCGTTTTGAGTGTTCGGCTGATCCGACCGCCTGCATGCTCCCTTCGCTTGGCTCAGGGTCGCGGGGCGGACGAGGCGTCCGCCCCTACACAAACATTTACTCAAACTCGAGCATCACGATTTCGGGATTCGAACCCAGACGGAGAGGCGGGCCCCACGTCCCGGCGCCGCTCGACGTAAATACCTGCATCCGCCCGATGCGGCTCAAGCCGTAAACGAACTCACGGTAGATGCGGCGGGCCATCCAACTCCAGGGGATGAACTGGCCAAGATGGGTGTGTCCGGAAAGCTGCAAGGAAAAGCCGACCGCTTCGGCGGCGGCGGGATTGTCGGGCGCGTGGGTCAACAGGATGCTGGCGCGCTTGGGGTCGAGCGGGACGCGCCGCAGCACCGAGGCCAGCCCCCCGTTTGTAGCGGCATCGCGATACGGAACCCCGACAATCTGCAGCCCGTCGACGTTGACCCGCTCATTGGTTAGAACTCGCACGCCAGTGGCGGCAATCGCATTCAGATATTTGCTGTCGTCGCCGAATTGCTCATGATTCCCTGCTACGAAGAAAACACCATGCGGAGCGGTCAACTGGTTCAACGGTTCGGCAGCTTTGGCAGCGTCGATGGCAGTGCCGTCGAACAGATCGCCGGCGATGAAGACGAGATCAGGCGCCTCGCGCAGGACCGTGCCGATCAGGCGCTGCAGGAATCCGCGATTGCGTATGTGGCCCAGGTGCACATCGGTGATGAGTGCAGCCTTGCGCCCGCGCCAGGCGTCGGGCAGATTCTCCAGCCGTACGCGCGCGCGAGTGATGCGGGTCCAGCTGGCGTTCCAGATTCCATACACGCCTAGCGCGATGGCAAACGCGAACAGACCTTCCACCAGCCGGTGAAAATCGATTCCCACGCCTGCCAACGCGGCGATTCCGAGCACCATCCAGGAGCCGATCGCCGCCAAAAACAGGAAACTCAGAAGGCCCATCCACGCGGCTGCGCCCTTGTAGAGCACGCGCACTGGTCCGCTGGTGTAGGAGAAAGCCAAGACCGATGCGATGACGAAGCTGATCGACAGCAAGCCAAGGCTTGCTACCAGCGCGCGCGGATGACCCGGTACGTGGCGGAACGTCCATGTCTGGTAGAGAAAGTAATGGGCTAGAAACAGAACAATCTGAACGACTGTGATGAAGGTGATGAACGTCTTTCGGCGTGGCACCATATATTGGATTCCGAAAGGCTGCGTCGGGATTCGGGAAAGGAATAGGGTGGAAAGCGGAAAAGCGGAAACCGTCCTCTACATTCTTGTCATTCCGAAACAGCGTAGCCGTTGGGAATCTGCTGGCGCACGCGGCGCCACGCTGCCGGCCACAAGCAGTTTCCTCCCTTCGGTCGCAATGACAAGCATCGGGGGCGCGCTCTTACGAAGCTTCCAGATGTATTTGGCGAATTCATGGGACGGCACACTATCCGGCCATAGAACTAACCGCATCCAGCACCGGCCTCGCCAGTCGTCTCAGGCGACCGGAGATTCTCTGAGCGGTTCCTACGGTTTCCTCTGTGACTTCTGCCCTTTCGCCATCTGACTCCAGAGGCAGGGATGCTGCGCCCGAGCCCTCTCTCGAACGAAGATCCTGAGCATCCGCCTCCATCTGATTACCCGGTGCGTCGGCGAACGACCCGTTATCTCGATTATCGTAGAGCAGCGGAGCGACCAGCCGCAAAGCCTCTATCTCTTGATGTAGTTGCTCGATGAGACTTTCTTTGGCTCGCAGAACTTCGTACACATCTCGCATGTCATTCTCCTGGGAAACGTGGTTTCACTTTGACTCGGATCCCACTCTGGCAGCGATGATCGCGAGTCGGTATTGGTGCTTCACACTTCGACGGGCCCCGCGAACTCGAAGAATCGGGTCGGCTCTTGATCACGACCATGATCACTGTCATTCGCTGAATAGACTTATAAGGATAACCTCTCCGCGTGTGGAAACTATACTAGGTATTTTCCGTAGAAAACCCTAGGGGGAACACTGTATTCCATCGGCGCCGAGCGGAGAACGGCAATGAAGAAGGGTAGCACCGAGGCAAATAAGAAGGGCAATATTTCGAAAGCGTTTTCGCGCATAACCATTCGATTATGAGCGCATTGGACACTTTGCGACCATTGGATTAGCCGTGCTGTTCCCTTGGAGCGGGGCTTATTTCGTCCGCTTCAGCTTCCATGGGTTGTTCTCAACTGGAGTCCCCAAAAACTTGAGTGCTGCTGCATCGTCGCCGATGACGGACATTTCGAACGCGGTCTGTCCTGCTCCTTTGAAAACCAGGGCCTTCTCGCGCAGTTGAACGTCGTGAATCTTCATGGCGTGCTCCTCGGTTGGAGGATCCATGACGGTCGCGCACTGGCCGTTAGCGCCATTCATGTTCGCGATGCTCACAGTACCGGTCATTTCGTTTCCGCTCTGGGTAAGTTTCAGAACAACAAACTCCGTTCCGTCGGCACATATTCCCTTCCAAGTGCCGACGAACGGCTTTAGAGATGCACCGTCGTCCGACTGCTGCGCAACCTGCAATGGCGGGTGGAGAAGAAGGGCAGTTACGCCCAGGAACAACAAGAGCTTTGTTGGGAGAGGTCTTCTGGTCATGACCTGGTTGGACACCCAGGCCGTATTCTTTGTTCCCAGCGCGACCGTACCAGTTCTGCTGGTGTACAAAATTGCCATGATCGGCGCTGATGATAGGTCGAAAATCGCGCAAATCAGTTCCGATCAGGTGGTGCCGCAGTTAGGAGCTGTAGAATACGGCGCTATGAGAATTTTCTTGTTCGTGTTGGCGGCGACAGTACTCGAAGCTGCGGGCGACGCTATCGTGCGTATTGCGCTGCACCGTCAGTCCCCATTGGATCGGATCGGCTTGTTCCTGGTGGGATATATATTGCTCGCGCTTTACGGGACTTCTCTGAATCTAGCCCCAATCGAGTTCGCAGCCGTCACAGGTATATATGTCGCGACGCTGTTCGTAGTTTTCCAAATCGTTAACTTCGTCTTTTTCCGCGTTCTTCCCACGCCGGCTGTCTTGGTGGGCGGAGCGTTTATAGTCATCGGCGGATTCACTGTCGCTCTCTGGCGATGAGGAAGAGCCTAACCAGCCTTCCATCTCGAGGGGAAGGTTAATGAGTCGGAATGGCGATATTTCAGCAGTTACACTCCTCTCCGCATCCGGCTATAGTCCAGGAATGAATTCTGCGACTCCGGCGGGCGCAAAGTTGACACCGGCAATGACGGCGGTCGGCGCATTCTTGGTTTTCGGAACTTGTATGTCGGGTCTTGCCGGAATGACGCTAATTTGGCGGGGAACCACGTTCGACAGAATGTGGGCACTGAATCCGGCGGCTTATAGAAAGCTCGCACCACTTGGCGGGGTTGTCGGTCCTCTGTTCCTGCTTCTGAGTGCGACGATGGTTATTGCCTCCGTGGGTTGGTTTAAACGCCGCTTTTGGGGATGGGGCTTGGCTGTTGGCATCATTTTCACGCAGGTCGCCGGAGACTTTATCAACTTCGTAAGGGGTGACTTCGCGCGCGGTGGCATGGGCCTTGCGGTAGCTGGCGCATTGCTGCTTTACCTGCTCCGCCCCAATGTCCGAACTACGTTTCGCTCACACTCGGTCGGTTCTACAACACCATAGGTGCCCACTTCAACTGCGCCTTACTCCGCCGATTGATACCTTTTACGAACAGCGTTTACGGGCAGAACCATCCCCGAGGCTTCTATCGCCCGCACAGCGGGTTCCCGGATTGGCGTCCCTCGACGGATCCGCAGGAGGTACTCGACGAAGCACTGGTATGAGCGTGCAAGAGCAATCGCGTAGGCGTGTTCGAGCGGCTGGTACAAGCTGGAGCGAGGCTCGAGGCGGACCCTTATCGAGGCACTCCGCTGATTTGGGCCGCAGCACGCAACCGCATCGAGGCAGCGACATGGTTGTTGGATCACGGCGCCAACGTCAACCAAAGAGGTACCTTCGGTGGGTTGACGCACAGTCAAAGCGTTACCGCACTCCACACCCGCTCAAGCGGGACACATTGCCGATGGTGAAGCTGCTGGTCGGACGAGGCGCGGATCGATCCATCAAAGACGAGCTCTACCACTCAACAGCCGAAGGCGGCGCGGAATACTTTGGGAAGGTCGATGTGCGGGACTACCTGCGCTCGCTTGCAGACGACTAGCGGATGTTCAGGTCAGCATAGTGGGCGAAGCTGGAGAGCGCGACCTGGTCGTTGCCGGGTATGTAGAAGCCAAACTTTCCGGCGCTGAGATTGGTGCCCGGCTGGGTCCAGCGATCCAGGACGGTCCAACTGTTACCCTGCTTGATCTGGTGGACGAGCTCCGTGGGGGTAACGCGGATGTGGAGCGTGCGGAAGCTTTTCTTCTCACCTTTATGTGGAACTATGATCTCGTCCGTCTTGTTCCCGTTGTGAATGACGCTACGGTAAAAATTATTGTCATCCATTTGGAAAAGGACGTAGTTTTTGGAGTCGGTGTAGTTGAACACCCACTGCAACAGGTGACCCTTGGTAAGCATCGCGGAAAAAACAAAGGTGCCCGAGGCGGGGACGATTTCGTATAGTACGAAGTCTCCTCCTTTGCGAGTGAACGATTCTCCCTCATGTTTCCAGGCGCCTGGATCATCCCACTTCGACATACCGTTCGGGGCGAGAGACAAATCCAAAGTCTTCGATTGACCGGCGATGAGTTCGAGCGTAGACGAGCGCGTGAACCTATCGGCGGTTCGCGCCGTAAGAGTGTAGGTACCGGGGGCAAGACTTAGCGGGACGCCACTGCTCACAATTGTCAGAAGGTCCCCTTTCACGATTGCAACGTTGGCGTCGGCGGGGGCGAAGGTAATTTTCAATTCGCCGGCCGCGGCTTCCAGAGCGGCATCCGCAGAAGCGAGAGATATGGCTCCGCCCGCAACGAAGTGTTTCTTGAACTGCCGGGGCTTGAATCGCTCTTTGCGCAGTTCCACAGTATGGTCTCCGGGATTGACGCTGGAAACGGAGAGTGTCCCATCGGGCTGAATAGTACCGACGAGAGTTTGATCGACGAGAACCGCGGTTCCAGGAGCGCCGCCCTGGATAGTCAGCGAGGCCAGATGAGACGAGGATAAGCCCGGCTGTGGTTGGAGGTTGAATACAAGCTTGGCCTCTTCGCCATTGCGAATGCGGACCTTTTGCTGGGGAGGATCCTGAAAGCCGCTCTTAGAAACTTGTACAACGTAGTCCTTGAGCTCGAGATTCGGCAGGCTTACCTGGCCGGCATGAGTGAGTTGCCGTTGAAGTTTTCCGTTGAGAAAAACTCTGGCGTTATCTTGACCGGCGACGACCAGGAGCGTGCCTAGGTTGTGACCGGACTCGGCGGGCGGCTTATCATCGAGCGGAACTTTTCCAGCAGCGGTGTCGGAAGAAAGATCCGAAGCAGGCAGCGATGGTTCGGGAGTTGTTTGTGCGGGGGCGGAGTCGGTGGGAGGGGAGACGGCGGGGACGGAGACTGCCGGAGCAGGAGCGGCGGGAGTGGCTGCGGGGGTCATCGCTACTGGCGGAGCCTGATGTCTTCGCGCGAAGAAGAAGATCGCTGCAATCAGGATAATCGCGGGGGCGGAGATGAGGATCGCCGTTCTGGAGTTCGACCTCGGGCGCTGTTTTGGCTGGGATGGCAGGGATGTGACTCTCGCCGCCGGTGCAGAAGGCACGGTGGCGGCTGGGGGCGGGGAAAATTGCGGCGCTGGCGGAGTGGTCAGGACTTTGGCCGGCGCCACAGGGCGAGCCGGGACTTCGCTCGGCGGAACAGTTGCGGTCGGGACGTTTTCAGGTGGAACCGGGCTTGGCGGAACCTTCGGCGGAGCCTTGTCAGTATCCGCGCGTAAAGGCTGAGGAGCGGTGGGCCGCGGGACGTGAAAAATAACGGCCGCGCCTTTGCTGCGCGGCGACGCGGTGGAGCTCTCCTGGGGGGCCAATCCCAGCCGGTTCAGAAGGCCATTGGCGACGGTTAAGATTTCTCCATCCGTCCAATACTTGGCAGCCAGAGCCTGTATGCGCTCCGCCAAAGCCTGTTTGGCCGAAGCGTCCGTGGCCCCATCGATTTCACGCTCAATCCGCCGCAGGTCATCGACGTCGCCACGGCGTGCCTGGCGTCGCCGAGCGCTCTGGTCGCGTTGGATTGCATCCTGCATCTGAAGCAACTTGGCATCGTCGGGATGAATGGCCAATCCCTCTGCAACCCAAGCCAATGCTACAAACAGATCACCGGAGGACTGCAGCTTGCGAGCTTGCGCAACCCAATCCTCCACAGAGCTTGTTTTTTTCTGCTCTACGATCAAGCCGCGGATCGTTTTGGCTGTGGGATGCGCAGGATTCAAGGCGAGCGCCTGGTTGGTCAGCGTCTCGGCTTCCAGCCAATCGGTTTGCAGAATGGAATGCGCGTGCTCGACGAGGGCATTGGCGAGAATGGCGCGGGCGAGAGAATTGCGTTTATCCAACTCGTAAGCTTTGCGTAACAACTGAATGGCTTCCCCGGTCTTCCTCTGCGCGAACAGTTCCTGACTTTCGGTGATCAGACGGTTGGCTTCGGCAGTGCGCTGAACGCCATCCTGGGCGAGCTTTTCCAGTTCCGACAGTTGCACATCGTTGGGGAAATCGGCGGCCATGCCTCGCAACAAATCCAGGGCGCGCGCGTAGTCGCCCGACTGCAGACAGCTGTTGATCTGCTCAACGAGCCGCGTTTTGGATTCGGTGCGGGTTTGCTGGTCTCGGCTTTTCTCCAATCGCTTGAACCCCGAAGGTCAAACCTGGATGTCGATGGTGGTGTGCCCTCCTAAGCGGGGGGCCGTCAGCATTCTTACTCGATCAGATGGAAAAAGGTAGTGTCCTTGTAGTTGCGTTGCTGGCCACGTCCACCGGTGGCGAAGCGTTTTCAATTCTGCGCGCATTTCAGGGATCGGAATTCCTGCGTCAATAACGCTGGTCGGACGGTCGGTGCTTATTGGGCTGGCAGTCCGAGTTAGAAGTTTCGTGACGTCTCAGAAATCGAATCATTCAAGATGAAATCCACCGCCGCTCCATTCTTCGAGAGCGAGGTCGGCGATGGTTTCGGTGAAGTCCCAACGGTGGCCGTAAAAGTCCTGAGCGTTGTATTGACGCTCGCCAGAGGGCTGGCCTTGGGGTTCAGTCACGATGATGGGCCCATGCTGCCGTGCACGCTCGCAGTGCATCTTGGCATCTTCGATGCGAAACCTGAACGATGTACGACTGGCGGGGCACCACGCGTCCGCCTTTAGCTGGTCCAAATTGTCACAAACTATTAAATTGTGTATTTGATGGAGTCGGAATAATTCCATAAAGTGGAACCGTTTGCCACTAGTGCTTCTCTTTACCTTTCGTTTCAGTTCCTTACACATCTTGACAGTTGGGCCGCTAATTGCTTATTGTGCGTCACCCGTGTCTTCCGGTGTTTTGTTATTAAACAGTCGACCCGGCGCCGACACTCCGAAGGGGCTGGACTCGTATTGCTCGGCGTTCGGAGCGTACGACAGGAAGTGCAACCGCAGGGTTGACATCACTGAGGAGGTAAAGGTTGATGACTTATATGAAAAGGTGCGTATACGTATTCCTAGTGGCGTCACTCGCGACAGGCTTAAGCGGGTATTTGCTTGGCCAGGCCACCGCGACCGGGACGATTCAGGGTACCGTAACCGACAAATCGCAAGCTCTGGTGGCTGGCGCGGAGGTCGTTGCCACGTTCAAAGCGACCGGAGTCACCCGGACTGCCACGACCACTGACGCCGGATCCTTCCGGTTCGATTTCGTGCCCGCCGGAGCCTACCAGGTCAAGATTACTAAACAGGGTTTCGCGACAGTGATTCAAACCACTGAATTGCTCGTTGGGCAATCGGCGACCGTCAACGTCACTCTGAATCCCGGAACGGCCACTGAAATCGTCGAAGTGACCGGCGCTGCTCCAATCGTTGATCTGGCGAAGACCAGCGTGAGCCAGGACATCACGCCCAAAGAAGTGGAAGAGCTTCCTCTTGTCGGGCGCGACGCAGCCAACCTCGCTTATCTTGTTCCGGGGGTAAAAGCGGCTGACTCCTACGATCCCACCAAAAATCGGTATGCGATTCTCTCCATTAACGGTTCCGACGGCCGCAATGTGAACACCACGGTCAACGGCATCGATAACAAGGACAACACCGTGGGTGGCGCGGTGATGCAACTTCCTCTTGAGGCAGTTCAGGAATTCCAGATCAGTACGCAGCGCTTCTCCGCCGAGAACGGCCGGTCTCAGGGCGCTGCCATCAATATGATCACGAAGTCGGGAACCAACCTGTACCACGGTTCGGTCTTCGGCTACTTCCGCGACTCCAAGTTGGACACCGATGAGAAGGATGCCAACGGCGACGGCACCTCGACCGCCGCGCATCCCGACTACAGCCGCCAGTTCTTCGGCGGTTCAATCGGTGGTCCTTTCGTGAAAGACAAGCTCTTCGGCTTCTTCGCCATCGAGCGTCAGCGCGAGAGCCAGGGACTGGGCGAGTCGGGCAATTCGTATTCCGAACTTGTGCTCGCGCAGCAGGCGGGACTTGCCGCGCAGCCGGCATTGACCATTCCTCGCCCGTTCCATGAGTGGCGCTACAACGGCCGAGCCGACTGGACCATCAACAACAACAACACCGCCTATGTCAGCTACAGCTCCCAGGCCAATGACAGCCTTAACGACCAGTCAGACGGCACGGCAGACCTCACCAACGGAAACTACACGCTGAACCATCTCCAGATTGCGAACTTTACTTTGAATTCTCAGTTTTCCCCAACCGTTGTCAACCAGTTCACATTCGGCTTCCAGTATTGGAATAACCTGATCGCCAGCCACATCGATGCCCCACTCGTTACGTTCCCAAGCCCGGCGGAATTTGGCACGAACACCAACGTTCCGCAGCAGTCTTTCCAGCGCAAATGGCAGTTTAAGGACGACATTTCCAAAACCTTCGGCAAGCACACCCTCAAGGGCGGTGTGGACTACATCTATAATCCGGTGGAAGGCGGATTTTTCAAGTTTAACTCGACCCTGGAGATCGATTTCACCCAGGATCCGAGCACGATTCTCGGAGACACCGCCACGTACCCGCAAGGTTTTGCCACCCCAGGCCTGGTCGGGAGCATGTCGTATTCAAACGGCGACCCGTACTTTCTTGTGGCCACAAAACAACTTGGCTTCTACGGTCAAGACGACTGGAAGGTCACTCCGCGGTTGACCCTGAACCTCGGGTTGCGCTGGGATCGCGACTTCAATGCTCTCGGCCAAACCGATATTCCCAAGAGCCGTTCTTATCAGTCACTGCTGGCCATCGCATCTACCAGCCCCATCGCGGCCTACTACACCAGGAGTTTGCCGCATGACGACCACAAGGACTTCAGCCCGCGCTTTGGATTTGCCTATGACGTGACTGGAGCGGGAAAGCACGTCGTGCGGGGCGGGTTTGGGCTCTATTTCGGCAACTCGTTCCAGAACATTCCGCTGTTCATGGAACAGCTTGCGAACCCAACCATCTTCCAGACGGTATTGAGCCTGTCCGCCTCCGGGGATACTGTGCCCTGTGGCGGCACCCTCGGGCAGTTCTCTTACACACAGGCGAATGTCGCCGCGGTGCAGGCGTGTTTACCACCTCCATCAGCAACTGCCGGAGATGGAAGCGTCGGCCGGCTCATTGACCCCAGCTACCGGAACCCGGTGGCGGAGGAATTCAATGTCGGCTACAGCTGGGCTATCAACAACAACTCCGTGTTCGAGGCGGAATTCACCCACGTTCTCAGTTTGCATGAGAACAAAACCATCAACATTGACCAGAAGGTCGTAACCGGAACCGATACGAGCGGGACTGCGTGCAGCACTCCGGGCACCCCTACGGGTTGCAACCTGAACTATGGAAACGTGATTCTCACGCGTCCGCTCTCAGCCGCGTTTGGCGCTGCCGGCCAGCCGGTCTTGGCGAGCTTGCGCAATGACGAATCCATCAATCGCACCCGCTACGATGGGGTGAATTTCAGCTTCCGCCAGCGCATGAGCCGCCACTTCTCACTGAATGCCAATTACACGCTGGCGTGGGCCTACGGTTATGACGCTGGAGGGTTCAGCGCCTTCCGCAATTACGCCCGTGACGGCTATAACCCGTTTGCATCGTACGAATGGGGTCCGATGACAAACGATGAACGGCACCACATCACCGTCAGCGGACTTGTCAATCTGCCCAAAGCATTTGAGTTCGCTCCCATCCTTCAATTCGGCACGGCCCGTCCTTACGCCCTGTCCAATTCCTACAACACCATCAACGCAGGCGGGGGAACAACTGTTGCTGTCGTGGTGCCAAATAACGACCAGAGGAACTTTCTCTACGGGACGAACTACATCAGTCAATTCGTTGCCACCGCCAGTGCCGCGTATCCGAATCCGGATCCGAACGATCCAAATTTTCAAAATTACCTAAGCGATGCAACGGCCGGTGCCCGAGGGAACGTCGCAACCTGCTATTACACGGCGCAATGCACGATCGCCAAGTTCGACCCGCTTCGCGGACAGGCTTTCTTCGAACTGGACGCCAAGCTGGCCAAGAACATCAAAATCGGCGAAAGGGCCAACGTGCAGATCGTAGCGCAGGCGTTCAACCTTACGAATAAAGCAAACTACGGGAACAATTACGGGGGCAATATTGCGAGTGGAACGTTCGGCCACCCGATCGGATTCATTGCTCCCACCGCCACCTTCATCCCGCGCTCCATCTGGGGTGAATTCGGCGTCCACTTTACGTTCTAACTTGTAATCTTGTCCGAGGGCTGGCATGCTGCCAGCCCTTTTTTTTGTGCGTACGTCGCGCCGCCAGACCCAGGAAATCTACGCTCTGGAATGGAGTGCCACAAAAACCGCGCCGATACAAAAAAAGCTGCCGCACCAGCAAGGCGCGGCAGCAGGATTATTGTTACGTGGAATGAACGCGGGCTAAGGCTGATTTAATTTCGTATAGCCGACCCTGCCTACGCAGGTACCCCAGGCACCGCCGCCAATCGTGTTCTGACCAAAGAACCAGGTGAAGTTTTGGTTGCTACCCGGAACGTCCGCAACATTCGCCTCGTGGTCGCCCCAACGGCCCGTGGCTGTGCTGGCGCCTCCGCACAGGACCAAGCCGTTGTCATGCATCGTGTTCTGTGCTTGGGTCGAACGCCGAGACGTGTAAGCTCTGCGAAATGTGCGAGACTCGCGGCCGTTCTTCTCTCCGCCCCGCGGCAACGCGAAGTTTGAGCTGCCCAATTATTGCAGCTTGACATCGTGACAATTTGCGATAGAATTCGTCGCAATTCCCCCAGGGGCAGTGCTCCCGGCTCATTCCTGTCCTCCCACGAAGCCGGAACCGAATCAGCGGAAAATCCGATGGATGATGTTTTGAAATCCAAAAAGTTGACCCAAGAGCAACTGTCTGAGCCCACGCGCACCAACGGCGCCCTTCCGTTCGCGGAAGCGGCAGCGCTGAATCCGTCGGGTTTGCCTTCTCTTTCCGCAGATCTCCTGCTGATGCATGCGCCAGCGTTCTTTGATTTTCGTAACCGCCGCGATATCTATTTTCCGTTTCTTGGCACCTCGGGAGATGTGCCGATTACGCCACTGTATGAATACTTTCCGATCGGCTTCAAGATGCTGCATCGATACCTGTCGGCCAAGGGTCACTCGATTAAGATCATTAACCTCAGCACGGTCCTGCTCCGCTATCCGGCAATTGATGTGTGCGCCCTGATTGAAGCACTCGACGTGCGGCTGCTGGGAATTGACTTGCACTGGATGGTACACGTGCAAGGCAGCCTGGAAGTGGCGAAGCTCGTCAAATATCTGCGCCCAGATATCGTGACAATCTTTGGAGGAATCTCCTCCACATATTACGCCGAGGAGTTGGTGCGCTATAACTTCGTCGACATGGTCATGAAGGGCTACGACACGCTGAAGCCAATGGACGAGTTACTGATTGCGCTTAAACAAGGAACGAAGGATCTCTCTCGCATACCGAACCTATTATGGAAGTCCGATGGCAGAGTTCGTCAGAACCATTACGACCATAAGCCGGCGAGTTACGGGATCGGGATTGACTGGGCCGACTTAAATCATGAGCAGGTGTCGCGGGGCATACCCATTCTCGAATTCCTCTCAACCCAGAATGCGGGCTGTTCCTACCATTGCGGCTGGTGCGGCGGATCGCGAGATGCGTTCCGGAGAGTATTCGAAACCAAACCCTCGATCCTTCGCAAAAGCAAGGAAGAGGTGGCTTTCGAATTCAAGTCTGTGCAAAGTGTGGCGGGCTGCGATAACTTCCATTTCTACGCCGTCGGTTCGTACAACGAGCCCCGTTCGGGGATGGAAGGGTTCCTCGATCTAGTCCGCCAAACCAAACTCAGGTCGATCAGTTATGAACAGTTTTTTCTGACCCCAGAGCCAACCCTCAAGCGGATGGCGGAAGCCAATAAGAACACCACGATTACGCTTTCGCCGGAAAGCCACGATATCAGGATCTCGAAATTGTCTGGCCGAGGGACGTACACCAATGAAGAATTGGAGCGCTGGTTGGTCAGAGCACTGGAAATCGGCATCCGCAATATCGATGTTTGGTACTTCATCGGCATGCCCGAGCAAGATGAGAAGTCCGTAATGCAGACGGTTGATTACTGCATCCGTCTCGTGAAGCTGTTCAGGGGGAGAGGGGTGAATCCGATGCTTTGCCCCATGATTCCATTTCTTGATCCGGCTTCGAATTTTTTCGAGTATCCCGAACAAAATGGTTACCGTCTTTTCAGCCGCACGGCGGAGGAACATCGCCGTGGTATGGAAAACGCATCCCTCATCAATCGGATCAACTACGAGACCAAGTGGCTACGGCGTGAAGATCTGGTGTACATAGGCTTCAAGGCCGTCCGGCGTTTGATGGAAGCTAAAGCCGAGATGGGCGCTTTGCCGGCTAGAGTCGTCAATAATTACAACCGGAAGATCGATGACGCGCTCGACTTGATTCCACGTGTACACGAAGCCGATTGTCTGGAGAATGCCGACGACAGAAGACGGGCCTTAGCAGAATTTGGGGACGAGATTCTGAGCCGCAACCAAATGATTTTATTTTCCGGAGTTGCCAACCAGGCTTTTCCACTCAACCGCAGTATCGGCGGGCGGTGGTTCGACGAGATGGGATGGGCGCCCGAAGTCTTGGAGAGGGCGGCCCGGCTGAGTAGTCCGGTCCGTGGCCAGGATGAGGATCGCAACTTGATCCGAGGATCATTGTCCGCAAAGAAGACTATTCCCTTGCGCCCAACGTCTCCGGGCTAGTTCGCGCTGTTTTCCGGCGGCGATGCCGCCGACGCCGTTTGAAGCGAGTTTCTCGAAACGTTTCCCTGGCCGGTTTCTACTATGACATTGGGGTGCCAGGATAGCTCTCTTGCGCGAGAATCTCACTTGACGCCCAAGTCGAGTTCGTACTATCAGAACGAATCGCTGCGGGCCTTAACAGGAGGGTGATATGCAATTTCGGCAAGCTAGTCAGTTTCCATCCTGCGATCATTACTAGCAATATTTTCTTGCACCGGACATGTTGAAGCAGCGCGCGCAAGTCTGGGATGCATTTTGTGAAATTTGCGAAAGCAAAGCATTGGCCACAGATGGTGTGACCTATGGAAAGGGCCCGCTTGTCGTTATCGGGTGTGTCCCGGCCGGTGGGCAGGGTAAATACTGGTCAAAGCAGAAAACCGTTTTCATCCACCCCATGGTCGCACTTCTATATGAAAAACACACGCACCGGCAGCCAAGAATGTGGGAACGCGCAAAGGAAAAGTACCATTGGTTTGACTGGATGCCGTGGGAAGCGACGGTGCTCCACGAGATTGTTCACTGGGCGCGCGATGTCGGAGGTAAGCCCGAACTTTATAATGATCAAGAAGCCGGTGAAGTCTTTGAAAAGAAGGCGTTTGATCGAAAGATCAGTGCTGGCGCGACTTTTCGCGAAGAGTCTCAATGTCAGTACGAGCCGACTCCGCCCTGGAGATGAAGTTTGATTGAGGATTTGACTTCTGACCCTTAATCGTCGCCCTCCTATTTCAAGGGTCGTTTTCCAGAGTATTCCGATATGTTTTGCCGGAGTTGTTGCTCGCGTAGTCGAGCGAGGAGGCAGCCGGGTTATGGCACCGTCGAGGAAATGTTGTCTAGGAAGTAGCAGGAATTCTCTATTTGATAGTCACTCAATCGGGTCGACCACGACCGCATCGTGCTCCACTCCTCTTCTTCCCGGTAACTGTACAATCACAATCGCCGAGAGGACCAGCACGATCCCCAACGTCTGAATCGGGCGCACGCCTTCGCCCAACAATGCCGCGGCCAGCAGGATCGAGAAGACTGGCTCAAGGCAGCTGGCGATGATCGCTCTGGTCGGTTCGAGATGCTGCAGGCCGAGGAAGTAGAGCGAGAACGATCCCAGGACCGAGATCATCGAGAAGACGAACAGGAATCCCCATTGCGCGGGCGTATAACGCGCTGCCACAACCCTCCACGGCGGATTGACGACCAGCCAGAAGACGGCGGCGGAGGTGAGCGTCCACACGAGGACGCGCCAGCGGTCATGACGCGCGAGAATGCCATGCCCGCCGACGTTGTAGAAGGCGAATGAGAATGACGCCAGCAGCGCTGCGATGAGGCCGTAGGAATCGAACCGGAGCGGCGCCGCCGCCGACTTGCCGCCGATGATGCCAATCGTCAGCGAGATCCCCGCCACCGCGACTAGGACCGCGGCCACTTTCTGCAGCGAGAGCTTCTGCTGTCCACGAGCCACCACGTAGAGCAGTACCCACACCGGCGCCGTGTATTGCAGAACGATCGCGATGGCGACGCTCGTTCTCTGGATGGCCACGTAATAGAAATAGTTCGACGCGGCCACACCCAGCATGCCAAGAATCAGGCACCGGATGAGATCCGGCGTGGGGAGCTTGATGCGCCGCCATCCGCGGCGTCCGACTAAGAGTGGAAGCAGTACCAGGAGCGCAAACGATGTTCGAGTCTGCGAAAGGATCAGCGGCTCGATCGGATGCACCGCTTCGCCGGGGAGAGGAAGCTTGCCGGTAAAGACCGCACGCCCCAGCGAAGCTGACACTCCCCACAAGAGAGTGGCCAGCGCAATAAAAATGTATCCGCGCAGCGGATGCGCGTGGGAATTGGAATTTCGGGTGTTCAGTTCAGTTCACCGAATCCGATGATGCGGGGGAGTCGAGAATCTGGTCCAGCAGCCCGGGATCGAATCCGATGATCACCTCTTCGTCGATGAGCATCGTGGGAGTTTCATTGCTGCCGTAAGTTTCCGTCATGGCGCGGCGGGCTTCCGAATCCTGGCTGATGTCGCGCTCTTCAAATGCGATCTCGCGAGCCTCCAGGTACACCCGCATCAGTTCGCAGGAGAAGCAGCCGGGCTGGGTGAAGAGGATGATAGACATCAAAGGGACCTGGGCCCTGGTGGCGCACTTCGCATCAAGCGCCGGCGTGTCTTTCTTCCGCCCCTTTCGGGTGCCGTTTCTGTTTGCTCGCGGATCCTCACGCCTTGCGGCGTGGGCTGTATTCTATCGCCGCTCTGGGGCTGCCGCGGGCGCGACGTAACTTTCTTCCGCTCAACCGACGTATTCAATCACGCTCGTGATCTTAGCGGTCTTTTCCAGCATGGCCGACACTGAACAGTATTTTTCTTTCGACAGGCGGACCGCGTCCTCCATTGCCTTGCTCGACACTTTACCACCGACGCGATACGTCAGCTTGATTTGTGTGTAAACGGCCGGGTATCCCTCGGCGCGATCCCCCTCTGCGCTGACTTCGAGGCCGGTGAAGGGTTCACGCTTCTTGCGAAGAATTCCGACCACGTCAGACGCCGTGCAGCCACACAGAGCTATGAGTACGAGCTCCATGGGTGTGTTCGCGGTCTTCTCCTTGGCCGTGTCCATTACGATGGCGTGGCGCGACGTGGCTTCGCCGACGTAACGTTCGTTGTCCGTCCAGATTGTTTTGGCAGAAATCACGGTCTATCTCCGGTTATCTGTGCTTGGTTCGGGGTGAATCAATACGCGGAACAATTCCGGCGCATCCTGCTTGAAACGAATTTCCAGTTCCGTCTGGATATCGTGAACGCGAGAGAGGGACAGGCTGTCCGACAGCGTGCAATGGCAGGACACGTTGAGGCGGCCGCGGACCCGTTTGAAGATGAAGTCGTGCACGTCGAGGATTTCGGGAAACTGCGCGGCGACCGCTTTCAATCGATGTTCGAGTTCGGCGTCACCAACCAGTTCTTCCGGACGCTCAATCGTCGCCGGCTCGCTCTCGATGTGAGTGAGGATTTCCGAGATTTCGGGAACATCCTGCCGCATCTCGGCCTCCAGTTCGGTAACCTGATCATGGGCTTCCTTGAGGGGCATCCGCTCATCCAGTTCGATGTGCTGCTCAACGTGAAGCTGTCCGGCAAGATCCTCCACGCTGATGTCATGAACGTTCAAGTTGCGCCGGGTAGCCACCGCGCGGATGCGGTCGAAGATGTTTTCTGTGTGTTGCGCTCGCGGCAGAGGTTGCACGGTGACGTCGGCGTCGGGCAGGACGCGGCGAACGGATTCCGTTACCGCGCCGACAAGCTGACCCGACCGCTGGAAGGTGACGCTTCGTGCGAGACCCACGGCAAGATCCGCGAAATAGCGATTCCCCGCGCGCCGGATACGGACGCGGTCAACCTCAAGTACGCCATCGACTCGCGACACCGCATCGTAAATCTGAGAACGCACGCCCGCCGGAGCTGCGTCGAGCAAAGCATCGATGGTGCGCCGCGCTAATCGCCAACTCACCGAGATAACAACGCCAGCGACAAACAAAGCTGCGATCGGATCGGCATCGGCCAGCCAACTGATGTGATACGTCCGCCCTACCAGAACAAGCAAGAGCCCCAGTACCACAACGCCCGCAGACCAGATGTCAGTCGAGAAATGAAGCGCGTCGGCTTCCAACGCCTGGCTATCGTATTTGTTGGCGATACGGCCGAGGGCGCGCGAGCGCCACCAGTCGACGATCATCGAGAACAGCATCACAGCGAAGGCTGCGATCGAAGGCTCGATCTCAATGTGGCGAAAGAAGATCCGCAAAGCCGCTTCATAGATGATCCAGGCGCAAGTCAGAAGCAAGAGAGCGGTCTCAACAAATGCGGAAAAATTCTCGACTTTGCCATGACCGTACTGATGCTCGGCGTCGGCAGGCTTGTCGGAGACGCGCACGGAAAAAAAAGTCAGCACCGACGCGATCAGATCAAGCCCGGAATGCGCGGCTTCGGAGAGAATGCCCAGACTTCCCGTGCTCACGCCCACGACCACCTTAAGGGCTGTGATCACAAGGGCAGCCAGGACGGAGTTCCCTGCGACTGCACGCTTCTCAGCGCGCATCAAGTCGGAGGGAGACAACGCTGGCGTGCCTGACATTCTGGAATTATCGCCGCTAAAGACAGAAACGGCAAAGCGAGCCATTGAGCATTGGGCGATTGAGTCATTGAGTGATTAAGTCATTGAACCGGCTCAAAGTCCGACGCCATTCCTCGGAGGGCATTTCAATCACTCAGTCACTCAATCGCACAATGACTCAATCGCTACTGGTTGTGCTACGATTTCCTGCTGGTATTTTCACCTTTCTGGTGGACCAATCCTGGAGGATCACTGTTATGCGTAAGAGTTGGCTGGTGTGTGTTTTATTAGGGACGCTGGCTTGGGGACAAGCAGCCCAGAGCGCGCCGCCGCCGACCCAATCGCCGAACCAGCCGCCGCCCGCCGATACCTCGGCATCCGTGCCTGGTGATGCTCCCGTCCTGACCATCACGGGCGTATGCGCCGAAAAGCCTGCGGCCGACTGTAAGACCATCATCACCAAGGCTGAGTTCGAGAAGCTCGCCAACGCGCTGGCGCCGAATGCTTCGCCGCAGCAGAAGAAACAGCTAGCTAGTGTCCTTCCCAGGTTGATGGCCATGGCGAACCAAGCCAAAGAGCGCGGCATGGACCAGACCGAGCAGTACACACAGACCCTCGAGTACGTGAAGATGCAGGTGCTCAGCAACCAATTGCAGCGCAAACTCCAGGACGAAGCTGCAGACATCTCAGACGCCGATATCGAGAAGTATTACAAAGACAATCCTGACGCATTCGAGCAATTCAACCTGGACCGCATTTTCGTGCCCCGCACCAAGCAGGTGGAGGCGGAGGCTACGGAAGACGACGACAAAGATCAGAAGCTAACCGCCGAGCAGAAAAAAGCCAAGGAAGAAGCCGAGAAGGCCAAGGCGCAGAAGAATGAAGAAACCATGACTAAGCTGGCCGACGCGCTACGCGCCCGCGCCGCCGCCGGAGAAGACATTGCAAAGCTGCAAAAGGAAGCATTCGACGCCGGCGGCATGAAGATCGAGGCTCCCACGGTAAATCTGCCGAGTGTTCGGCGAAACGGCCTGCCCCAGCCCCACACTGGCGTATTCGAACTGAAACCGGGTGAGGTTTCGCAGGTTATCAGCGACGCCGGAGGGCACTACATCTACAAGATGAACGGCAAGTCCACCATGCCGCTCGATCAAGCAAAGAACGAGATTCGTGGGAAAATTCAGAACGACCGCATGCGCGAGAAAATGGACAAGCTGAACGGCTCTTTCAGCTCCGTTTCGAACGAAGCGTATTTTGGACCGGGTGGCACGGGTCCGATGCCGCCACCACGCATGCCCCGTCCGAGGCCGGGTGCGCCTGCGGCGGGACAGCCGCAGAATGGGCCGCCCGCGCAACCTCCGGCGGGACAGACTCCTGCACCTAAGAAAGACTGATGGCCAAACCTGTTGTGGTGGTGACCGGAATTTCGGGCAACCTGGGCTCCAGATTGTTGCCGCTGCTCCGCAGTTTCTCGGTGATTGGGGTGGACGTCGCTCCGCCCCAAACTGATTCCGAACTGCAATTCGAGAGCCTGGACCTTGGGGCGGAGTCCTCCACTCGAACTTTCTACGAACTGCTTCGCGATGCCCATCCCTACGCCGTCATCCATCTGGCCTTCGTAATTGATCCTGTGCGCACGGGTGTGCTCGACGTTGAGCGGATGTGGCAGATCAATGTTGCCGGCACGGCGCGGGTGATGGAAGCGGTCACCGAAGTGAACCGAACGGCCGACGACGGGATCAAGCAGTTCATCTTTCCCAGCAGCGTCTCAGCATATGGGTCCGACCTGCCCGCGCCTGCCACCGAGGAATCAGCGTTCGGTGCGCACACGCTGCCATACGCTATCCACAAGAAAGAATCCGATGAAGTCGTGCAACAACGTTGCACCGCTTTGCGCGGATGCAGTGTGTACATCTTGCGCCCGCATATTTTTGCGGGGGCCAGCGTCGAGAACTATCTGATGGGTGCGTTTCGAGGCACGCCGAATGGCAAGGGCGCTCGCGCCGAGCAGATGCGCGCCGCGGGAAAACGTCTGCCTTGCATGTTGCCTCGAGGCCAGCAGTATCTCGATAACAAGATTCAGTTCATCCATGTCGACGATATGGCGCGGTTGATCCGGCATATCCTGCAGCGCGAACCGGAGACGCAGCGGCTTACCGTGCTTAACGTTGCCGGCCGCGGTGAGCCTCTTACCTTTGCGAAATGCATTGAAATAGCCCGCGCAAAGCTTGTGCGTGTGCCTGGAAAATGGGCGATGCGGCAGGTACTGGCGTTTTTGTGGAAGCAGCAGATTTCCGCTATTCCTCCCGAAGCACTTCCCTATATGACCGGCGAGTACATCATGAACACCGATCGATTGCGGCGGTTTCTCGGGCCTGAGTACGAGCACGTCATCCGCTATACCGTTACAGACGCGTTTGCGGACAGTTTCAAACCTGCAACCACAACCTAGTCTGCCTTCAATGTGCACAGTTGGGGTCCTGGCATCCCGTACCGCCATAAACCTGCGGCTCTCCGAGACTTCCCTTCGCCGGCAAGTGCCGGATGTAGAGCACTAACTGCCAGATCTCTTCATCGCTGAAGACGCCCTTCGATGCTGGCATCCCAGAGGGAGAAACACCGTTCTCAATGATCCGGTGCAACTGGCCGTCTGTGTAGGCTTGCACAGACGGGGAGTTTAATAGCGGCACCGGCGGCGCCATCTTTTCTGCAAACGGCACGCCAGTGTTCTGACCGTCGAGCCCATGGCAGACCATGCAATACGAGGTGAAGTTGCGCTGACCTGCATGGATGTTCTCAGTCGTCGAAACCAGCGGATTCGGATCGGAGCGCCCGCCGACTGTGATCCGCCGCTTCGCCCCTTGGATCAACCGTGTTTCGAGGTTGCCGGGGCTGCGAACTTGACATCCCGCCAGGAGCAAGCACGAGACAAGGGCCGCGGCGCCGAGGACATGGACGCGATGCACGGCTACTCCACCACGATTGTCATGTTCATGTTGCCGTGATTCGCCCCGCAGAAGTGGTCGCAGATGGTCGTGAAGGTTCCAGCTGTCTGGGGCGTAACCGTCACTTCTGCGGACTGACCGGCCGGAATTTCCTCGTCCAACTTGAGCGGGCGCAGAAAGAAGCCATGCGTCACATCTTCGCTATGAAGGCGAAGTTTCACCGTCTGTCCTCTTTTGAGCGTGATCTTGTCAGGGCTGAAGGCAAAGCGTTTGGCCGTGATGTCGATGACGGGAACGTCCTCGGCGTGAACTCGGCTCGTCCCTGTAAGCAATAGGGACGCTGATACGCACAGAACTGCGATAATTGTGGCAAGAAACGACTGGGTACGGGACATGTATTTATTTATCCTTTCGAGTTGTTTTTCACTGCTTTCAAACAAGCGGGGTTCTGAGGAACTGATGGACTCCATTGATTCCCTGGAACTCGCGGGCCGTAAGTTCCACGTCTTCGATCGCCAGCGGGCTCGATTCAGGCTGAGCTTTCCCGTTGAAGCTGACGGTGCGAATTCCCAGATTCTTGAACGGATGTTCCTTGTCGAAGGGCACTGGCTTACGCGGCCCCATACCCGTTGGATCAGGAAAAGCGAAGATCAGCGAGCGAGCCGCATAGTGGTGAACCGATCCGAGCTGATGTTCGTCATCGCGATGGATGTGCCCGTAGAGCACCGACACGTTGTCGTAGGCTGACAACACGTTCATGACATCGTCGCCGTCGCTCGTAAACCATTCCCAATCCGGTCGGAGGTCGAAAAGCGGGCGATGGGTGAAGATCACAATCGGTGCGGTCTTTGGGAAGCGAGCCAGGTCTTTCTTCAGCCAGTCGAGCTGTTCGGTGCCGACTTCCGGTTTGGCACGCGTGACATTGTCCAACGCGACGAAATGCACGCCTCGATGGTCGAAGGAATAGTGCGTCTCGCCAAAGAACTCGCGATAGAGTCCGCCGCTATCGAGTCCGGCATCGTGCTCGCCAGGCACGCACTTGATCAACGGAACGTTAATCCTCTTTGAGATTTCCTGAAACTGTTTCATGCGCTGCACGTGAACGTCCCTATCCTCCGTATCGTGAGTAAGATCTCCGGTGAAGAGCACCAGGTCCGGCCGTTGTGGGAGCGCGTTGATCATTTCGACGGCGCGCTCGAAAGCCTTGGTGCCAAGTGGATCCGGCGGGCCGTTAAAGCCGACGTGTGCGTCGCTGAGCTGGACGAAAGAGAAGGTTGATGGCTTTTCTCCATTGGCACGGCCGAGAGCGGAAAACAAGCCTCCCGCTTCACCCGCGCTGAGAGCTGCCGGGTAGGCAGAGTAAAGGACGCCAATGCCCACTGATGAAGCGGCAATTTTGAGAAACGATCTGCGATCGGTTTGTTTCATAGTTTTCCTCCGATGACTGCGTGCTTGCTCACCTGAAAACTGAAGCGAGGCCGAATTATTCCCGGTTATCAGAAAAGAAATATTTCTTGCCGAGGCGGGAATAAATCCGCGGTTATGCGGTTTATGCTATGGAGGTGCCGGATCAGCGCGTGTCTGCCGCGACGTTTGAAGAACTGGCTCTGCCGCTGTTCGAGCAGCTTTATAACTTTGCGCATTGGCTGGCCCAAGACGCCTCGGAGGCCGAAGACCTGGTGCAGGAAACCTACGCCAAAGCCCTGCGCGCATTTTCCGGATTTCAGCTGGGTACGAACTTTCGAGCGTGGATGTTTCGCATCTTACGAAACACCTTCCTCACCTCGAGGACCGGGCTGAAATCCGCCTCGGTAAGCGACGACGAGGTCGAAACCATTGCTTCCTCTGCCCCGAGTCCCGAGACTGTGCTTCTAGAGCGGGCCGATCACGAGATGGTTCGCCAGGCGCTTACGGAATTGCCGGTGCCTTTCCGCGAGGTCTTATTGCTGTGTGAAGTTGAGGAGATGTCGTACGAAGAGATCGCCCAAGTGTTAGCAATTCCGGTTGGTACTGTCATGTCTCGTCTGCATCGCGCTCGCAAGGCGCTCCGTGGAATGATGATTGAACAGTTCAAGGGGGCTTCGCATGGCATGTGAGTCATGGAGCGCGAAGCTCGAAGCCTATGTTGACGGTGAACTCGCATCATCGGACATGGCCTCGCTGGCGCAGCATTTGAGGCAGTGCGCGGGCTGTGCTGCGGAAGCATTGGAGCAGGTCCAAATGAAGCGGGCCGTCGCCGTGGCGGGCAAGCGTTATCAACCGAGCGCCCAGCTCCGCGAGAAACTACAGAAGAGTCTTCTCAAGAGTGGACGGCGTGAGGGGTCGTGGGTATGGAAGATCGTGGCTTTGCCGGCGACTCTCGTCCTGGTTCTGTCGTTGGCGGTCAGCCTGTACATCGATCACGAAAAGACGCAGCGACAACGGGTCTATAGCGAACTGACGGATCTCCACGTGGCCACGCTGGCGAGCGCCACTCCGGTTGATGTGCTCTCAACCGACCGGCATACTGTCAAGCCATGGTTCCAAGGAAAGATTCCATTCAGCTTCAACCTGCCGGAGTTGCAAGGAACCGATTTCACTCTTGTGGGCGGACGGGTTACCTACCTTGCGCAATCACCCGGCGCGCATCTGATCTATCGGCTTCGCCAGCACGAGATCTCAGTGTTCATTTTCCAGGACCGCGGGAACGACGCAGCGGCCCTGCCATCGGCGCCGATTTCAATGTTGTCTTTTACAGTCGAAAGCTGGACGAAGAACGGGCTGCGATATTTCGTGGTGGGTGATGTTGGAGCTCAAGATGTCGAGAATTTGGGCAAACTTATACGCGATGCGGGATAGCGTAGGCCGACCCACCTTAGGCCGCTTTCTTCCCACGGTACAATCCTGCGATTCCGAATGTGTACGGCGTCCAACTAGCTTCCCCAAAACCGGCGTCCTTCATCCGCTTCAGCATTTCCTCTGGCGACGGGAAACGTTCGACCGAAGCAGGAAGATACTTGTACGGCCCGCGAACACCGGAGATCACCGTGCCCACCCGAGGCAGCACCTGCTTGAAATAAATCCGGTACACAACTCCCATGACTCCCTTGGGCTCGCCAAAATCGAGAATTCCACACTCTCCCCCGGGGCGAAGAACACGCGTGATTTCTCGCAGGCCCGCATCGTAATCCGCAAGATTGCGGAAACCGAATGCTGAGGTAACCAGGTCGAAATGTGAATCAGGGAACGGGAGATTGAGAGCATCGGCTTCAATCCACTCCGGCGAGGCTGCTCGATCTGCTGACTTGAGCGCGGCTCGTCGCAGCATGGCGTGAGAAAAGTCCGCACCGACAATCTGCGCCGACGACTTCCCTGCCTGGAGTAGCGCAAACGCCATATCACCGGTTCCGCAGCAGAGGTCCAGAATGTGGGCATCGGGGCGCATCAGAATGTGTCGAAACGTTCGGGCAGTGCGCCGCCACCATAGGCGATCCACATTGAACGACAGCACATGATTCAGCAGGTCGTAGCGGGGCGCGATCGAGGTGAACATCTCGCGCACCGCACGGGCTGCGGAATTCCGGTCGCTCACCCCTTCCGGAGCTGCACCGACGACTGGAGACTTGGGCTCGGGCACGATTCTCGGGATGGCCTTACCGCTTCTTCTTCGATTTTGCGCTCTTGATTTGCTTGACGATGCGCTCAATTTGCAGAACGTGATTCGTGTCGTGGCCCGCGAACATACGCGCCAGATGCGCAATCGACTCCTTGCCGCGCTCCAGATGCATGCCGAAGTTGTCCCAGGTCTCGGGAGAGATTTCCTTCAGCATGGCGAGATTGTTCTCTCGCAGCACACGGAACACTTCCAGTGAGCGCCGGGCATCACGGTTGCGATAGTTGAATACAGATGCCCAGGCGTCCTGATCAAAGGGTTGAATCGTGATGCCGTTCTCTCCGATTACGGAGCGCATGCGCCAACTCGCCACAACCTCTGCATCCGCCAGATGCGCAATAATCTCCGCGATCGACCACTTCGCTGGCTCAGGCCTCCACTTCAGCTGCGTTGGGGTCAGGCCGGCGACGGATTTCTTGAGCTTCGCTGCGGTTGTCCGCTGGACTTTGATGGCATCCTGACCTTTTACATAACCAAGGATTCTTCCAATGTATTGCTCGGCAGTTTCCTGCATAACTCCCCCTAACTTTTGCTCCACACCCATCCGCCCCGTGACAGGCGTCGTAATTCTTCGACGGAATCCATCACGGCTCGCTCGGGCACGTCGCTGGCAACTTCGACCTTGCCGATTTCCCGTGGCAAAATGAAATGCACAACTCCGTTCTGCGTTTTTTTGTCGCTTTGCAGACGCCCGAGAATCTTCTTCGCGCTGACATTCACTTCCGGCAAGCGTCCCAGGCTTAAGACGGCGTCCGCGATCCGGCCGGCGGTCACGCTATCCGTGCGCCCCACCGTGAGTGCGATATTGGTGGCGGCAATCATGCCCCATGCCACGGCTTCGCCATGCAAGAGCGATCGATAATTCGTTTCGGCCTCAAGCGCGTGGCCGATCGTGTGACCCAGGTTCAGTACGCGTCGTAAACCGCCCTCGTGCTCGTCTGCGGATACCACCTCTGCTTTAAGCTTCACAGCCTGCGCGATCAGCCACTCCAGTTCCACTGGATCGCGCTTCAGAATCTTGGCGCGATTCTGTTCGAATCGCAGGAACAATTCGACGTTCCCGATGATGCCGCACTTCAGCGCTTCATAGAGCCCAGCCCGAAATTCGCGGTCGGGCAACGTCTTCAGCACGTTTGGATCAATCAGGACAACTCTTGGATGATAAAAAGTTCCGACCAGATTCTTGCCCGCAACGAGGTTCACACCGGTCTTCCCACCGACGGAAGCATCTACCTGGGCAAGCACGGTCGTGGGAACCTGCACGAACTCAACGCCGCGCATATAAAGTGACGCCAGTAATCCGGCGACATCGCCCACGACGCCGCCACCCAGCGCGATGATCACTGCTTTGCGGTCGGCTCCCAACCGCACCAGCTTTTCCGCCATCGCTTCCACGGTTGCCAGCCGCTTTGAAGGTTCGCCGTCAGGCATCAGAATTAACTGCGGCGCGAATCCGGCTGCCTTTAGTGCAGCCATAAATTTTGTTCCCCAGCGCTTTCGCACCGGGGCGACCGTCACCACAAAAATGCGGCTGGTCTGCGGCAACAGATCGCCCAGGATGGATCCGGCGCGATTGAGCACGCCATTCTCGATCCACGCCTGATAAGGACGTGGCAAAACGTGTATGGTCGCTTGCGCCATAGCGTTCCCATAATAGCGTATGCGTTCCTGTCCCTGCCCTGGACCTTCGGTGGTAGTATTGCCCCTCTATGAAGGGTCTGCCAGCCCAGACTGACTTTATCGTTGTCGGTGCCGGTATCGCCGCACTGCGCGCCGCCATCGAATTGGCGGAATCGGGACAGGTCTTGCTCCTGGCAAAGAAGGAATTTCCAACTTTCAAAGCACGCGATGACAAAAGTGAGGCTGAATGGTTGGGGGATGAAGACGATGTGATCCTGCACCTGCAGGACACTCTTGAAGCAGGAGATGGTCTGTGCAATCCCGCCGCGGTTAAGATCCTGATCGACGAGGGCGCCGAACGGATCGATGAATTGCTGGCGTGGGACAAGCATCACAGCACGAAGCTCTCCTTTGAACTCGAAAATCTCCACACGCGCAGCCGTCGCCTGCATGCCCATGGCGAATCCACCGGCCGGCAGATTTTGCGGATCCTCTCGCAGAAAGTGGAATCGCTGAAACATGTGTCGCAGACGGCGTTCGTCTTCATCACGGAATTACGCACTGAGGACGGCCGGATCAGCGGAGTTTCTCTTCTCGACGAAAAAGGAACTCCTCAAGAAATCGCCTGCTCCGCAGTTCTGCTTGCGACGGGCGGATTCGGGCAAGTCTTCTCCAATACGACGAATTCCGACACGGCTACTGCAGACGGGCTCGCGCTCGCGTTCCACGCCGGAGCGGAGGTGGGCGACATGGAGTTCGTTCAGTTCCATCCCACCGCTCTTCTCATGAAGAAAGTCCCGCGCTTCCCTCTGCCCGAGGCATTGCGCGCAGAAGGCGCCTACCTCCGCAACTTTGAACTCGATCGTTTTATGGGAAAGTACCACCCGTTGGGCGAACGTGCTCCCCGTGACCTAGTCGCACGCGCCATCATTCATGAGATGGAAGTGAGCCGTGCGAAGGATCCCTTCGTGTACCTCGACGTGACTCACTTCAACGCTGCCACAATTCAGAAGCACTTCCCGCGCGTCTATGCCAGCTGCATGGCTTATAACCTCGACATCACGGAAGATCTCATCCCGGTGCGCCCGGCATCGTGCTGCACTCTCGGCGGAGTGCGCACCGACCTCGACGGTAAGACGAATGTCGTCGGGCTGTACGCAGCAGGCGAGGCTGCGGCTACAGGTGTGCATGGAGCCAACCGTCTGCCCAGTAATACGCTGCTTGAAGCTCTGGTCTACGGGGCGCGGGTCGGGAAGGCGATGCGCGACGTCGAGAAGGTCTCATCTCACGCGCTCCCTAATCCGAAGGCCGCGTATTCTAACGGCCCTGTGGACGCTGGCGTTGAGGAGTTAGTCGGACAGATTCAGAGTCTGATGTGGAGTGAGGTCGGTATCGTGCGGACGCGCATGGGAATGCAGAATGCCCTCAAGGCGCTCGAGCAGATGGCTCCGAAGCTGGCGCATCCCAAGACGCGGCGCGGGCATGAAGCCGCTAATCTTCACCTTGCCGCGCTCCTCGTAGCGCGGTCTGCACTGGCTCGGGAAGAAAGCCGCGGGACCCACTACCGCATGGATTGTCCCGATCACGATGACAAGAGGTTCTTGAAGCATTCGGTGGTTCGCGGCGACAAAGTTGTTTTCGCCGCTTAGCCCGCCGCCCTCACTTGCCCGCGTTGTTTGCAACCTTTGGAGGATATGCCACCGAAAGCCCAATCGATGTCAGCAGCACTAGCGCCACCGTTCCCAAGGTGACTCCAATCGGGATCTCGAAGTAGTCTCCCAGAATCATTTTCACACCGACCAGGATCAGGATGACCGCCAATCCATAGTGCAGGAAGCGGAAGACCTTGATCAGTCCCGAGACTGCGAAGTACATCGATCGCAGTCCCAGGATCGCGAACACGTTCGACGTGTACACGACAAATGCCTTCAAGGTAATGGCGAGAACGGCGGGAATTGAGTCAACCGCAAATAAAACATCGGTTGTTTCAATGACCAGAAGCACAACCAGAAGCGGAGTCGCGTACAACCGTCCATTTTCCTGCAGATTGCGAACGAAGAACCGGCCGCCCCGATAATCCGTAGTGACAGGAATCCAGCGGCGTAGAGCCTTCACGACCGGATTGGACGACGGGTCTACCTGGTGCCCGCCAGATAGACAAACGCGAATGCCGCTGTAGATCAGCAAAGCGCCAAAAACAAACAGCAGCCAGTGAAAGCGCTGGATGAGTTCAACTCCGGCGCCGATGAAAATTCCACGCAAGATGAGCGCGCCAAGAATTCCCCAAAATAAGACGCGATGCTGCAGTTCATCGGGAACGGCAAAATAGTTGAAGATCACCAGAAAGACAAACAAATTGTCCACGCTTAGGGACAACTCGACCACGTATCCGGCGACGAACTCCAGGCTGGTCTGACGCCCTTGCCAGAAATACAAAATGGCAGCGAAGGCGGCGGCCATCGCAACATACATCAGGCTCCAGCCCAACGCTTCGCGAAACTTCACAACGTGGCCCGGCCGATGAAACACACGCAGATCGACTATCAGCATGCCCAGCGCGAAGACGTTGAAGAGAATCCAGAAGTAGAGCAAAAGACTCCCTAGCGGCGGTTGAACTCAGAGACTTTAGATTTCAGATTGCAAATTTGAGATTGAAAGGACTGAAGGCGACGGCAATTAACAATCTGAAATCTACAATCTAAAATCTGCAAATCACTTTTGCCTTCCCCTCTTACCGTTTTGCCAATCGTCCCAAAGGCCAAAGGCTTTGAACATCTCCACGCTATTGGTGTCGCGCATGGTTTGCTCGATCTGATTGTGAGTGAGCCGCGGACCGACTTTCTCGTACAGATTCGCCAACTCGAAGCTCAACGCCGCCGCTTCCGCCACATGCTTCTTTAATTGCTGGAAGTCAACTTTGTCGTAGGTGTCGGAAACTGCGTGATAATTCTCGAGATAGTTAGCCTCCTGCTGATCGGCAACGAAGGTCGGCACTCCCTCGAGCATGAAGTCGAAGTGATCCGTACCCCATTCCATATCGAGCTTGAGATTCTTCACATCGAATTGGGCGAGGGGCGAGATCAACTCCTTGGCCATGCCGTACACGTCTTTGCGGCCACCCAACGAGAAACCGGTCGTCTTACCCGTTCCGGAATCGTAGATCACGACACCCGCGGCCCGGTCGAGCTCCGCTCGATGGGTAAAGGCGTAGACGCGGGAACCGAGCAGTCCTTCTTCCTCGCCCGAGAAAAGAATGAAGCGAATGGTGCGCCGCGGCGTTACGCCCGAAGCCTTAATGGCTCGCAAAGCGTCGATGACCAGAGCCGCGTTACAGCCATTATCGAGTGCGCCCGTGCCGAGTTCCCAGGAATCCAGGTGAGCCCCGAGAACCACGAACTCCTCCGGCTTCTCACTTCCGCGAATCTCGGCAATCACGTTCGAGGTTTTAACAGGCCCGCCAATCTGGTTCGGAATGGAGAGATCTGCCCAAACTAGATTGCCTGCCGCCAGCAGTCGGACCATGCGCTCGCCGTCTTCGCGGGCAACAATCACCATGGGCAAGCGATCGATCTCCCCCGCTCCCGCATTTGTGTGCCGGTAAAGAATGTCGTGCTCGCGAGTCGCGATGAACGCGATCGCCTTTGCCTTGGCCTTAAGTGCGCGATCGATGATTGGCGGCGGGGTCGTGTACTCGGCGAAAAGATCGTCCCAGGTTTTGAGGACGGCGGTGTGCACCAGAAGAATCTTCCCCGTCACGTCGCCGGCCTTCTGGAATGCGGCTTCCGTTCCGTCGCCGATATCTACTACAGGAACATGTTTGACTGGAGCAAGCGCTGGCGCCCACGCCACCGAAACAGCGCGTAGACGAAAAGAAGAAAGGACTGTCCCTCCTCCCACGCCAGTAGTGCTGACCTGGTGGGCCGTAGTCGCGCTCATTTCGGTCGCACCTTCGGCCCAGGAGTTTGGGATTTCGAAGCCTTCGCTATGCACGCTGTCGGCTCCGGCTGCGCTAAGAGCCTGCATGCCCCACTGCACGGCGTGCTGCATGGCGGGAGTGCCCGGAATTCGACCACCAACTTCGTCAGTGAGTCGGCGGAGATTTTCCTGGATCGGCGAGGGCTGGAAAGCGGCCTGAATGATCTTGTTGACGTCGTTGTTGTCTGCGGGAGGATTAGCGGCGGATGAAGCTAGATGAAGAATGCAAACAAAGAACAGGGTCTTCATAGTTCGCATATTGTTGTGCATTAGAAATGAAATTCTGAAAAAGAGCAAAAAGGCTGAAACCACGAAGGACACGAAGGTTCACGAAGGAAAATCTCTCATGGTCTTCCTTCGTGCACCTTCGTGTCCTTTGTGGTTGATGGGTTTACTTCGGCGGAAGCGGATCCATCCTGTCGAGGATGCGCAACGTCTCGAGCACGACTCCCCCGACAATCTGCAAGCTGCGCGGGCTCAGTTTGTCGATCGTATCTTCCGTCGTGTGCCAGTAGGCGAGATTGTAGCCGTAGGTGAAGTCGATGAGATCGGAGGATGGCACGCCCCGCTTCACGAATGGCAAATGATCGTCGGAAACTTCGCGTTGTATCCCGAAGAAATGGGA
>DATEHP010000287.1:0-10768 GCA_035279505.1 Candidatus Sulfotelmatobacter sp. | reverse complement strand
GCCACACCCAGCGGAATGCGTTTGAGATTCTTCTTGTGGGCTTCAGCGGATTTGGGCGTGCGGCGCTCGAATGTCGAGAGCTCTTTCTGCAGATCGGGGTACATCGTGGTCTCCGAGATAACTCAGGCCGGCAGTCGCGCGGCCATTAGATTGCCGGGCGGCGGAAAGCCGCCCGGGGACATTCATATTCTAGAATGCAAACTTCAAAGCAAACTGAACATTCCGTGGATCGCGCGTGTGCTTGACGCGTCCAAAATCCCCGGGATTTGCTGGATCGGGAGTCAGCCCATCGGCGAGAAAGTTGGCGTCGCTAATGTTCCCATCCGGATTAAGGAACTGGGCATGGTTGAAGATGTTGAAAAACTCGGCGCGGAATTCGAAGTGTTTTCCCTCTCCAACTTGCACGAGTTTTTGCACGGAGAAATCAACGTTTCTGATCCCGGGTCCGCAGCAGAGGGTGCGGGGTGAGTTTCCCAAAAGCGATATCGGATTTGCACTTGCGTTGGTGTAATCCGGCAACATGAACGACGATGCGTTGAAGGCATAACCGCCGTGGCCCCGAGGATCCTGCGAATGGAATGGTGCGACCAGGTTGGGCTTGCCGGGAAGTTCGAAATCGAAGCTGTTCATCAACTCGGCATCGGCGTTGGACTTGATGCTGATCGGGAAGCCACTCTGCAGACTGGTAATTCCTGACACAGCCCAATCATCCAGCAGCTTTCCCTTGAATCCCTGGTATCGACGCACCGGCAGTTCCCACAGGTAACTGACCACGATGCGGTGCCTGGCGTCGAAGAGGGAGAGTGACCGATTGCAGCGGTCACAGGTGGGCCGAATGATGTTTTCAAAACTCGAAGCGTTGTCGATCGACTTGCTGAAGGTGTACGCCAGTTCAAACTGAACCCCGTGGCTGAGTCTCTTCTCCAACGATGCCTGCAAGGAGTTGTAGTTCGAGGCAGCCGCGGTATCCTGCGAGAAAATGCTGGAAAACACCGGCACGCCGTCGGATGGACATGCGTTGCCCGACATTGGGTCGCAACGCGGGGAAGAATATCGCCTTAGGCCGACTAGGGTAATTCCGTTCGGCGCAACAGAACTAATCTGAGTGCCTGCGGGAATTACAGTCGGGCCGTTCGGTCCATAGGGAATATGCAGGCCCCCAGCTGGTGCAACGGTCGGCACCCCGCTCTCGTCGGTTGGAATGAAGAATGGACTATCGGCAAAATAGGGGCCGCAGGACAAGTTTTGGTCGCCATACGTGTTGGACATGGCCAGTAAATCGAGGCAGGTCTGGGGGTTCCCATAGTTCAAGTCACGGGTAACGAGCAGGCGGTGTCCCTGGGAACCAACATACCCGACGGACAATACCAGATCCTTGGCAATCTGACGTTGAATTCCAAGGTTGTATTGCGAGGTGTATTGCGCGCGCAGATTTGGTTGGAGCTCACCGAAGAGCAGGATCGGGCGGAACGCCGACCAGTCAACCGACGTGCCCGGCTTAGGAGCGAGAATTCCGTTGAACGGGTTGGGAGCAATGGTGAGATTGCCGGGACCGCCGCCTTGGCTCACAAACGGCGTGGTGAACAGACCTTCCGAGATTAATGAGCTGCCGCCGAATGGGGGCTCGCCTTGGAACTGTTCGAGCACCAACTGCTCAATGGGGTTGTAGAAGATGCCGAAACCACCGCGGATCGTAGTCTTTCCATCCCTGTGAGGATCCCACGCAATTCCAATTCGGGGTGCAAATGCCTTGTAGTAACTGGCAGTGAGTCCTTTGGGCACGCCCTTGTCTCCCGGAATCACAAGACCGAGAGGAAATACGCCAGCAGAATCAGAAGTCGGATCGCTGCAATTCGGATTGCTATAGCCAAGAGCGGTCAAACTGTCTGCACTAAGTTGGCATGGGAAAACAGAGGTGGCTTGTCCAGGCCGAAAAGTCTGATAGCGCAGGCCGGCATCATACATCGGCTGGTTGAACTCCCATCGCAGACCGTAATTCAGGGTAATGTTTGGACGAATCTTCCAGCTATCCTGGGCAAACAGATAGATGGATCGGCTGCGGATGTCTTCCGACTGTGTGGACCCCTGGAGATAGGAATCGGGAAGTCCGAGCAGATAGTTGCCAAGAGTGCTCCCGGAATCGTTTGGCCCGCCTCCCGAATAGGTGTAATCACCTTGCGGATCGAAATATAACGTCTGGAAGAAGCGTTGGATTCTGAAATCCACGCCGAACTTGGCGGTATGGTTCCCCACAACGCGAGTGAAGTTATCACTGAATTGATAAGTGTTCCCGACTTGCGGCAACTCGCCCTCGTAGTCATTGCCGATGGTGAACCCACCCTGAATTGTGATGAAAGGAACTCCTTCGTGCTGAGCAGCGTTTGGCAGGTTGGGAGTAATCCCGATCCTTGGGTTCGAGGGAATCACGCTGGGTACGTCGGTCGTCCCGGTGAAACAGATTGCCCCCAGGGCGGAGCTACACGAATCTTGAACGAGGTTGGTGCGCTGGGGATGAAGGAAGGTGGGTTGCGCCTCGCGAAAGTAGGTAACGCGGAATTCATTCACTGAATTGGTGCCGAGCGTCCACGTATGGGAAATATTCCATTGCTGGGAGCGCGTCGAATTGTCGTTGCCGAATCCGGGCAGGAGATTCGGCGTAGCCGCTTGAAATCGCGTAAACGGCTGAGAATCGACGGCGTTGTTGAAATAGTAGTAGATGCTGAGATTCTGCTTGTCGTTGATGCGGTGATCCACCTTCACGGTGAACTGATTGGCGCGAGAATGATCGTTCGGAACAGATTGGAAAATATTGTTCGTATTGCTCAGGTCGGCACAGGTCGGATCCGCGTTCGGGCAAGGCACGTACCGGTTAACCAGATCCAGAGCTACCGGATCAAAACAATTTGTGGGAACGCCATTGGGAAACGCAGAGGCATAGTCGACAGACCCTCCACTGGTTGTGGATGGAAGCGGAATATTCGCGTTGCATCGAGCATTCAGCATCGCTGCGAAAGTGTCGGTGGTAATGGAACCACTGGCGGCCAGGGGCTGCTGGCGGTCGGCCGCGGTGGGAACGACGACAGCGTCAGAAGCGATGCCATGCACCACCCGTCGGCCCTCGTAGGATGCGAAGAAGAATGTTCGATCTTTTACTATGGGTCCGCCAAAGGTCCCGCCAAACTGGTTTTGCTTGTCGTCGGGCCGTATCGGATCCAGGTAGCCTCTGGCATTGAATTTTTGATTGCGCAGAAACTCGTACATGCTGCCATGCCATGCATTGGTGCCTGATTTCGTAACGACGTTAATGACCGCGCCGGAGTTTCGCCCGTATTCGGCGTCAAAGGTATTGGACAAGACTCGAAACTCAGCAATGCTGTCAGGCGTCGGCTGTATGGCCGGTGAATTGACAAACAAATCATTCCCGTCACCGCCATTGACATTAAAATTATTGGAGCGCCCGCGGCCGCCGTTGACCGAAACCGCCCCCGATTGGTTGCTGCCATAAAACAGATCGGATCCGCCCACACCCTGGACACCGGGCTGCAACTGCAGCAACTGGTAGGTATCGCGGGCGTTGAGAGGTAGCTGCGAAACCTGCCGGGAGTCCATGACGGCTCCCAACTGCGTGCTGGATGTGTCGACCATTGGCGCTTCCGACGTGACGTTCACTGTTTCCTTGGTCTCGCCGATTTGAAGGACGGAGTTGACTGTCTGCACTTGGTTGAGATCGACATTCACCCCGTTCCGCAGGTTCTTCTTGAACCCCGCAAGGTCGAATTCCATTCGATACGAACCGACCACGACTAGAGGAAACACGTAATCACCGTTTCCGTTCGTGAGGGTTTCGGCGGATACTCCTGTCGCTTCGTTGGTAAGGGTCACCTTGACGCCAGCGAGCACGGCACCGCTGGAGTCTGCGACACGGCCCAAGATGCGGCCACCGGTGCTCTGCGCGGGCGCCACCGCGGGAACGAATAGACAGAAAGCGAGAACCAGACATACTACGGACCAGCGGGCTCGCGGTGACGGCATGGTGCCTCCGGTTATCGGGAGAGTTTGTATCCTGGGAAAACGAACGGCTTGCATCCCGCCACAACCTTGCTATAATCCCGCAAGGTTAGAGAACCAGGGCAGGGGCTGTCAAGCAGAAAAAAGCGCATCCCGTCAATTCGAAATTCGAATTGCCCCGAATTTTCTCCTCGGTCGCGATAGCGATAAAGCCTATGCCCGAACCTTACTTGAAAATCGGAGACGTCGCCCGCAAGGTCGGAATGTCGCCTTCGGTCATCCGCTCGTGGGAGAGCCTGGGCTTGGCACGCCCGCGGCGCACCCAAAGCAAGTACAGGCTCTACACCTCCGACGATGTGAAGTTGTTAAAGCGAGCCCGGTTCCTGCGCAAAGTGCAGGGATTGAATGCGGCCGCCATCGTGCAATTGCTCAAAAAAGAAGGCAAGGTGCGCCCCGCCGCAGACGGAAACGCCGGAGCCATTGGGGCGCATCTGCGGCAACTGCGGGCCCGAAGGCGCCTCTCTCTCGCCCAGGTCGCGGAGGCTGTCGGCATCTCGGTCGGGTTCCTCAGCGCCCTCGAACGCTCCCAGATGAGCGGATCGGTGGGCACCCTGCGCAAGCTCGCTCGCTTCTACAAGACAAACATTCTCGATTTCTTTGACGCAAACGGCGCCAGCAGTCGCCAGGTTCGTCCTGCGCAGCGCAAGGTACTGGAGGCCGGGACCGGGGTTCGCATGGAACTCCTGGCGTGGGGCAATACCGTGATGGAACCACATTTGTTCCGCATCGCGCCGGAATCAGGGAGCGGCGAGTCGTACGCGCATGAGGGAGAAGAGTTCATTTATGTGCTGCGCGGAGAATTGCAGATCTGTGTGGACGGCGAAGAGTACCGGTTGAAATCAGGAGACAGCTTCTATTTCGAGAGCGCTACGCCGCACCGCTGGAAAAATCCTGGGCGAAAAGAAACGTTACTGCTGTGGGTAAACACACCGCCCACATTCTAGATTCCTGAGCGCGCCTTTCGTGCACAACTTGCGCGAGGGGCGACTGAGAGTTGGAGGAAACATGTCCAGGCAACACGCTGCAAGTCTGTTGCCCCTGTTCGCGGCTGTATTATTGGTTGGTTCCTGCACAAAGAAGACACCCACCTTGAATCTGCTGGTGTGGGAAGGTTACGCCGATCCATCGTTTGTGAAACCGTTTGAAGACGAGAATCACTGCAAAGTCTCAGCCTCCTACATGGGATCGAGCGACGAATTGATGGCCAAACTGCGCGGAGGCAGCGCCGGAACCTACGATGTGATTTCGCCCTCCAGCGACGTAGCCACATCCATTGCCACCTCCGGACTGGCCGCTCCTCTCGACCTTTCAAAGATTCCCAGCTACGGGCAACTTTCTGCACAACTCACTTCCCTGCCTCTGGTACGAGCAAATGGGCAGGTCTATGGCGTGCCCTTCATGTGGGGCCCCGATCCCATCATTTATGACACGACTGCTTTTCAACAGCCTCCAGATTCATGGAGCGTCTTTTGGGACCCCAAATACAAAGGAAAAGTTTCGGTGTGGGACGATCTGTCTACCGTGTACATGGCCGCCCAGGTCCTCGGATATGACAAGCCGGATCCTTCCCAACTTTACAACCTGACTGACGCGCAACTGGAGGCAGTGAAGAAGAAGTTACTGGAGTTGAAACCCAATGTCCGCAAGATGTGGGCCACCGGCGGAGAGCTTACCAATCTATTCCAGAGTCACGAAGTGGTGATTGCGATGGGCTGGCCGCTGAATACAGCAGATTTAAAGAAAGCGGGCTTCCCTGCCGGAGAAACCATCCCAAAGGAAAACACAACCGGCTGGATCGATCACCTGATGATCACCGCCGGCAGCGATAACAAGGAACTGGCGCAGAAGTTCCTGGAGTACATGATCGAGGCCAAGACGCAGAAGTTGGTCACCGACAAGACGCACTACGTTCCCGCGAATCCCCAAGCGGCGCAGTTCATAACGGCGGACGAGGCGAAGACTCTGCATCTCGATGATGTCGAGAATTACCAGAAACGTATTTACTTCTGGCAAAACGTGCCCCGGCGCGCCAAATACACTGAAGTTTGGAATGATGTGAAAGCAGCGCAATAAAGACGCCCGTGAGCGCGACACCTGCCCAAAAGCCAACGCTGTTAAGCATCCGCAATATTGCCAAGACATTCGGCCGCAATGTTGTGCTGCGCGACGTGTCGCTTGAGATCGCCGAAGGCGAATTCCTGACCATCCTGGGTGAGAGTGGCTCCGGAAAAACGACACTTCTGCGGATCGTCGCCGGTTTTGAAACGGCCACCTCAGGCGAAGTGTGGATGGGTGCCGAGCGCCTCGACCAGCAACCTCCCTACCGGCGGCGCGTGAATACAGTCTTTCAGAATTACGCGCTCTTCCCTCACCTGACCGTCGAACAGAACGTCGCCTACGGCTTGCGCGTTGCCAAGCGGCCGGACGCCGAAATCGAGCAGCGAGTCACCGAGGCGCTGGAGAAAGTAAAAATGACAACGCATGCCAGGAAGAAGCCGTCGAAAATCAGCGGTGGACAACAGCAACGGGTCGCACTCGCGCGTGCGCTTGTGAATCGCCCGAACCTGCTGCTGCTCGACGAGCCACTCTCCGCGCTCGACGCGAACCTGCGCCGGCAGATGCAGGTGGAGTTGAAGTCTTTGCAGCGCGAGGTCGGCATCGCGTTTGTCTTCGTCACCCACGATCAGGAAGAAGCGATGGTCATGTCGGACCGGATCGCACTGCTCCGATCGGGTGAACTGGAGCAGGTGGCTACGCCTCGCGAAATCTATAGTCGCCCTGCCACGGCGTATGTCGCCCAGTGCATCGGACATACCAACCTGCTTCGCGCCGAGGTCCGCGACAGCGTGGCGCATTGCGGAGTCCTGTCATGGCGAACTACGACCACTGACGGTCCAACCCTGTTTTCATTGCGCCCCGAGCACCTGCGACCAAGCAGTGTAGCCTCAAACGGCACAGTTCGAGTCACAGGAAAAGTTCTGCAACAAGCCTTCCACGGAGCGACCTCACTGGTTCGCATCGAATGCGCCGATGGATTGGTCCTCGTGATGCGGACCTCCAGCGGCGCACTGACCGCACAGGAAGTTGAACTCGAGTTCTCCCCCGATGACGCCATTCCTGTGCGCGAATCTCCGGAGCGAGCCTGATGTTCTCGCGCGCCTACAAGACCGCTGTGACCGTGCCGCCGCTGGCCTGGGTCGCAGTCTTCCTGCTCTTCCCTTATGCGCTCATGTTCTGTTACAGCTTCTGGTCGGTCACAGCGGCGCAAACAATCCTGCATTCCTGGGATCTCAACAACTATAAAGAGTTGCTGCAGAAGTCCGTCTATTGGCAAACCCTGTTGCGCTCCATGTGGATTGCCACGCGAGTGATGCTCTTCTCTCTTCTTTTGGGATATCCGCTGGCGTACTTCCTTTCGTTTTACGCGGGGAAGAGGAAAGACCTCCTCTATCAGATGATCATCATTCCTTTATGGGTCAGCTATCTGGTGCGAGCCTACGCATGGAAGACAATTCTCGGATCAGATGGCGTGCTCAATACTCTGCTGCAGTATGTCCATCTGACCACCCATCCGCTGGATTTTCTGCTTTACAGCCCGTTCGCCGTGGTTCTGACCCTGACGCACATCTACACTCCCTTCACAATTCTGCCAATCTACGCCTCGCTCGAGCACGTTCCCCGCAATCTCGTCGAAGCCTCGCATGATCTGGGAGCCACGCCCGCACAGACATTCTGGAAAGTGATCTTCCCCCTTTCCATTCCCGGCGTTGTAGCCGGGGCAACGTTCGCCTTCGTCTTAAGCCTCGGAGACTTCCTTGCACCCCTGCTGCTCGGTGGCCCAAGCGGCATCATGATCTCGAACATTGTGGTTAGCCTGTTCGGAGCGGCCTACGATTGGCCCCTCGGCGCCGCGATTTCCCTATGCATGCTGGTGATTGTGGTAAGTCTGCTCTTCATGTCTGAGCGACTGGAAAAGAAGTGGAGTTTCTCATGAGCGGCAAGGAAGAGAATTTCGGGTGCCCCATCCTTATCGCGTTTGTGCGACAGGGTAGGGTTTTTAACTTTCGTTTTTGACTTTCAATGATTCTCGCAGACTCTCAACAACGCCGTGCTGCTCCGCGCTCAACCTGGCTCGCCCTGCATGCGTCCGCCGTCTTCGCCTTCTTGTATCTGCCGATTGCAGTTCTCATCCTGTATTCATTCAACCGTCAAGGAGTGGGCGGATTTCCTCCGCATCACCTCACGCTGAACTGGTACCGTATTCTCTTCGCAGACGGAGCCATCTGGGACGCAGTGCTCAACAGCCTGCAGGTCGCATTAGCAGCGATGGCAATTTCGCTTGCGTTAGGGATCCCTGCCGCACTTGCGCTCGATCGCGTGCAATTTCCCGGAAAAGCTCTGTTTCGCCGACTAGTTCTTCTCCCACTGATCTTGCCCGGAATCATCACCGGTCTTTCCTTGCTGATGCTCTTCAACCTCACAAGTGTCAAGCTGAGCCTGCTTACCATTACATTGGGCCACGGAACTTCATTAATCTCCGTCGCAGCCACAGAAGTCTTCGCTGGATTGCAAAAGTTGGACCGCGCACAGGAAGAAGCATCGCTCGATCTAGGCGCGAACTACTGGCAGACATTCTGGCGGATCACGGTACCGAATCTGAAGCTGCCAATCATTGGCGCGGCGCTGTTGATCTTCACCCTCTCGATGGACGAGATCGCCGTCAGCTTCTTCCTGATCGGCCGCGACAACACGCTCCCTCTCGAAATCTGGGGACGCCTGCGCCGTGGTATCACACCTGAGATCAACGCCGTTTCCGCCATCATCTTCCTATTCTCGCTGCTGACAATCGTCTTCTGGTACCGCCTGCGCCTCCTCAGCCAGAGCACGCCCGACGTCGGCATGGAGTTGCTCGACCCCCCGCAAGGAACGTCAACCTAAAGGACCAGGAATCACCCACAATCCAACGCGAAGCGGCGGCATGCGAAAGCTCAGCACGGAAGTGCCGGGTAGCTGGCACAGAACGCAACGAGTCCCGTAGGGACCGCTGACAATAGCCCGGAGTTTCAACGCCGGGTGCCTGCGGGAAATCCATCGCGTCCCGTAGGGACGCCTGAATCCAGGGCACGATCCTATCCCCACACGTTGCACTGATCGTAGTCCACATCATGCGTCTTCAAAAACGCCTTGAACTCTTCCTCGAGCTCGCTTGCGGTGGCAAAGGTTCAACTGTCCCTACGGGGCGCGGGTATCGATCTGCATTGCCGACCCGCCAGTGAACTGGCGGGCTATTTTCAATTGTCCCTACGGGACAATGATCAGGCCGGCCTGGCCTGCGAAATCGGGAATCATGGGCCGACGGATACTCCCTTCCGGCCGTAGTTGGACATAAAAGGTCCCCCTTAGGGACGACACGACTTTCCGCTGAGCGACAGCCCCGCAGCCTGATTTGTCAGCTTTCCTTTCCCGAAATGGCACGTTGCATCGAAAAACACACACTGCGCGCTGGAAATTTCCATGGGTGAAGTGCAGAGTCGAACTGAGAAACCTTTACACACGCGATGCGCCAGCCTCCATCGACAACTCACTATCTCTGGCTAACTCTCCTGCTCATAACGATTGCCATCTTCCACGCCGTCACAATCCGCCAAGGTCATATCTGGGCCGATGATTTCGCAATGTACATACATCACGCGCAAAACATCGTCGAAGGCCGCTCCTATGCCCAGACCGGATATCTCTTCACTCCAACGGCTCCCGTCAGTCCTCGCACCTATCCGCCGGTTTTTCCACTGCTTCTGGCCCCGGTAGTCCGGTTCTTTGGGCTGAATCTGGTCCCGATGAAATTCGAGCAGGTGATCTTTTTCGTGCTTGCCTTAGCGGTAATCTGCCTCTACTGGCAACGCGATCTCGGCCGCGAATACACCATCGCGCTGGCAGTCATACTCGGCTTCAGTCCACACTTCTGGGCAGCCAAAGACAATGTGCTCTCTGACTTACCCTTCTTACTCTTTTTCTATGTAACCGCCGCTCTCGTGCATCGGGCGCCAGGGAATAGTCCCACTCCCTGGCGCTGGGGGATTCTGATCGGTATCGCTCTGTATCTCGCGATCGGAACGCGTACTGCTGGTATCGCACTGCTTGCCGGACTGGTGCTTTACGATTTGCTGAAGGTCCACGCAATTACGCGAATCACAGTTGTCGCGCTCTCCACGTGCGCGGCCCTGTTGTTGCTGCAAAACAATTTCATTGGCTCAGAGTTTGGCAGTTATGGCGGGACCTTCCACGCTTCTCTAAGCACGGTTGGAGCACATCTAATCTCGTATCCGAGAACACTGGCCGGTTTCTGGGTAGCCTCAACTCACAACGCGTTCTCATTCTTCCTGCTCGGGGCCGTTGCGCTTCTCACTCTGGCGGGACTCTTTGATCAATGCAAACGAGGACTGACGATCGTCGAAGCCCTTCTCCTGCCCTATGCCGCGATGGCGATTTTGTGGCCCTTTTCCCCTGGCATCCGTCTCGTATTCCCTTTCATCCCTTGGATCGTGTTTCTCGCTTTAGCCGGTCTCCGCGGCATCACTGAAAAATTCTATCCGCGCCATCTTTCAACTGCCGTCTGCGCCCTCTTGCTGCTGATTTCCGTTCCTTTCGTCACGGCCTATCGCCACATGGATTTCGGCTTAATCCGCCAGAGCACCGGCCT
>DATEHP010000286.1:0-11507 GCA_035279505.1 Candidatus Sulfotelmatobacter sp. | reverse complement strand
CGGTCTGCGCCGAGGATGTGCCGGATCTGGCGCAGCATCTCTTCCACCCGCACATCAGAACCCGTGTTGCGGGTACCGTTGTATCCGGCGAAAAGGAGCTTTAGTTTCTCGCCGGGCTGCCACGGTTTGTTGCCACCCAGCATCCAGCGTGCTTTGGCGCGTTCAATGTTGGCACTGACCCACGCCTCCAGAACAAAATCCATCATGCGGCGGTACCTCCTCGGGCCGCGGGCCAAGGCTCATATTGGTACTCGAAATTGTTCTCGCGGCTGAACTTCAACAGCGGCAAGCTGTATTGCGAAAATAGAACGGGCCTGCGGCCCAACTCAGACGTCACCCGCGTGTTGTCGAACACGGTGTTCCAGAGAAGGTACGGCATAAAGACTTTCAACAAAGATGCGCCATGACCCAGCTGGCCTTTCCGGTTCGAGAGGAACTTGACTGAACCCCCGAAGGGCTTCTCGGTGAAGGGGAGAAATACGGGACGGCGCCTCTGCTGCGCATCCGCGAGAACAGTGGTCAGCTCGCGGAAGGTCTGCGACGATGTGCCGGACGACAAATGATAAGTGTCGTACTTCGGCTGATCTTTCAGGTGCAAGGCGGCAATGGCGTCGGCGACAAAATCCACATTGACGATATCGATCTTGTCATTCGGCCGAAACGGCAGCACAGGCAATCCCGCTAGGAACACAAACGCCTTCACCATATCGAACTGAGTGGTCTCTGCGTGGCGGCTGTCGCCGAGAACGATGCTGGGACGAAAGATCGTCTTCGGCGTGTCCGGAAGCAGAACGTGAGCCATGTGTTCACAAAATTTCTTGGTGCGCGCGTAGGGATCATAGTCAGAGCGATCCCACTCGATCGACTTATCTTCGGTGACGACTTCGTTGCTGCGCTTCCCGGCCACCGCCACCGTGCTGACTTCGCTGAAGCGCCGCAGGCCGTGATAATGCTCGGCATGGCGCGCCAAGGTCAATACCTCCAGCGTGCCGCGAAGGTTGACATTGAGACAGGTCTTCTCCGACTTGCGGTTCAGCGATGCAGCGCAATGAATAACCGAATCGGTCGTATGCACCAGGCGATCGTATTCGTCACGCCCAAGGCCGAAACCGGGAGAGGTCAGGTCGCCGCAGAAGATTCGCACCTTGGTCTGGAGGTATTCGAAGAAAGCCGGGAACGGCAAGTGTAATTGCAGAGCCCGCCAAAGCCGCAACTGTGCTTCTTGAGGATCGCGCGCGCGAACCAGCACGTTTAGCGAGGCGCTGTACCCCTGTAGAAGATTGGCGGCGACATGTGCGCCGATGTATCCGGTCGAGCCGGTCAGGAATATCGCCACGTTGCTCCATTGGTCCCAGTGCGGACGGTGTCTATATTTGCGGGCGCCAGCTGAAAGCTGCGCGGAGGGCGCGGCTCCAGCGGACGGCCTTCAATCAGAGGATACGTCCAGCGGCGCAGCGCCGGGATGTGAATGTTAATCCAGTACTCCCACCAATCGAGCGAGCGTGTGTCGTAGCCAAACTGTTCGCGCTCTTCGGGCACGAGCGCATGCGACAGCTTCTCGATATTCTCCGCGGTGAAGTCGTGTTCGTTCAGCAGAATGAATGGCTCGAACAGTTCGATTAACTTTTCGACACGCTCGAGGTTTCGTTCTGTCTTCACCAGTGGGGCACGTTTCAGCGGCAGCGGCGACATGATGCGCTGAATCGACTTCACGATTGCCTTCTGTGCCGGCGCTGACATGCGGTTGTAGCGCTCTTTCGAAACGGAGATGGCATCGAAGCGCAGCCGCAACCACGATTCCAGTCCTTCCTGTGCGCGGTAGTGCTTGCGATGGGCGAGGGAGGTTAATTCAATCGAGCGGCCCATATCGCATGGGTTTGTTACCGACGTTGCCAACTGATAGAGGGGTTCATGACGGCGCTCCATCACCGCGGCGGCAATCAGCGTCATGCCGTCACAGACCGCATCCACCGGAATGATGTCGAGACGCTTGCTTTCCTTCGAGGGCAGCTGGCGGAAATAAGTGCCCAACAGATAGGACAGCGAGGCCGAGGTGTTGATGCCTTCATTCCATCCCACGAACGGTTTCGCGACGGAAGTTTCCACGATGGCCGGTCGCACGACTGCAACCGGGAGGCCTGCTCCGTGCTTGATAATCAGCGACTCCGCGAGGCTCTTCGAGAGGGTGTAGGTATTGGGCCAGCCGAGTTCCCTCGCGCGCCTGGTACCGGCCTCGGTCAGGTAAGTCTTCAGCCAGCGGACCCGTCCTTTGCGGATCTGGTTCTCGAGGGCGGCGCCTTGCAGGTTCTTCGCGGCATGTTCCTTGGACTGGGCCTGCATGCGCAAACCAGAGGTGACTTCTTCGCTCTCGGCGCGCTGCTCGGCCTCGCGGACCACCAAATGCAAGGAACGCCATTCCTGCTCGGCATCGAAATCGGCAAGGCCGCGAGGATTGAAGTTGGGAATCAGCTCTTCGCTGACACGACCATCCTGCTCTCCGGCCACGTAGCAGGTGGAGAGATGCACAAGCCCGGAGTGGTCGGAGCCGCGGACGAATTCGAGAACATTGAGGGGTGCGTCGGTATTCGTGGCTAGAGCGTCGCGAAGATCGGGATTGAAATCGGTGAGGCCGGAGCTGTTGATGATCAAATCCAGATTCTTCTGCAAGGATCGAGCTATTTCAGGACTCAGGCCGAGACCAGACTGCGTGACATCGCCTTCGATCACCTCGACCTTTTCGCGCAGAAATTCGGGAAGGAGGTCGCAGTGACGCTCAAAGAGCGGATCGAAAACAGGCGAGTCTTCAATCATCTTCTCAAAGCGGCGTTCGCCCGGATTTGACTTTTGACGGCGAATCAGCAAATAGATCCGCTTCACTTCGGGCAAGTCCAGCAGGATGTTGGCCAGCCAGACCTTGCCGATGAACCCGGTCACACCAATCAACATGATCTGCTTGCCCGCAAAAGCGCGGCGCACAGAAAATCCCGGAGCAGGCTTCTGTCCGTCAAAATGAACAACCGGGCGCACAGCGGACGGCATCTGGCGATGTGCAGGAGTAACCGCCGCCCGCAATTCTTCCAAGGTGATGTCGAGATGGCGGGCGAGAGTTTTCGGAGCACGGCGGCCGTCAGGCATGTTTTCGCGGAAAGGAGCGAAGGCGCCGCGCGGACGAATCACGGGATCGAGCAGCCGGCCGGTCGCGGTACCGTCACGGAATTCCAGGCGGTTGGCAACGATGCGCTTCACTCCGAGATGCTGCGCCAACGGACGCATCAGGTGGTCTAGCGCCTGACTGACCAGTACTACGTCAGCGCCCGACTGCACAAGCTCTTGAACAGCCCGAACTCCTTCTGGCTTCAGGCGAGGCTTGAGCTTGTACTCGAAATACTCTTCCCCCAGAAGATCCAGTCGGTCGCGGGTTACGCCGCGCAGGACCGTGTGTACGACCCGCGTCGCGAACTTTCGGTTGGTGGAATAGAGAAATGGGCGTAGCACCGCCATCAAAAAGATGAGTCCTCGTCGGCGGATGCGCTCGGCGAAGGTCTGCGCATTCCAGGTGAAGAACGCCAGCGGCCTGACGACGGTCAGGTCCAGCAAGCTGCCCTCAACCCGCCAGTAGACGGTGGGGGCCGCACTGGAGTTGTGGTTTGACGGTTCCAAAATTCTATTATTGCCTCAAAAGGCTGAATACCCGGAGCTCGAACGAAACCTCTATTGTAAACAATCTATTCAAGTTTGAGTCATTAACCCGGCAGGATCGACGCAAGGTCATTACTGCTCCAAGGGCATGACTCGGGTTTGAATTAAGAATCCAGTCCATTTGGACCGCTCGACGCATGAAACCGATCCGCCAGCAATTTGTAGATGCCCTCGGATGCGAACGAAAGACTGTCGCGCACTTCCGGGACTTCACGCTCACGGTAGTTGCGGGCATTTCCATATTATTCGGAGAGATCTTTGGGATGGCGGCTCACTCCGGAGGATCTGCATTTGACCTCAAGCTGGAGGTCGGATGCTTCGCGCTCGCGGGGCTATGCGTTTCTCTGGCGGCGAACAGGTTATTCGTCTTAGGCTGCGCGATCATGGTCCCTGCGGCACTTATCTTCTGGCATTTCGTGGTTACTGGCGACCGCAAGGCTGGAGCCTTCTACCTGATGCATATGGGAGCGGGAATGGCAGTGCTGGCGTTTGGAGCGTTAGCGAAGTTCCTTTGGGAAGGGTTACGAGTTCGCCGAACCAGGTAAGCGATCCGGCTGCCCCCCGAGCAGAACGGCCACAACGCCACTCACGATCAGGACAGCGGCGATTGCCAGCAAGCCCCCTTTAAACCCGCCATTTGCGGTGCGAAATTTACCGATGATGTCGGGACCGAAGTAGCCACCCAGATTCGCCAGCGAGTTGATGACAGCGATCCCCGCTGCCGCCGAGAGCCCGGCCATGCGCGAAGTCGCCATCGCCCAGAAGGGACCGCACATCGCCTCTGCAAAAGCCATACCCATGGCGAGCCCTGTGACAACAACGAGTGTCGAGCCACCATAGGCTGCGATCACCATTCCAGCAGCCGCGGTAAATGCCGGAATGGCTGTGTGCCAACGGCGCTCTCCTGCCCGATCGGAGTGGATTCCTACCACAACCATCACCACGACCGTGACTAGAAACGGCAGCAAGGCGATCACACCGGTCCAAAAATAACTCAGCCCCGAGAACGAGCGGATCACGCTGGGGAGCCACAGAGTGACCCCGTACATGGTGGTGGATACCCCGAAGTAGACCATCGACAGTAGCCAGATCCTCGGGCTAACAAGGACTTTCCAGAAATCCACCTGGGAGACGGCGGCCTCGGAGCGCTGCTCGCTTGCCAACTTGTCCAGTAGCCAGTCTTTCTCCTCCGTATTTAGCCAATCTGCTTCCCGGGGATGGTCGGCGAGCGTCCAGAAAACGGCGGCGCCGAAGATGATAGCGGGTAGGCCCTCGATAAGAAACATCCACTGCCAGCCCATCAGTCCGCCGCTGTGAAGCCCCAGCAGGGCACCGGAGACCGGGCTGCCCACGACTCCAGCCAGCGGGTTGGCCGTCATAAACCATGCCACGGCGCGGGCCCGTGAGCTTGCCGGGAACCAGCGCTTCATATAAAGGATCATGCCGGGGAAGAAGCCAGCCTCGGCGGCGCCCAGCAGGAAGCGCATGGTGTAGAAGCTGATCGGGCCGCGGATGAAGATCATTAGGCAGGAGATCACACCCCATGTGACCATCAAGGCGGAAATCCAACGGCGAACGCCAAATTTCTCCAGCACCAGGTTGCTCGGAACCTGAAAGAGGAAGTAGCCGGCAAAGAAGATTCCGGCGGCTCGGCCATAGACACGATCGCTGAGGCCGAGTTGATCGCGCATCTGGAGGACGCCGAAGCTGACGTTGATGCGGTCCAGATAAGCAATAATGTAGAGAAGGAACAGGAACGGCATCAGGCGCCACATCAACCGGGAGACTACAACGGGTTCGAGGCGGTTGGCGGTGGTTTCCAAATGCGGTTTCCGATCACCCTGGGTGTTTGCAGTGCTTACGCAGATCCTCCGCGGCCCGCAGAGCGCGGGCAAGATGCCCGCGCGACCGCCAGCGGGACGCCGGCGCCACAGTGGAAGGATTCTACTCCATTGCTAGCCCTCTCTTGATTTCAGCCACGATTTGCTCAGGCGTGCCACTTATATCTACTGTGATGGCTTTTTCTGGCTCCTCCAGATCTGCCAGTTGACTGGCCAGAATCGACTCTCCGGCGAAGTGTCCGTGGCGGGAACGTAAGCGATCGGCGATCAAGGCAGTACTTCCCTTCAAGTAGACAAACCGTACTTGCGAACTCAGGAGGAGTTTTGTCCGATAGGCGCGTTTGAGCGCTGAACATGCCAAGACCACGCTTTTCCCTTCATCTATCCAGCGGACGATGGCCTCCTTCAGATGGTCAAGCCAAGGTTCGCGATCTACATCGGTGAGAGCTATGCCGTAACGAATCTTGTCCACGTTTGACTGGGGATGAAAGTCATCTGCATCGGCGAACTCCCAGCCAAGTTGCGAAGCCAGCAGTTTGCCTACGGTCGTCTTCCCCGCGCCTACGACTCCCATGACGATTACGATCATGGCGCGTGGCTACTTCTTGGAGTACGTCTTCTGATTTCCGGTGCGCGCATTCGTGAGGGTGAAGGCACCGTCCGATTCGGCCGTGACCTTGAAGTACTTCCCTTCGCAGTTCTCCTTCACGTTGGCAATGTGGTCGGGATCCACATTGTGATCGCGATCTGACTCCGCGGCGTAGTGGAGCTGCCAAAGATCCTCTAGTCCGGGAGCATCGTGCACAATCTGCCATGCGGCGGGGCTCGACCCCTTGCGGGCGCCGTTATCGATCACGGCGACGCGCGGATGAAGCGCCCAGACCAAAGCCTTCGGATTCGAAAGGTCGGCGCCATGGTGAGTTACGAGAAACAGATCGACCGTACCGAGAAGATTGTTTGGGCATGCCAGTTCCAATTCCTTCTTCTTTGTGAGGTCACCGAGGTCGAGAAAACGGAATTGGCCATAACTGACCAGAACGCCCACCGAACGAGCATTTTCCGTGGCATCCTCTGGGGCTGACGGTTCCGATTTACAGTACGAATTTGCCTCGCCTGCGCCCGCCGGTGAGGCGGTGATGTGATCGCCCGCGGCACTCAGGACTCGAACGTCTATCCCTTTGATGGGAAGCTTCCACCCCGGCTTGACGACAACATGCGCGTGGCCGGCGATGGCTTTTTCGTAGGCGGCGTAATCGGTGCGCGTGACCTGAGAGTCTTCCAGATTTGACCCATGATCGACGAAGGTTCCGACTTTAATTCCATCCACCAACCCGGGGACTCCGCCGACGTGGTCGCGGTGATAGTGCGTGATCAGAACAAAGTCGATCTGCTGCAGTCCTGCCTGGTGAGCAGCAGCAAGGATGCGATCGGCGTCGCGACCTTCATTTCCCGGCCAGCCAGTATCGATCAGCAACGACTGGCCCGACGGGCTCACCACGAGTGTCGCCTGGCCGCCCTCCACATCGATGAAATAGACCTGCATGGGCTTGGGAGCGGCGGGAGTGGCCGCAAGACACGGCCGCAGAATGCTAGAAGCATAGAGAACTGCGATTAGGAAATGACGCATCGGTGCACCGGATTATTTTTGCGAGGAATTATGACACGGGAAGCGGTTCATTCGCAGAGAAGTTCTGAAGGAAGGTCAGAGAGCCCGCGTGAAATCACGCGCAACCAGTTTCCGCAAACGCTGGCAGCCGCCGGGCTGCAGTAGATTGTGTAGGGACGGACGCCTTCGCGAGCGAACCGAGGGTGCGGCAGTGATGTTGACCCCAAGTCTGCTTTACCACCAACGATCTTAATTGTGCGCTTCGTGCGCAACCCCGGACGAAGGCGTCCGGGGCTACACTTTTCGGGGAGACTATGCGTTAACTTGTGCAGGCATTGACTAGCGGGGAAGGCTACGGTACACGAAGGAACTCACAGCGGTTGATTCTCCTTCGTATGTACTACCAGTCGTTCGCTGAGTTTTCTGATTTATTGTCGTTCGTCCGGTTTCGTTTCTTGTAGGCAAGCACCGTGATGCCAATAGACATAAACATCGGAGGCACGATCAGAACCAGAATCCCGGTGCGTAGACCCTGAATGAAACGGTGTCCTGCGCCGGCAGCCTGGGTGTAGCAAAGAGCGCAGCTTTGCGCGGAAGCGGAAGCGTTGGATGCCAGTACAAGCGCCCCAACCAGCGCAACTCTCGCACGAAGGGCAAACTTGAATCCCGGAAACTTCATGACGACTCCTTACTTCGCGAAAGGCTTCATTACCGCCAAGCGGAAACTATCGGCCCAGATCATATTCATCATGACCAGCACAAACAGTGTGCCAGGGATCAGTGCCAACCGCAGCGTTGGTTTCTCGTCGCGAAGATGCATGAAGAACATCACCGCGAGATAGCCCTGGATCGCCGCAAGAAACAGCATGCGCCAGAGGGATGGGCCCTTGGCCATCGCGGCGATCACCTGCACGATGGCAATCAACAGAATTGCGGCATAAACAAGGTACGTGGATGTCATGGATGTCATGCTACCCGATGTCGACGTTTGACTCATGGCCGATCTCCTTTAGCCTTCGTCACTTACCGCTTCATATTCAACAAGTAGACCAAGGGCACAACGAACATCCAAACCAGATCGACGAAGTGCCAATACAGCGCCCATATCTCGATATGCCGGGCGGCATACCGTCCAGCCCGGTAGCTCAATCCGACCACGATCAAGGCAATCACGCCGCCAATCACGTGGGCCATATGCAATCCAGTAATGGAGAAGAACGCCGCGCCGAACATCGGCGATCCCCAGGGGTTCTGGAAGAGGCGCGCACCCTGGCCGATCAGACTCAGCCATTCTCGGAGATGCAACAAGGTGAACAGAATGCCTCCGGCGGCAGTGATCATGGTCCAGCGGAACGCTCCCGCACGATCCTCGGACTTCGCCGCCTTCAGCGCGAGCAGCACGGTCAGACTTGTGGTGACCAAGATAAAGGTCATCAGCAGGGAGTTCCAGATGCTCGCGGACTCAAAGACCTGAGGCCAGTCGGCCGCCGAGTTCCGAATGTAGCCATAAGCGAATAGCATTGCGCCGAAGGTGCAGGCGTCGGAAATAATGAATAGCCACATCACCAGCTTGCTGGATGGAATGGCAAACGGACTCTCTTCCATTACACCTGTGCTGTGCGCTCCAGCACTGTGGGGTGACACGCTCTCGATCGCGAGATGGGCCTGACTCATGGTTACCTCCGTTGAATTGACCTAGAGCTTCAACCACAAAATGAACAGCAGGTAGATCCACAGCAGTCCCATGAAATGCCAGTAATAAGAGGTGGCATCCAAGGTGCTGCGGCGCAAGGGATTGGTCGCGCTGCGAAACTTCAATATCACCCGGCTCAGGCCTCCCAGACCGCCCAGCACGTGAATCACATGCACTCCGGTCAGAACATAGAAAAAGGAGCTGTTGGGATTCGTCGGGAGATACAGGCCTTCAGACCTGAGCTTCAGCCATGCGAAGTATTGACCCACGACAAACACCAGCCCCAGCAGCATGGTGGCGTTGAGCCACAGCATTGGAAAGGACCGGGTCCGCTCCTGCCCTCGCATGAAAGTCTCTACGGAATGACGTGCCCTCTCCAGCGTGATGCTGCTCAGGACAAGGGCAAGCGTGTTGAACCATAGGATCGGGGGAAGGCTGATGTGTGTCCAGTCGGAGTAGCCACTGCCTTCGCGAACGTAAAGAGCGCTGGTCAGGGCCGCGAAAGACATGGCAATGGCTGCCAGTCCGACCCAAATGCCGGTGCGAGTTGGTTCGCCCGAGGGATCTCTTACCTGGCGTAATCTGCCACCCTCTGTCGCTAGATTGTGGAAGCCTCCGCCGGATCCGCCCTTGTTATCCAGAGGCGATTCCTGCTCAATTTCGGCTTGTGGAGGTTGCAGTATCGTTGCCATAACTACTCCATTCCTGCTGCGCTACGATGCCGCACCAGGTTCCGGGGAAGTCTGCATGATGTAGTCCCCGGTCGAACTCTTTACGCCGTATTGATACGGATCGTGATGAACCACAGGATGCTGTCCACCGAAGTTGTCGAACGGCGGCGGAGACGAAGGCGTCGACCATTCGAGTGACGTGCACTCCCACGGATTGGGCAAAGCCTGCGGACCTTTGAAGCGGCTGTAAACGAGATTGGCGATGAAAATCAGCTGTGCGGCTCCGGTGAACAATGCCGCGTAGGTGATGAACTTGTGCACCGGGATCAGGGGCACCAGGAAGTCATCCTGGAAAGCCGAATACCGGCGCACATTCCCTGCCAATCCCAAGTAGTGGAATGGCATGAAGATGGCATAGGTACCAAGGAGCGTAAGGAAAAAGTGCCAGCGTCCTAACGACTCATTCATCATGCGACCGGTCATCTTGGGGAACCAGAAGTAGGTCGCGGCAAAGACTCCCATGATGGCGGCTACGCCCATCACCATGTGGAAGTGACCCACCACAAAATAGGTGGCGTGGAGATAGATGTCGATCGAAGGCTGAGCCAGAAAGAATCCGCTGACTCCGCCGCTGACGAACATCGAGATGAATCCCAGGCAGAACAGTGAGGCGCTGTTGATACGCAGGTTCGATCCGTACAGACTGCCAAGCCAGATCAGCGTCATGATCGTCGCAGGAATCGTGATCATCAGCGTGGGGAAGGAGAACACGAGCGCCGAGAACGGATTCATGCCGCTCAGGAACATATGATGTCCCCAGACCATGTAGCTAAGGAAGCCGATGGCCATCATGCAGTAGATGAGGACTCGATGGCTCAACATGTCTTTACGCATGTTGCAGATGAGGATGTGGCTGACGATCCCGATCGCGGGCAGGATCGCGATGTAGACCTCAGGATGTCCGAAGAACCAGAATAGGTGCTGCCATAACAGCGGAGATCCGCCCTGATGCGGCTGAATATGATCGGCGACGTTGAGGCCTGCGGGGATGAAGAAGCTTGTACCGGCGACGCGATCCAGGATCAACAGCAAGCAAGCCGGCATCAGAACGGCAAAGGCAAGAAGCGCGATGCAGGAGGTGATGAACCAGGCCCAAGTGACGATTGGCATGCGGGAGAGAGTCATTCCCTTGGTCCGCAAGTCCAGCGTCGTGGCGATGAAGTTCAGAGATCCCAGCAAGGAAGCGATACAGAAGACGAATATCGAAATTCCCCAAAGACTCTGGCCGATGGCCTGACCGGGGCCCGCGTCCTTGCCTACCGCGCTGAGCGGTGCGTAACCAGTCCAGCCGGAAAGCGGTGGTCCGTCACCCACAAAGAACGCCGAAATCAAAATGCAGAAAGCCACGAAGGTTGTCCAGAACGACATCATGTTGAAGCGGGGAAAGGCCATGTCCTCGGCGCCGATCTGTATGGGTAAAAAGTAATTGCCGAAGGCGGCGAACGGGGCGTTGGTGAGTACAAAGAACACCATCAGCGTTCCATGCATTGTCATCAACTGCAGGTAGTACTCGGGCGTGACCACGCCACCCGGTGCTCCTACTTTCGCCAGCGCGCCCAGACCGGGAATCGGTGCATTCGGCCAGACCAGATGGACACGCATGATCCACGACAACACCATGCCGGTCACCACTGCGACCAGAGCGAGCGCGTAATACTGCAGGCCGATGATCTTGTGGTCAAGGCTGAAAATATACTTGCGAATGAAGCTGGAGGGTGCTCCGTGGGCTGCTGCCTGTATCGACATGTCCGACATGGCCTTTACCTCGCGATGAGTGGCACTCGCGTCCTTGTTGCTGTGAGAACGGAAACTAGTTCGACTGCGACTTCAACCACTTCTCGAAATCTTCCTGCGACATTACGTTCAAATAGGACTTCATGTTGTAGTGGCCGAGGCCGCAGAGTTGCGTGCACACGATCTCGTACTTGCCGACCTTG
>DATEHP010000285.1:0-4737 GCA_035279505.1 Candidatus Sulfotelmatobacter sp. | reverse complement strand
GGAGGCCGTGCTCAATAACGACATCGTTGGGGGAGACAAGAGCGCGGAGCAGGATCATTCCGTGGTGCGCGTGTTTTCCGAGGGCCTTCCGATTGCGGCAACCGAGCAGGATGTGCGGCGGATTCGTGGGCTGGGCGGAGAAAGTGATTCGGGATCGCGGCAGGTGGCGCGGTATATCGCCGAAGTGGGGCGGACGTATGACGCCGGGGTGATGCCGATGCTGATTTTCCGCCTGGACCGATATCTGCGCGGTGGGGATCATTCCGCTTTCAACCAACAGGGATTTTCGGCGGTCCGGCTGACGGAGTTCCGCGAGGACTTTCATCATCAGCACCAAAATGTGCGGAATGAGAACGGGATCGAGTATGGTGATTTGCCGAAGTTCGTGGATTACGGCTACGTGGCGCATGTGGCGCGGCTGAATGCGGCGACGCTGGCGTCATTGGCGGCGGCGCCGGCTCCTCCGGCGAACGCGCATATCCTGACCAAAGATCTGGAGAATGATTCGACACTTACATGGGATGCTTCTTCCGGAGCCGCTGGATATGAAGTGCTGTGGCGGGCGACGACCAGTCCGGAGTGGGAGCATGCGCAAAGCGTTGGCAATGCCACGCGTGCCACGCTGAAGCTTTCTAAAGATAATGTGATTTTCGGGGTCGTTGCCGTGGACGGGGCGGGGCATTGGAGTTTGCCGGTTGTGCCTGCACCGGAGCGCTAGCTGGGAGGCCAAATCACCGCTTCTGGCAAAATGGGCCAGAAGTGGGGCACCCATTGACGGGTAGACGAGTAGAATTGGAAAGAGGTTTCTGTGCGTCGAACTGGGGAACCCATGACGTTGAGCCTGCCGCCGTTCACCAAGGCGGTGACGTGGCTGATTGGAATCAACACGGGCGTATTCCTGCTCATGGGGGTTCTTTCCTGGGTTCGCATTCCGATCGGTCCCTACATCAAGGTTTACTGCGAACTGGTTCCGACTGACGTCGTCCAACATGGCCGTCTCTGGCAGTTAGTGACTTATGGCTTTCTGCACGAGGGCTTCGGGCACTGGTTCTGGAATATGATTGGAGTGTGGATGTTCGGGTCAGCCATCGAGAATGCGTGGGGCACCCGGCGATTCCTAGAACTTTATTTCATTGGCGTAATTGGCGCCGCGATCACGACGATTGCGCTCTCCTTCGCGCACATCCTTGGCAATCCCGAGACAGCCACGGTCGGAGCCTCGGGCGGCATATACGCGATTCTGATTGCGTTCGGGATTCTCTTTGCGGAAAACGAGATCCTGATGATTCCCTTTCCGTTCCGCATCAAAGCGAAATACTTTGTGGGAATCCTGATCGTAGTGACCCTCGTATTGGCCATCAGTGGGGGTGGAAACGTTGCTTACGTGGCGCATCTGGGGGGATTGCTCTTCGGGTGGCTTTACGTGCGGCGCGGACCGAAGCCGGCGCTGGTAAATGTGGGCCTCTCGGAGCGCTACTACGGGTTGCGCAATTCGTACTATCGCTGGAGGCGGCGGCGGGCCGCGAGGAAGTTTGAAGTTTACATGCGGGAGCATGACCGGGACGTTCACTTCGACGAGCACGGGAACTACGTTCCACCGGCAGATGAGACGCCGAAGGGGAACGGCGGGGGGAAGTCCGGGTGGGTGAATTAGAGAGGTTTCGGAGTTTCGAGTGGCTACCTTGAGAGCGCTCTCATCCTGAGCGGGAGCGAAGGATCCCATTCCACCTGCGGAGTGGTAGTGGCCTCTCGGGGAGTTCGAAGTGCGCATTCAGCATCGTGAGAGTACCTTTCTTGCCTGTGGTGTTCTTGGGGTGAAAGGGATCCATCGCTTTCGCTCAGGACAGGTTTTAAGAGTCCGCGAAGAATGCCGTGAATTCCGACACAATCTGCTTTGGTAACTCTTCCTTCTTCCCTTTGAATCCCAAGTCATGACCGGCGCCTTCTATGGCCAGCAGGTTTGTTTGGGCGGGGATCATCTTGATTGCGCGCTCGACTTCTGCAATCGATCCGAAGGGATCGCGCGTGCCCTGAACGAATAGTGTCGGCGTGCGCAGGTCGGGAAGGTGTTGCGTGCGCTGCTGCTCGGGACGGCGCGGGGGATGCAGCGGGTAAGAGAGCAACAACAAGCCTGAGACGAGATCTGGTTCCTCGGCGCAGAGCATGCTGGACTGGCGTCCGCCGTAGGAGTGGCCGCCGAGGAAGATGCGGGCCTTGTCATTGCTACCGCCACTAAAACCCCCACTTCTCCCAACATCAGGGACAAGGGGGGCACCCAAAGTGTTTTTCAGCACGGCGATTGCGTTCTTCAGGCCGGCGCGGTCGCGGGCTGCGTCGCTGGGGCCGGGCGGGCCGAAGGATCTGGCTTGGCGGTAGGGCAGGTTACAGCGAAGGACGGTGTAGCCTGTGTTGGCAAATGCATCGGCTAGTGCCCGGAGCAGCGGGGCTTGGGCGTTGCTGCCGGCGCCGTGGGTCAGGACCAAGCCGTTGCTGTTCCCAGCTTCAGGCTTGTTCAAGAATCCCACGACATGAGGATCGATCGTGCGGTCAGCGAATTCGCGCATCCGATGCAAAGGTCAGCAGACCATTCTATAACGTGCGTGCGGATCTATTGGATCGTGGGGCGGGGCAGCGCATTATTGGCGAACTTGTTCTTGACGGTCTCGGAAGAATCTACTGAGAAGAGCTGGAATTGGCTAAACGTGTGAGTACGCTCGTAGTGATGACCCTGGAAAGCCAGATAAATGTCTGTGCTCTTGGGCAACCACAAACGGACTTGGCGGGAGGGGAAATCCACCGGGGCGTAATCGATCACCATGTGTTCGAGTTGCAGATCGATCTGGGCAATTGGAGAAACCAAGTCCGTTTCGATGCGCAGAATCTCGCTGTTTGCGGCCGAGATCCAAGCTCGGCCCTTAAGCCTAGGCAGATAAACGGAACGCCCGACAGTAATCGCGGTAAAGGACTTGTCAGGATCATGGCCTTCTTCGAATCGAAGCTGCCAGGCCGAAGAACCCCGCAGGTCTGTTAGCCCTTCGCAGTGAAAATCGAAGTTTCCGATGTGTGAGGGATGGAAGATCAAGGCAAAGGTGGCGATACCGGAATCCAAAACTGACGCGCGGCGATCCTCGGCTCGTGATCGATACTCCTCCACCCTGGGATAGGCACCGGCAGGGTGAACAATCTGCGCCACATAGTTCACTTCGCTGGCGGCGGAGAACCGCTTGCGGCCGCGGGTATCGGTGTCGATCAGTTCAATGCGCTCGTTTGCACTGAATCGCTGCAGGTTATCGATCAAGTCCTCCGTTCGGTTTTGCGCCTCTTCGAGAATCTTGGGCAAGGGACAAGGGCCAGCGTTCAGGACCGGGGGGATCCACTCGTCAATGTCTTCTGGCGCCCAACGCGGTGTCGGAGCTAGCTGTGTCTCCGTCACGGAGCGTAGCAAGGCAGGATCGGTAGCTTTTGCTGTGCCGCTTTTGTTTTCCAGAGCTGCGAGAGCCTGTTGGACAAAGGAGATGTCGCCGGAATCTTTCGCGTACTTCAGATACTCGCGCAATTCTGCTGCTTCGCGGGTGGTGTCCGCTTGCGCCTCGTAGACTTGCGCCAGCACGAAATGAGCGCGCGGCTCATGGTGATTGAGGTCCATTGCCACCGCTCTCATTGCGCTCTGCTCCGCGGCAGACAACTCGTGCAAATTCAACAGCGCGGCCGCCTGGTACTCATAGGCCACAGCATTGTTCGACGGGTCCAACTCGATAGCTCGCGTGCTGAACCTGAGCACCTCGCCCCATACGCGCTGGCGCGCAGCGATGTCGCTGAGGCAAAGATATGCGGGCACGTAGCCAGTATCTGCTACGGACCCTTGGAGACAAGCTCGGCGCGCCTCGTCGGTGCGTTGTTGCACTTGGCGGATTTGTCCCATCAGGACCCAGGCCGCCGCATATCGAGGAGAATCGGTGAGGGCTCTCTGCAGGCGCTTCTCGGCATCCGGTATTTTCTTTTTTCGAATTGAGACACAAGCCTTATGAAATTCCGTCCTCGCACTTTCGGGAATCTGCAGCTGCGCGGCAGCTACTGATGGGCTTGTAACCAGAGTAAGAGGAGGAAGAAGGCAGGCTTCATCAGTCTCGGACCTGTTATTCGCCTGCGCAGGATGGTTCTTGGGATTCGCTCGCTCCATTCGATCAAGGTCCGACACCGGCGGTGGCCGGTGCTCATCCGGAGTCTGGTCGATGATCGGTCCGACTTGCGGAGGAGGGACTTTCTGAGCCTGGGAAACAGAGAGCAGTAAAGCAAGGCAAACCGTAGCGATTGCGGCGTTCCGCCCGCGAGCGGCGTGCTGCGAGCACCTAGGCTCCAGCAAGAACCAGTTTCCTGACATGGTGGCCCGCCCCCATCAGCACAGCGAATAGCAAGACTTGGGCCCAACATCCGCGTGAAACCGGGCGAGGAGCCCGGGTAATGCTTTCTACCTTACTCCGCGCGTGGTACGCGGTACAAGTCTTGGGGGGAGACCGACGGAGAAATCAGGAGTCGCGTCTAGGCTAGGGGCTGATTTCTGTGAGCGTCTCGTACACCTTCACGATCTGGATTTCATTGCCCAGCTTGGCCCAGCAGCGGAGCATGTCGGGGTCTTCCTGGGCGGAGCGGCGGGCTTCTTCGGATTTCCAGTAGCGGAAGAAGACATAGTGGTGCTCGCGGTCGCGATAAAGCAGGTCGCGGCCGTAGCCTTTCTTG
>DATEHP010000284.1:0-7889 GCA_035279505.1 Candidatus Sulfotelmatobacter sp. | reverse complement strand
TTGCATGCCTTGCAGCGTTTGGGTTCGTTCTTGAACTGCTTGTCGTGAAAGAAAAGCTGTTCCCCGGCCGTGAAGATGAAATCGGTCCCACAGTCGATACACTTCAGCACCTTGTCCTGAAATTCCATTGAGGATGGCTCCTTCAGCCCGTTTCCGTCGCGCCCACTCGCGGGGAATGAACTGCGGTGGTGACACCGAAAGACAGGTCGTCTACTACTCCCCCCTCTTGTATTGCCCCTTGGACTCGGCCCGCCGCACAGTCGGAAGACTGCGTGGGTTACTGAATATCGTTTATGCCGGGAAGAATGTTGATATGGAATCCCTGCTGCAGCTCAACTTGGTGGGGGCCAGATCGAGCAGAGCCGCTCCGGGACGGAGCGGCCCTTCATTGCATTAATCCTGTTCTTTGCGTGTCTTTTTGCGCGCACGCTTGCGAGCCAGCGCAGCTTTCACACGCTTTTTTTCGCCGGGCTTCAGGTAGAAGGAGTGGCGCTTGACCTCCTTGATGATGTCTTCCTGCTGCACCTTGCGCTTGAAGCGGCGTAGAGCATTCTCGAGGGATTCGCCCTCTTGAAGCCTAACTTCTGCCAAATCTACACACCCCCAAACTCGTCCGGATGGACCGAATAGTTATGACAAGGATTTGACCGCAAGTCAAGTGGGACTGTCGAAATTCTTAACAGTTTGCCCGATTTTGGCTGGAATTTGGCTCAGTTTGAGACTGGGAAGAGGTTTGTCGGCCCACAAACAAAAAAAACAGGAAAACGGTACTTGGCCAAAGCTGTAGAAACAAGCGGTTTAGCGAGAATCGCAGGTGCCAGTACAGGTCATTGGGAGTGATCACGTAAACCGCGAAATATCCGCAGAGCGTCAACGCCAGTGTAAGAACCGAAGATCGAAATGCGGCGTCCTGACGTCGGATTCCGGATGAAGTTCTCAAGAACGTGAGGGCTACGAACAAGACGGTGGTAGGAACGACCCAACCTCCGAATCGGAAGAACTCTTTTGCATACCACTCTAGTATGGCCCGATAACGCCCGAGCGTGAGGATCTTGGGAATCATGGTGCCGGAACTGGAGAGCAAATCGCCGGCGGGTGCAATGAAATGCTTGAACCATGCGATCAGCAGCAGGAAGGGGGCTATCGTCAGCAGAAGCATGACTAAGTCGCGCACAGAGTTGAGGCGTAATTCAGTCGACGGTTGTCGCCTCCGACAGGCAAAGAAGGCGATCTGAGGGATCAAAAAGGCGAATAGAAAAAGCAGGCCTTCGTTCTTCGTCCAGGCGGCGAAGCCTACCGCCGCTCCTGCCAGCACGAAGAGCCCTGTCTGCCTCCCATCGGGGATTTGTGCAGAACGCTGCCGGTACAAATGCAGAAGTGCAATAGCAGCCAGGAAGAAAAAAGACAGAGCAATGTCAGCGTACTGGGCAGCTCCTTGTTCGATGAAGAAAGGGGTTGATGCCAGAGCGATGCCCGCCAGAGCGGCGGAGGTGATGCCGCGGAGGGCCGCCAAAGACGAAACCAACAGGCCGAGCGTGGCGAAAGTGAAAACGAAGCTGATGATCGCGGGGACGATCGGATCATCGTGGCCGATATAGCTCCAGACGTGCGCGATCGCCGCCGGAACAAGAGGCGGGTAGTCGGGATGAGACCAGGGGATCAAGGTGCTGAAGCAATCGCGCCAGTGGCTTCCTCCGAGGAAGAAGAAACGGGCGTGCAGATTCCAAATCGCAAACGCATCCCAGCCGTCGCCGTGCGGATGGGCAAGTGCGCGAAGCACGGTGGCGTAGAGCGCGGCGAGAATGGAAATTGCCAGTGAAGCCATCAACAAGCGATGAAGCCAGTTTGAAAGTTTGACGTCCGCAAACCTGGACGTAGTCAGGTTCCCAGATTTGTGACGAGCGCGAGCGACGAGATACACAGCGAGCAGCAAAGCTATCAGGCATAGATCCGTAGCAAGTATGTGAACGATGCCAAGCCATCGCTCGACGAAAAAGGCAATCGAAAAGATCCCAATTCCAAATCCAGCCGATATGAAAAGCTTCATCCATGGTTCTGACTTGTTGGCCTTCTCGCGCGACCACGCCGCAGAGACGACTAGGTATCCCGACAGGAAGCTGAGTCCCAGCGCCAAGGCAATATTCATCTATCTCGCATCCTCGCCAGCGAGGAGCAGTACTCCGCTACCGAAGTCTTCAACCAGGCGAAGGTTCGGAGGAAGGTTCGAAGGCGGCGAAAGCGGGAAGTTACCGATTACGATCGCATGATGGGTTGAACGATCTACGACTAACGGAGCGAGGGCATATTGCGTCAGATAATAATCTGGAGTTGAGGAGGTGCCACTCTCTCCGATGTACCCAATGACTCCGCTCGTCGGCAGACGAGTTTTCACGGCAGCGAAACGCTTATCGGATCGCGCCGAAACGTCATCGGAAGTTATCTGGGCCGGGTTCGGTGCCTCGCGAAGAATGCGGATCGTGGATAGCAGACAACAGACCGTGAAGAGAAAGATGGCGCAATTCCCTCTCGGCGATACAGAGTACGTGCGTTGGGGCAGATGCATATAAAGGAACTCGCAGCATTATATGTCTGCGAATCCTTGGACACCGATTTCGCTGCTGGCCTAAGTGCCGACTTTCGCGCGGATTATTGTCACTGAGGCTTTAGGAAGTGTAATGCGCTGAGTACCGGCAGCAAGCGTCTTCGTCACAGGGTGCTCATTCGGATCTGGATGCCCCTTCGGGCCGTCTGACTTCCACATGTACTGATCGCTGCCGAAGGTAATCATAGTGATCGGTCCGCTAAAGGACTTGTGGGCATCATCGAAAGCAATTCGGACCTGATGCGGGTTCGATTGATCTTTGTTGATCAGCATCAGTGACCAACTGCCGTCTGGGCGCTCAACTGAATAGGCCGTGATCAGCGTGTGGCCCGCAGCGTCCTGAAGATCGCAGGCGGCGGGATAGAGTTTGTGGAATCCAGCCCGATGTTGCACCCATTCGAGGTTGATCAAGCGGCTGGCGTGGTACTGCGATGTGAATGACTTTACGTTGAGTTTCTCGTCGGCGACATAGTTCCCATAGGTGCCGAAGCCATGGCATCCCGGACGCAAGGGCTCGGGTTGGATCGGCGAATGATAGTAGACCGCTCCGCCGGCGGTGAGAAACGCACCGACGCTGTCTGCGAGCCAGAGGGCGGCGAAGATGTCGGCCATTTGCTGGGCGTTGCCGTAGGTAACATTGCTTTCGGTGTTCATCATGGGAACGTTCGCGGGAAGTCCATCCTGACGCCACACGTCGAGAATGTGGCTGATGAGCTGCGGCTCACGAAATAAGTCGGCCCATACAATCTCACATGGCGGATAGGGATAATGTTCGAAACTCATGAAGGCGAGATCAGAGATACGGTTGCGCGCCTTCAGGTAATCAAGGAAGCGACCAAGCCATGAGGTGCGGCCCTGCGCATCGGGCCAGACCTTGATGTCTTCGTTTACACCTTCGAAGACCGGGCCGCCGAGTTTCAGGTTTGGATCGACCTTGTGCATCGCGGTGGCGAATTGCAGATAGAGCTCTGCGTAGTCTTCCGGAAGCATGTCCTGGCCGTCGGGTTCCTCGCCCATCTCGACGTACGACATGGGATAACCGCGCTTCTTCAGATACGCCATCTGCGCCGCGGCGTCGTCCGGAGTGCCGTAGAGCAGCGAAATCGGGATCATTGCCGGCAAGTTGTTGGTGATGCCGCTGGTGAAGAAGAGATCGAGTCCGGTCTGGTCACCGTGCGTGTCGATGTCTGTTTCGGAGTGCCACGGGTCGATGGAAGAGCACAGAGTGACGGTTTGATTCTGGTCTGGGCGATGCTGGATAAGGTCAACGAATTCGCCAGCTGAGGTGACCGTTCCAACATAGATTTCGCGGATTGCGTATCCGGCGGCGCTACGGGGATCCTTGGGATCGTGAGTGGGGTTGGGCCGCGAATCAGCCGTGTTTGACGATTCCGTCATCCAGATTCGCAGGTGCCGCACTTTGATGGGAGAGGATGAGAGCTGTAGCGTTGCTGTGCCGCCCTTGCTCTCAGTGATTGCGCCGTTGGGAAACGCGGTCCAAATGCCCGAGGTCGGGTGCTCCATCGGCGATCCTTCGGTGTCCGCTTTCTCCGGAGCCCAGTATTGCACTTCATAGAGCCGCGCATAGGGATCCAGCCAGTCGATTCGGATGTGGGATATGGGTTCGTGTGATCCAAGATCGATGACGATCCATTGCGGATGCGCTGAATCCGGCTGCCCGGTGAATTTGCTGGATAAGTACGGATTACTCTTCCAGAAGCTCTCTGGATTGCCATCAGTGATCCGCGAGTAGCCGTGTTCGGCGCCACCATTGCGCGTGTGGCCGCGATGCGGGAGAGGATATCCGTAAGAGTGGCGGATGGGATCTTTCGGGTCGCTGCTGCCGGTGAAGTATCCACGCTTGTTGGCGGGATCACTCCATGTGCCGTTGGGATTCCAGTGCCAGGCTCCGATCGATAATTCTGTGTTCTGGCGGTAGGTGATCGGGCCCCAACCGGCCGACAGGCATTGCTTGACCATTTCCGGGGTGTAGATCTTCTCGACAACGTCGTGCGAGAGGATGTCCATGGAACTTCCGAGCGCCTGATCGGGATCGAAGAGAATTGGGTTCGCAGCGGAGGAGATTCGGACGATGGAGGCCGTCGAGCTGGCTTCGGTCGTTCCTGGCTCGCTAGCTTCGGCGCGAAAGGGGAGAGGAATGGCCGTTAGCGTTACGGCGGCGCTGGCAGCGCCAATAAATTTGCGGCGAGAGATGGCCGGGGTTTTCATGGGAACGCGGGAAGTATAACCCCAAGCCGAGCAGGGATTTTTTATCTGCTGAAAACGGTGCACAGGTTTTGAGAAAGACTTCGGCGGCATCAACCGTGCCGCTCGGCTTCGCCTTTGCGGGACAGCCGAGGCGGCTGTCCCTACGTGGTTCTTCTCAGAACACGAACTTTAGGGCTAGTTGAATTTGCCGTGGAGCATAGGCTGCGTTCGGCTTCATGAAATTGTTAGGCAGCTTGTAGTAGCCGGGATATGTCGCGATGTTGGCGGTGACCGAATCTTGCATGAACGTGCTCGCGCTGGCGATCATTCCATTGGAAGTGATGGCGACTCGCTGGTTGTCGCGATTCAACAGATTGAACGACTCGGCCACCAGGTTGAGCTTGTAGCGCTCTCGGAAACGAATTGTGCGCGTAAGGCGAAGGTCCGTCGTTGCGTAGTCAGGTCCGGTAAAGGCGTTGCGCCTGTATCCCGGAAGGCGATCGTTCAGGTCGTTACCATCCTGGTTGGGATCGCCGGAGACGGTTGCGTTCACCGGGCGTCCCGAACCATAGTTCACAACAGATGAAATTTTCCAGTCGTTGAAGAAGTGGCCCAGGAGTTCGTGCCCGCGGTGGAAGGGTCGTGGTTCGGCTGAAAAAGCTACCACAAATCGATGGCGTTGGTCGGTGACACTGGGGCCGCGCTCGGCACTCGGCACGTATGAATTCTGGACGGTTGCGGGCTGACCGGCGACCAGAGCGTCCTGCCCGTCATCCATGGCGCGGGCGTACGTGTAGGAAAGCCGGAAGTATGTGCCGCGCGCGATGCGGCGGTTCATCGAGAGAGTTGCGCCATTGTAGTTGCTGGACGCCGAGCTCTGGAATTCGTGGATCGAACCCAGCTGCGCAATCGGTCGCCCGAGCGGATTGATGCACGGCGGCCAGGGACATTCGAGCGTTCGGGTGAACTGCCATGTCGAGAAGGAGTCGACGGTGTAGTAGCCGCCCTCGAAGGTCGAACCGGTGGAATCGAAGATCGGATACGACAGCGCGATTGGTTGCGGAAGATTCACGTCGAGGGCGCGGATGAGATGCTCTCCGCGGACATTCAATAAGGAAAGCGAAACAGTCGTGTGATTTGCGACTTCCTTTTCGATGGTCAAGTTGGACTGCTGAACCCGAGGAGTGACGAAGTTCGGCGCAAAAGCTGAGGCCTCGTGAGTTACCCCTTGCATGAATCCGGCGGGCAAGTAGCAGTTCGCACCGTCGAGGGGACAACTCACCAGCGGATTGGGATAGGCAGGGAAGACCTGATGATCGTAATAGTCGTTGTTCCTCAGGAAGACTTGCGAATCCGTGACGCCGTTCTCGGTCTGAACGATTGAGTTGTAGATCTGCGGGACGCGAACAAAGAAGATCCCATATCCGCCGCGGATCACAAACGGCCGCTTGTCTCCAAGAGAGTAGGCAAACCCGGCGCGCGGAGCAAAATTGTACGGCTGAAATGGTAGCTTGCCGGTTGGCGGGAAAAGCGGAGTCGAGATCAGCCCCGCAGTCTTGAACGTCTGCAGATCCCAGCGTACGCCAAGGTTTAGAGCCAGCCGGTCGGTCATGCGAATAGTGTTTTGCGCAAAGGCAGCGTATTCGTTGGTGTCCGGCTGCGAGGTGGCGCTGCCGAAATTCTGGAGATAGTAGTGCGGGATCTGATGCGCATAGGCGCGAAGGGGGGTAAGCTGCAGTCCGCCCTGCCTGGGTTCGAAAGTGAACGGGTCGACCTTGATGGGATAGAAAAGGTATTCACCGCTCTGCTGGCTGGGGAAGAAATCGTAGATCGAGGTAAGCAGGGCGTCTCCACCGAACTTCCAACTATTTCGTGAACCCTCAAAACTGAGTGTCTCGGCCAGGTGCAGCCGGTGCTCGCGCGTTTGGCGCGGCAGGATGTTGGAGCGCCCCACCCCATCGAGTATCGTGGGAATTTTCACCAGCACATCACTGGAGTTGCTATAGGACTGCTGGTGATCGCGGGAGAACTGCGCGCGGAAATGGCTGACGAGGCGCGACGTGATGCTGGAGGTCAGCGACAGATTCGCGGTTTCAGTCGAGACGTGTTCCTCGCCATTATTGCTGATGGAATCGTAGGTGATGGGGCTGGCTGGATCGAGGAAGACATTATTCGATCCCCAATAACGAGTGGTGTTCACGCGCAGGGCAAGTTGGTTGCGCGGGTTAAGGTTGATATCAAGCTTTGCGTAGGATGAATTTCCGATTTGTGCAGCTGGATACTCGCCCGCAAGGGACGTGAGCTGTGTAGCGGCCGCAAAGACCAAGGCTTGGTCCGTAGCTTCGTAATCGCCGCCGCTATACGGCCCGGTGCTGGGCTGTGGAACGACGCGCGAGCTGCCGTTTAGAAATTCGACGACATTGGGTACGTGAAAGATGTGCTGATCGAATCCCGTAAAGAAGAAGATTTTGTTGCGCTTCAGAGGGCCGCCGATCGTGCCTCCGACCTGCTGCTGGCGGTTGTGGGGTTTGAAGGCGAGAAATGGAACGGACGCGCCAAACGAGCTGTCGCGGAGATAGTAGAACGCCGTACCATGCAGATGGTTCGAGCCCGATTTGGTCACCACGTTGACCACGGCCCCGCCGGATCGCCCTTGCTCAGCGCCGTAGGCATTGGACGACACGCGAAACTCCTGCACGACTTCGGTGGAAAACTGATACGGCGCCCGATAGCGGCCCCGCGCCTGCGCGAAGAAGGCGTTGTTGTAATCGCTGCCATCCACGAGAAAGGTGTTATGCACCCCGCGAATACCGCCAAACGAAAGATCGCCACTCGTGGCGGAAGTCAGGCCACGGGGATCCTGTGTGACTCCGGGCGAAAGGAGGGCGAGGTCTGAGAAACGGCGGCCATTCAACGGGAAGTCATTCATGGAGCGCTCGTCGAGCAGAGTGGAGACGGCGCTCGGCTTGGTTTCGACCATCGTGGGTGCACTCGACACGGTGAGGCTTTCCTGAGCGCCCGCAATCTTGAGTCGAAATGCCAGTTCTGCAACGCCGCCGACATCGACGTGCAGTGGGGG
>DATEHP010000283.1:0-12542 GCA_035279505.1 Candidatus Sulfotelmatobacter sp. | reverse complement strand
AGCGGGCTGCGATTCCGGCGGCCAACATCACCTTGATTACTTCTGCGGCGACGAACCAATACAGGCCCAGATATGCGGCCTTCGCCAGGGAATGTGTGAAAACGTATAACCAGCTCAGCCCTCCGGCAAAGAGCACGGCCTCGGCGGCGATCCCCGCCAGGGCGGCGCGGGCGAAGGTCATGGAGCTGTGCTCGAAGAGATAACCGGCGACGAATGCAACGAGTGGATACGCCAGCAGGAATCCGCCGGTGATTCCGAACAATTGTGCGATTCCACCCGGGCCCGTGGGATTAAAGACGGGCAAGCCTGACATGCCCTCGACGAGGTACACAATTAGTGCGGCGAATCCTCGGCGGCTTCCCAGGAGGAGACCAACGAGCAGCACAGCGAGATTCTGCACAGTCAGAGGCACCGGAGTCAGGGGCATTAGCGGAATGGTAATATGGGCACACAATGCAACGAATACGCTCGCAGCCACGATGAGTGCGACCTGCCGTAAGGTATCGATTGTGCGCTCTTGCGGAGTGCGCAGAGCTTGAACAGCCGACCTTGTCATAGATGAGTCCCTCCAGTGCAGCATCAGTGGTCTGTGCGCGGACCGTGATCGGTTTTACTCAAGGTTCCGTCGTGAGCCTCGTGCATCTTCTGCAAATGGCGTCGAAGATGAACATACAAAGCAATCGCGACACACACTACTACCAGCGTACTGACACCCAGGATCAGGAACCACCAGATCATCCGCACAGCCGATTAGGATAACAGATGGTGAGACCCGCCGAGCGCGGGAAGAATCAGGAGGGCGCTGCTACTCGGGCTTGAGGGCGGCGGCCATGATGGAAGCCATCGCTGGATTGGGAGGCGCAACGAGGGGTTCCACTTTCAGGGCATACAGATTTTTCTGTACCAGTTCCTCAGCGCTCTTGAGGAGCTGATCGAGATCGTCGTAGACCGATAGAAACCTTCCGGAAAGGCTGTCGGCGCGGCCGGAAGCCAACTCCAGCACGAGTGCCGCAGGACGCTCGGGCGGCACGACCAAGCCTTCGTCGAAAATTCGTTTGAACCACGGGAGCCATTTCTTTCCCTCGGGTGAATTCAGGGCATACTCGCTCATGGCGGTTCTAACCGTGCCGGGCGAAATCGAGAACACGGCGATCCCATAAGGCTTGGTTTCGAGGGCCAAGCATTCGGTGAAGCGGATCACGGCTGTCTTGCTGCAAACATAACTGCTGAAGAACGGAGTCGCCGTGGTCCCTGCGCCACTTGAGATGTTGATGACTCGTCCGCGACGACGCGAAACCATCCCCGGCAATACTAGCCGCGTGCACAAGAGGGGGCCCAGGAGGTTGACTTCCATGGCACGCCACCAGTCGCTGACTTCCGTTTCCAACAGAGGCTTCAGAGGGCCCGGCGACCCGGCGTTGTTCACCAGCACATCGATGGGTCCGAGCGATGCTTCGATCGCGGCGACTGCGGATTGGGTTTGGGCGGCGTCGGTTATGTCGGCGGGGTAGGCTACGGCCCGGCCACCGTCTTTTTCGATCACACGAACCGTTTCGTTGAGTTCGTCCGCGGATCGCGAGGTGACAGCCACCACCGCTCCGGCCGCGGCAAGCGATTGGGCAATCGCCCGCCCAATGCCTCTGCCGCCGCCGGTCACGACGGCAACCCGATCCTTCATCCGAGTTGTTTGTGGTTGCTGACTCATACTGAAAGACCGTCGGCGGATCAATTAACCGGCTTGCTGTTCGGCCCGCTTCTGGCGCATGGTTTCGACGCGCTTGATCATGAACTGGAGCCGGTCCCGACCCCATTTTGTACGGGTGACGGCAGTCTCAACGTCTTTGAAGGCGTTGGGGTCGTTGAGCTTCTGGCGCAAATCTTTCATAAAAGGATGGATTTTTGCATAGATCAGAAACAACTCGCCGCTGAATCCCGGAGCCAGAAATAACTGTTCACTCAGGACGCCGTTGTTCACGAACGATGTGACCATTCCCCAGTAGCCGCCAACCTGCCGTAGCCAGTTATTTTCCTGGGTGCCCATGGCCCAGGCAACTTTGAGGAAGTCGTCGGCGCTTTGCGGGAAGAACTCTCCAGCCCACCAGCTGCGGGCTTTGCGCATTTCGGCCTCACGCCGCAGGTCATAGAGCTGAACAATGAGTTGAGCGTCAGCAATGGTTGGCTTCTTGGGCATTCATTCCTCCGGGAATCGTTGGATTGTAATTGGAAGTACGATCAGTGAGCAATGAGCGGTGAGCAATGCGATAAGCACGAAAGACACAAAAGTTCACGACGGAAGCTACGTCGTGTTCTTTGTGGTCCGTGATTTGAGCAGTGAGATACGAGCAATGAGCTACGAGCTCACGCGTTTGCTAATTGCTCATGGCTCCTCGCTCACTGCTATTACGCGCTCGTTGACGCTGACGCCTCGGGATTTGGAGGAGGCGGAGGCGCGGCGCGCTCGTAATCGCATTCCTTGTTCGGACAGGCAATCACCGGGCCGGCTTTCAGATTCTTCTCGACCAGATACTCGCTGCCGCAGCTGGGGCACTTTTCAGCGAGCGGCTTGTGAGCCGAAGTGAACTTACACTTCGGATAATTGGAGCAGCCGTAGAAGGTGTTGCCTTTCCGGGCACGCTTTTCGACGAGGTCACCCTCTTTACAATCGGGACACTTTACGCCAATGTAGTTCTGCTTGACGTATTTGCAATCGGGATATCCGCTGCAGGTGGTGAACTCACCGTAACGGCCGTGGCGGATCATCATGTTGCGGCCGCACTTGGGGCAGAGCTCGTCGAGCGGGATGTCAGGAACCTTCTTGCCCTGATCGAGGCGGCGCGTGGTCTTGCAATCGGGATATCCCGTGCAGGCCATGAACTGACCGAAGCGTCCGCGCTTCAGGACCATCACGCGGCCGCAATTTTCGCAATATTCCTCTGCGGCCCCAGTCTCCTGCATGTCGGCGGAATCCAGGTCGGGCAGGTTGATCGGGTTTTCTTTCGTGAAAGTGCAGGTGTTCGGATCCTCTTTATCGTAGGTGCTGCACGCGTAGAAGGATCCGTGCCTGCCCCACTTGATTACGAGCGGCGCGCCACACTTTTCACACTTCTCGTCGGTGGGCTTCTCCATCCGCTTGATGTTCTCCATATGCTTTTCGGCATATTTGAGATCCTTCTGAAATTTCTTGTAGAAATCCGACATCGCGTCTTGCCACTTCTCTTTACCTTCTTCGATCTCGTCGAGCTCCTCTTCAAGACGGGCAGTGTATTGCAGGTCGAAAATATCGCGGAAATTTTCCACCAGGAGATCGGTGACCACTAATCCGATCTCAGTGGGAATAAACTTGCCACCGATCTTTTGCACGTACTGCCGCTCTTGAATGGTGGTAAGAATCGCGGCGTACGTGGAGGGCCGTCCGATGCCGCGTTCCTCGAGTTCCTTGACCAGCGAAGCTTCGTTGAAGCGCGGCGGGGGCTCGGTGAAGTGTTGCTCCGGCTTCAATTCGCGTAGTGTCAACCTCTGTCCGGCTTCGAGCGCGGGAAGTTTGTGCTTCAGTTCCTCGTCTTCTTCGTCTTTGCCTTCTTTGGATTCTTCGTAGACTCTGAGGAACCCGTCGAACTTCAGGACCGAGCCGGTCACGCGGAACCAGAAGGCCTCGCTTCCGCTCTTGGCGTCGATATCGACAGTGGTCTGGTCGAATACGGCAGGATTGATTTGCGAGGCAACGAAGCGCTGCCAGATCAACTTGTAGACTTTGAATTCATCTTCTTTTAAGTACTGCTTGATCTGGTCGGGATGGCGCATGGCGGATGTTGGACGGATGGCTTCGTGAGCCCCTTGCGAATCCTTTTTCTCTTTGAAGGTGTTCGGTGCCTCAGGCAGATAAGTCGGGCCGTACTCCTTGCCAACATACTCACGCACTTCCGCGATGGCTTCAGGAGCAACCCGCGTCGAATCAGTACGCATGTAGGTAATGAGGCCGACAGAACCTTCTTCACCGAGTTCCACACCTTCATAGAGGCGCTGCGCGATCATCATCGTGCGCTTCACGCTGAAACGGAGCTTGCGGGAAGAATCCTGTTGCAGCTTGCTGGTTGTGAACGGAGGCGCGGCATTGCGGCGGCGCTCTTTCTTATCGACAGAGCGGGCGATCCAGTCCGCTTTTTCAAGAGCGGCGCGGATCTTTTCCGCGTCTTCGCCATTGGTGACTTCAACCTTCTCCTCGCCCTTGCCCACAAACCGGGCGTCAAACGCCGGAGGCTTGCTGGCGGCGAGATGAGCATCGATCGTCCAGTATTCCTTTTTCTCGAACGCTTTGATCTCGCGTTCGCGTTCGACGATCAAGCGAAGCGCGACGGTTTGTACACGTCCGGCGGAAAGGCCACGGCGCACCTTATCCCATAGAAGAGGAGAGACCTGATAGCCGACGAGCCGGTCGAGGACACGGCGGGCCTGCTGCGCGTCCACCAGATTCTGGTCGATGGCGCGCGGATTTTCGAAGGCCGCCTGCACGGCGCGCTTGGTAATTTCGTTGAAGGTCACGCGCTGAATGCGCGGAGGAGCCTCGGGCTCACCCGCCTTTGATTTTGCCTTCTTTCCAGCTTTCTTCTTTTTTCCGCCGTCCTCATCGAGTTCGAACGCCAGGTGAGCAGCGATGGCTTCACCTTCGCGGTCCGGGTCGGGCGCGAGATAGATGGAGTCCGCCGAGGCCGCCAGCTTCTTCAGCTTGGCGACGACTTTTTCTTTGCCGGGAATGACGATGTAGTCCGTCTCGAAATCGTTACTGATGTCGACACCGAGTGTGCTCTTGGGCAGATCCTTAACGTGCCCGAGCGAGGCTTCGACAGAGAAGCCCTTCCCCAGATATTTCTGGATCGTTTTCGCCTTGGCCGGCGATTCGACAATGACTAAACCTTTTGACAATGGATCCTCGGTTCTGTTTGGTGCGTTTTTTGAAGCTAGCACGAATGTCAAGCGGGGAACAAGTTACTGGCTGAAAGCTGGCAGCTGTCAGCTCTCAGCTCTCACCTTTTGCAGGAGCGATGCCAGCATCCGTTTTACCTCGACCGCTTCTGCGGAAAGTCGCTGATAGTCCAAGGTTCTGAGCAGTTCGAGATCGTGCGCGAGAAGAATGTGATATTCCAATTCGCTCGCGGAACCCATTGCAATCTGCAAAAAGCGGGCAAAATCATTATCGCCGCTCCGGCATGAACCCTCGGCAATGTTCGCACCAATCGATGAAGACGACCGCCGCATTTGGCTCGTCAAGCCGTAAATTTCTTCACGCGGAAAGGATCTGGTCGATCGGTACACATCAAGGGTCAGACGATGTGCCTTTTCCCAAACCTTGAGATTCTTGAAACTCTGCAATTTCCACCTCCTTCCAAGCTAAGAGTCTGACAGCTGATAGCTGAGAGCTGATAGCCCTTAGAAGCTCTTCACAAAATTCTTCCCCGGCATTTGCTTCACCTTGCCGGTGAGCTCGAGCTCGAACAGGGCGGCGAAGATTTCGGAGGAAGACATTTGCGATTCCAGCTTCTCGACGAGTTCGTCGATGTGCGTGGCTTCGTCAGCTTTCAGCAGGCTCAGAAGGAGCTTTTCATGAGGTGGAAGCCCGTCGTCCGGAAATAGAGATGCGGCGGACGCCGTTTGGGATTCAGGGGAGGCAGGCTTGGCCAATGCAAGTCGTACTTCTGTCGGGAGATCCTCCCACACGTCCTCCCAGGTCGCTACCAGCTTGGCGCCCTGTTTGATGAGTGTGTTCGGTCCCCAGGAATTCTTGTTGGTGACGTTTCCGGGCACGGCGAAGACATCGCGATTCTGCTCGAGAGCGAGGCGGGCGGTGATGCGCGTGCCGGAATATTCGGCGGCTTCCACCACCAGCACGCCGACAGACATACCGCTCAGGATGCGGTTGCGAATCGGGAAATTCTGCGGCGCGGCGAACGTGCCTAGAGGAAATTCGGAAATGAGCGCTCCGCCCAGCGCAAGAATCTGCTCGGAGAGGCGCGAGTTCTCTTTGGGGTAAATGACATCGACGCCAGTGCCGAATACGGCGACGGTTTTCCCTTTGGCCGAGATTGCGCCGCGATGGCTGGCTGTATCGACGCCGCGGGCCATGCCACTAATAATGACCAAGCCCTGCGAGGCGAGATCGCAGGCCAGGCGCTCAGCCATCCCCGAACCGTAGGGAGTCGGATGGCGAGTTCCCACGACGGCAATGCCTGGCCTGGTTAGGAGCTCAGCGTCGCCGCGCACATAAAGGATCGCCGGGGGATCGTAGATTTCTTTCAGGCGCGGCGGATAGGCAACTTCTGCGACGGAGACCACGGTAACGCCGGTGTCGGCTGCGCGGGCCATTTCCTCGCGAGCCAATTCCATCGACTTTCCTGTCGCCAGGGACTGGGCTGAGACCGCCTGGATGCCGGTGCTCTCCAGTTCGGTCAAAGACGCTCGGAAGACGGCCTCCGACGATCCGAAATGTTCGGCGAGCTTTCGGGCTTTGGTCGGGCCGAGGCCGGGGGTGAGTGACAAGGCGAGCCATTCGAGGGCGTGGGTCGTAGCGGGGGAGACGGCTGTTTCAGACACAAATAGGGCTCCGAGCGGACTATAGCGTTTCAGCGGAGAAGGCTGTCAAGGTCAGACGTCACAATCGTTTGTTAATATTGTGGAAAGAGTCCCGATTCGAAACTTCTAAATGAGACGTTTGCGCATTTCCGCCATTTCCTACCTGAATACCGCTCCTTTGATGTGGGATTTCGAAACCCATCTTTTCGCCAAGAATGCGAAAGGATGGGGCGCCCACGCCGACGCGGGCCGGCAATTCGAAATTTCCTACACCTTGCCTTCCTCATGCGCTCGCGCGCTAGCTGAGGGGACAGCCGATATCGGGATCATCCCGTCAGCAGCGTACGCGGAAATTTCGGGGCTGCAGATCCTTCCCGACGTTGCCATCGCCTCGCGCCGAGCGGTGCGATCGATTTTGCTGGTCAGCCAGATTCCGGTCGAACTGGTGCGGACGGTGGCGCTGGATACGTCTTCGATGACCTCGGTGGCACTGACAAAGATTCTGTTTGAAAAATGGCTGGGTGGCGGCCGAACGTTCACGCCGATGGAGCCCAATATCGAGAAAATGCTCGAGAGCTGCGATGCCGGGCTGGTCATTGGAGATCCGGCGCTGCAGGTCGACCGCAGGCTATATCACACGCTCGACCTGGCAGAGGAGTGGATCCGTTACACGGGCAAGCCGTTCGTGTTCGCATTCTGGGCGGTGCGCGGCGACGCATTGCGGGAGGCGGATCCTGCGCTCGATCTGGCGGCGGCATTCCGGGATTCACGCGATCACGGGCTGATGCCGGAAAGTCTCGACCAGATCGCGCGAGAGTGGGCGCCGCGCGTGGGCTTGAGCGAGGCGGACGTCCGTGGTTATTTAACCGAAAATATCCATTACCAGCTCGACGCGGGGTGCCTGGGAGGACTTCAGCTTTTCTATCGCTACGCTGCGGAACTCGGGGTGCTTCCAACGGCGCCGGAGTTGCGGTTCGTGCCGGCGGCGAACCCTGTGGTCAATTGATGGGCCCTGCCACTCTCGCGGCGGAGCGTAGGCTAGCGTTTGTTTCGCTCCTCCGGAGCTTGTTCATTTTTCACTTGCGACCCACGACTTGCGTCGTGGGCTGTATTCATTAGCCGCTTTGCGGCTGGGATGCCTGGTGAACTCTCGTATGAACCTGTTTCAGTCCATGCCGAATACGGGCGGGGCGGCCGACACTACGCGGCCGCTGGCGGACCGCATGCGTCCGCGCACTTTGGATGAATATGCTGGACAGGAGCATCTGATCGGACCGGGCAAGCCGCTGCGAGTACAGATTGAGCGCGACGACTCCGGTTCGCTGATCTTTTGGGGACCTCCGGGGACAGGCAAGACCACGCTCGCCAAGATCATCGCGAACATGACCAAGGCGGAGTTCATCGAATTCTCCGCGGTGCTGGCCGGGATCAAAGAGATCAAGCAGGTTATGGCTGATGCGGAGCGGGCGCGGCAGTATGGGACACGCACGATCGTGTTCATTGATGAGATTCATCGCTTCAACAAGGCGCAGCAGGATGCGTTCCTTCCGCATGTGGAGAAGGGGAACATTCGGCTGATCGGAGCGACTACCGAGAATCCCTCGTTTGAAATCAACTCGGCCCTGCTTTCGCGCTGCCGGGTTTACGTACTGCAGCCGCTCACCGAGGAACAGATCGTCCTGCTGTTGCGACGGGCGCTTACCGACAGTGAACGGGGGCTGGGCGAGATGAATCTGAAAGCGTCCGATGATGTGCTTAAGAAGATCGCAAGCTACACCAGCGGCGACGCTCGCAGCGCTTATAACGTGCTGGAAGTTGCCGCGGGACTCGTGAACCCACTTCTGGCAAAGGCGGCCAGAAGTGGGGCACCCCGCGTTGATGCGGAATCGGGGGAAATCAGTGATGCCATTGTTCACGATGCGCTGCAGAGGCGCGTTCTGCTTTACGACAAGACCGGCGAAGAACATTACAACCTGATTTCGGCGCTGCACAAGTCGGTGCGCAACAGCGATCCGGACGCGGCGCTGTATTGGCTGGGACGCATGCTGGAAGCGGGAGAGGATCCTCTCTACGTTGCGCGGCGGGTGGTGCGGATGGCGGTAGAAGACATCGGGCTGGCGGATCCGAATGCGCTTTCGCTATGCATGGCGGCGCGCGATGCGGTCGATTTTATCGGCATGCCGGAGGGAAATCTGGCGCTCGCACAGGCAGTCGTGTATCTGTCGGTGGCGCCGAAGTCGAACGCCCTGTACACCGCATATGGGAGCGTGCAGGGGGATGTCGAGGCCACTGCGGCGGAGTCGGTACCGTTGCATCTGCGAAATGCTCCGACCCGTTTGATGAAAGGGCTGGGTTACGGCAAGGGCTACCAGTACGCCCACGACCTCGAATCCAAAGTCGCCGATATGCAGTGCCTGCCCGATAATCTGCGTGGACGCGTCTACTATCAACCGACGAATGAGGGCATTGAAAAGCGCATTCGTGAGCGCATGGAAGAGATCAAACGCCAGCGTTCGCAAGCCAATCCGAAGGCTTCTGTCGGGCAAAAGAAAGAATCGTAGTTCTTGCTTTCATCATCTCTAACACTGTTATTCGTGTGATCAGCCTTCCCACAAGGACATGGCGCTATGGCTGCCTTACCCAGTCTCGCCGGCAACGAATTTGTAATTCGTCCTGTGCCGGACGATCTCGTCGAAGAGTTGCAGCGCGTGCAGAAGATTGCGCAGACGATCACTTCGATTCTCGACCTTGATCAAGTCATCGACAGCATTGTGAACGATGTCGCAACCTGGTTCGGATGCCTGGAAGCCAGCGTCTTCCTGCATGACGAAGAGCGGCATGAGATGGTCATGGCGTCGGTGCGCGGCTGCACGCTGCATGGCAAGGGGCATCGGCTGAAGATCGGGCAGGAAGGAATGGTCGGGCATGTCGCCGCCACCGGCCGCATGCATTACGCGCCCGATGTTCGCAAGGACAAGTACTACATTGGTTGTGAGACAGACACGCTTTCGGAAGTTGCCATACCTCTGTGCGTGGGCGACCAGTTGGTAGGAGTCTTCACGGCGTCGCATCCGGACCTGGATGCTTTTCCCCGTCCGAAACTGAGAATTCTTCAGGCGCTCTGCGATCACGTTGCAATTGCCATTCACAACGCGCGGCGATTTCAACTGGAGCGCGCCGAGCGGGCAGCCATGGATCGTGACGCGCAGGAAGCGCGGGCAATTCAGCAAGCGCTGTTACCGAAGAGTTCCCCGTACATTCCCGGGTTCGCAATCTCGGGACTCAGTGTGCCAGCTCGTGCCGTAGGCGGCGACTGGTACGACTTTATTCCATTTCCGGATGGGCGCTGGGGAATCGTTCTCGCGGATGTATCGGGCAAAGGAACCGCGGCGGCGCTATTGATGTCAGCTACGCGCGGGATGCTGCGGTCGCTGGCGGAAGCGTGCTGCTCGCCGGGTGAAGTCCTGACCCGGTTGAACAAATTGCTGGTCGACGACTTCCCTGCCGGAAAATTTGTGACTATGGTGTACGCCGTTCTCGACCCGATCACGCGCACGGTGGTGTTCGCGAATGCCGGACATTTGCGGCCGCTCTTCATCGATGCAGACGGCGAGCACTTCCTCGAGGTAGAGCGCGGCTTACCCCTGGGCTTGGGCTGCGGAGACTACTCCGAGACGGTAATTTCACTGTTCGAAGGATCGAAACTGATCTTCTACAGCGACGGGATCACGGAAGCCGAAAACGGGAACGAAGAAGAATATGGCGCGCGCCGGCTTGCCGAACATGCCGTTAAACCAGGTTCTTCTGCGGTGAGTCTCGTCGACGAAGTCCGGTCGTTCGCCAATGGCGCTGGCGTGCCTGACGATGCGAGCGCTGTGTTTATTGCGGTTGGCTGAGTTTACCGGAAGCGGTTGCGGTGTTCCTTCAGAATACAGCGATCCATCACCACGAAGATGCCGGCGTGGCGCGCCTTGGCGGCGGCTTTTTCGTGGATGACCTCTTCCTGCATCCAGACGGCTGGCACCTTTAGCTGGATCGCCTGATCGACAACCTCCTCGACGAACTCTGGGCGGCGGAAGATGTCGACGATGTCGATCTTTTCTGGCACATCGAGCAGCGAGGCGTAAGCTTTCTCGCCCAAGCATTCCGTAATGTTCGGATTCACTGGAATGATCCGATATCCGTGGCTCTGCATGTAGGCAGAAACACCGTGGCTGGGTCGAAGAGGATTGCAGGAGAGCCCGACCACTGCGATCGTTTTGGACCGCTGAAGAAGATCGGCAATCGGATCGGATTCGGGCGACGTGGCCACAATTCCTCCAGATCTATTTCTTGTTAGCTTCGTCCTGCTTCTGCTTGAACATCTTCAAGGCCAGCTTGCGAATTGTTTCGGATACTTCCTTGTTCGCCGAAATGTTCTTTAAATCTTGAATCAGCAGGTTTTTCATCAAGCCCAGGCCGAGATCTAGCGGCGTGCGCGGGTTTGCAACCAGGTTGCGGATGACAATGTAATTTTTCATGAAGCGGCGTTTAAGCGTGATCTGGCGCAGCACCGTCTCAAGAACATTTTTCTGGCTGGCGAATTTCTCGACTTCACCATCGGAGAGCTTGGGTGCCTCGAGCACGGCGAAGGCCACAACTTTGGTCCCATCGCGGATCAGGATCGAGCGCTCTTCTTTGCTGCCTTTAAGCGCGAGCTGAATGCGGCCCTTGACGTCAAGACGATTGATCTTCTGCAGAGTATTCTCACGCTTGGTTTCGCCTGCGGGTTTCGGGGGCGCTGGTTTGGTAGTTGCGCTTGTGGGTTCTGGTGGCGCAGTAATTTCCGCTGCGTCCACCACCGGGAAGTAATCCTGGCCCAGCAATTCAACGACTCCGCCGATCGCCTGAAAGGGTTTATCGCGCTCCGCCGCGATGTCGGCCGCATGGTCTTTCATGTAGACGGCAACGGCCTCATCGTGCTCGTCAGCGGCTGGAGTGGCGTTATCGCCATCGGAAGGTGAGGTCGGCGCGCTTACGGTTTCGGCCACGGAAGGGGAAGGATTCGGCTGCGCAGCAGGCAAGACTTCTGCCGCTGCTGGCGCGGGAACCGGCGCACTCGGTTGGGCGACTGGGTCAGAGGATTTAGCCCGGAGTTGAGCCGCCTCTTCTTTTTTCAGGTACGGATTGGACGACAGCGTATTCACTACTCTGGGCATCGATAGTGCACGCTTACTCTTCAGGATGATTTCAACCGTGTCGCGCATGGCCGACGTCGCCAGTTTCACGATTTGCGCCTCGGGAACCGACGAATTCTCGAGCAACGCGGGCAATAGTTTGGGACGAACGTTGTCCGGCGAGATGAAGTAGTCCAGCACCTCCCGAGTCGTTTGAGGGTCGGAAGCAGCTGCCAGACAGGCTTTTTCGTCCCATCCGGCAAGTGTCATGCGGGCCAGTTCGCCGAAGACTTTATTGTGCCGCGCGAGGTAAACGAGGATTTCAATATTCTCCGCCGGAGGCACCTGCAGAGCGCCGCGGGCGGCGAACTGCATCATGTTCGACGGCAGCTTGGAAGCGCGGATTTGATCAATCGTGCGCGCCATGATTCACTCCTCGGATGAAGGTTGCGCGGTCGAGACACATCCGGTGAGCGACTCCAATTCGCGCACCGCAAGATCGAAGTCGCGCGTGACACGGTTTTTGCCGCGCCTAAGAAATTCGTCCCGCAACGTCCGATAGTACCAAAGAGTGCCCTCACGTCCGCCATTGAACCGTGACCAGACAGATTCGCCCACGGCGCGGTAGTCGCTCAGAATGGAGCGCACGTTGTTCAGCTTATCGGCGGCGGATACCAGGCGCGTGTCAGCGCTTTCCTTCTTCAGGCGGCGAATGTAGTTCTCCTTTCGTTCGCGCCACGGCGGCTTGGGGACTTCGTAAGCGTCCGTACAGCCATCGACTACGACGGCGACTCGGTTGCCAAAGCGGCGGCGGACTTCTTT
>DATEHP010000282.1:0-14197 GCA_035279505.1 Candidatus Sulfotelmatobacter sp. | reverse complement strand
TCCTCGCCCATATACTCAAACGTGCGCCCATTGCGCGGCTCGCGGGTGAGGTTCACGCCTCCGCCCAGCGACATGTTGTAACCCTGTGCGCGCAGTTCGCGCCCGATCAACGCCCCGTATTCGAATCCGCTCTGCACATCCCAACTCGCTGCTCCTGCCACACAAGAGGGAAGCGCGGTCGAGTAGCGCCCATTCTCGCCACTCATGCGGACGCCATAAGCAGCGTCTGACATCTGGATCGCCGGAATCCCCAGCCGCGGAATCTCCACCACGTATCCCGCTCCACCATTCGAATGCACCGCAAGCGGACTCATCGGACTCAGCCCGACCATGCCCGTTCCGTGCAACATCTGAATTTTCTCGTCGAGGGTCATCTCGTTGACCACTAGCGAAGCACGTTCATCGGGCGAAAGACTGTATTTCATCCAGGGATGCGAATTGCCATCGGACTGCGCCGCAGCGAGCGGAAGAAGCAAATTGAGGGTGATTACTAAAAGGAAGGAATGCAGGCACAACTTCTGGGACGGCCTTTGCAGGGGCATCAAACGGACCTCCATGATGTACAAAATCGATATTGTAGCAGGTGCCACAAGTTTTAACGGAAAAAGGTAAACCGCATCCCAAACCCGCTGTCGCACGCTTGCGGCGAGAGGCTTTACACTGAATTTGTGAAGATTGCTCTCGGACAAATCAATCCGACGGTCGGGGATTTCTCCGGCAATGGTGCCAAGATCATCGACTTCGCCCAACGCGCCAAATCAGCCGGGGCCGGTCTGATCCTGTTTCCCGAATTGTCTGTTTGTGGTTACCCGCCGCGCGACTTGGTCGAGCGTCCTTCATTCGTCGCGCGCAATCGCGAGTCTGCGGAGCGCATCGCCGCCGCCACAACCGGTATTGCCCTCATCTGCGGGTTGGTAACTCCCGCCGATTCCGACACGGGCAAGTCCGCGATGAACTCCGCCGCCCTGCTGATGGACGGCAAGATCGCGTTCCTGCAGTCGAAAATGCTGCTGCCCACCTATGACGTCTTCGACGAGATGCGCAACTTCGCGCCCGCGAAAAGCCAGCAACTCTTTCCGTTCTGCGGCAACCGCATGGCGCTTACCGTCTGCGAGGATGCGTGGAACGACAAGCAATTCTGGTCCAAGCGTCTCTATACGGTGGATCCCGTCGAATCGCTGATTCACGAAGGCGGAAATTTTGTGCTCAATATCTCCGCCTCACCCTTCTGGATCGGCAAACGCGAATTCCGTCGCGACATGCTCGCCAGCATCGCCCGCCAACACAAAGTTCCCGTCGCCCTCGTGAATCAGGTCGGCGGCAACGACAGCCTGGTCTTTGACGGCTCCAGCCTGGTGCTCAATCGTGAAGGCAAGATCATTGCGCAGGGACGTTCGTTTGAAGAAGACCTGATCTACTTCGATTCCCAAAATCTCACCGGCGAGATGCACGAGCAGATCCCAGGGGACGAAGCCAGCGCCTATTCCGCCCTGGCGCTGGGCACGCGCGATTACATTCGCAAATGCGGATTTCAAAAAGCCATCATCGGCCTCAGCGGCGGAATCGATTCCGCCCTGACGGCTGTGATCGCCGCCGATGCCGTCGGTCCCGAGAACGTCATCGGCGTGGGCATGCCGGGGCCGTACTCGTCTCAGGGTTCCATTGACGACGCCCGCACCTTGGCAAGAAATCTCGGCATTCGCTTCGAATTGCTCTCGATCAATCCAGCCTATGAGGCTTATCGGCAAACTCTGCGGGATGTTTTCGCGGGACTTAAAGAAGATGTCACGGAAGAGAACATACAGTCCCGTGCTCGCGGTACCATGCTGATGGCTCTGTCCAACAAGTTTGGTGCCATTGTGCTCTCGACCGGCAATAAGAGCGAACTCGGCGTCGGCTACTGCACACTGTACGGAGACATGGTCGGCGGCCTGGCGGTCATCTCCGACGTCCCGAAGACTCTGGTCTACGGTTTGGCTGCATACGTCAATTCACGGCATCCCGTGATTCCGCGGGCCTCGATCGAAAAGCCTCCCTCGGCGGAGTTGCGGCCTGATCAGAAAGACAGCGATTCGCTGCCGCCCTACGAAGTTCTCGATGCCGTTTTGGAAGACTATGTTGAAGACTCGCATGCCGCGGAGCGCATCGCCGCCGATCGCCGCATCGACATCGAAACCGTCCGCCGTGTGATCCGGATGGTCGATCGCGCCGAGTACAAGCGCCAGCAGGCCGCCCCTGGGCTCAAGATTTCTCCCAAGGCTTTTGGCTACGGGCGTCGTTTTCCCATCGCCGCAAAGTCGGAAATATGACGTAGGAATCTGAAGTATTCTAAAGTTGTTGCTTGTCTCATAAGCGTTTTGAAGGGCGAATGGTTTGAAAGGGCGCGGCTTCGAGCCGCGCCGCTCGAAGCCACGAGCATCACGGGCCTTAGCCCCCTGAGTGAAGGGCATTCGGGTTGATCGGACGGTTTACAGTCCTTGTGCTTTGTCGCGAGTTTCCACCAGATCCATGCACTTCCAATGCGAAAGGAACCCATGCGCGTTCTGCTCAACACGGTCTCGATTCTCCTTCTGCTGACCGGCACCCTAGTTCTTGGCCAGGCTTCGGAGAAAACCAAACCTGCGGCCAAGCCCGCCGAGAAACTCGGAACCCACGCCACCGCCAATCTTCCCTCAGAAGCAACCGTCGAGTCGTTTCTCCACGAACAGTTCGGCTATCAATCCGACATGAGCTGGAAGATCTCCAGCATCAAGCCTTCGACGATCGAAGGACTGGCTGAAGTCAGCGTCGTGCTTGCCAACCAACAGGGTCAGCAGTTGTCGCGCTTCTACGTCTCGCCCGATGGCCAGCACGCCCTGATTGGCGACATCATTCCTTTTGGAGCCAAGCCGTTCGACCCCGCCAAGAGCGCTTTGGAGAAAGGAATTAGTGGCCCGTCTCGCGGCCCTAAAGACGCACCGGTGACCATCGTGGAGTTTGGGGATCTGCAGTGTCCCGCGTGCAAGGCCGCGCAGCCCACCATCGAGGCGCTCGTCGCGGCCGAGCCTCAGGCTCGCTTCGTCTTTCAGAACTTCCCCCTCGAGATGCATAACTGGGCCGCCAAAGGCGCGGCCTATGCCGACTGTGTCGGCCGCGCTTCCAACGACGCTTTCTGGAAATTCATCTCCAAGACGTACGAAACGCAGGCTGAGATTACCGCCGAGAACGCTGATGAAAAACTCACCGCGCTAGCCGATGGCGCAGGCGTGAAGGGCTCTGAGATTGCAGCTTGCGTTACCCAGCCGGAAACCAAGACGCGCATCGATGCCTCCATCGCTCTCGGCAAGAAAGTCGACGTGAGCGGAACGCCCACGCTCTTCATCAACGGCCGCAAGATCGGCAGCTTCGATAACCGCCTGTCGGAGGTTTACAAGAACCTGGTAGAGTTTGCCGCAAAAGAAACGCAAAGCGGAAAAGAAGCGCAAAAGTAAATGGGCAGCCGGCTCAGTTGTTCAATGGAAGACGGTCGCAACAAAACAAACACGGCAGTTTCGCGATGCATGCGATCAGAAAAGGTAAGGCACCAGGGCGGCGGTCTTATGCGCGTAGGTGGCATACGTCTCCCCAAACTGGGAGCGCATCCACTGCTCCTCCGTGCGGAGTTTGAGCCAGAGCATGAGGAAGATGAGGACGAAAGCGATCAACCCGCGCACCTGCGAGAGCGCAATCACAGTGCCCAAAAATCCGGTCAGAATGCCGGTGTAGATGGGGTGACGGACGACGGCGTAGGGACCGCTGGTGATTAGCTCGTGGCCCTGCTTAATGGTAATGGAGCTGCTCCAGTTCGTGCCGAGGTGCGCGCGCGCCCAGATGGCGAAGAGAAGGCCGGCGACGGTGACGGCGGCTCCAAGCCAGAAAGGCCAAAAGCCAGCCGGCCAGAGCTGGAGGTAAAGCCAGTGTACCGGGATGCGAGTCGTCGAGAGGAGGACGACCGCGATCAGGAAGGTGAGGACGCGCAGGATGCCCCAGGCGGCCGGCTCGAGACGCTGGGCGGTTTTGGTATCGGCGGCTTTGATCCGCCAGTAGACAAGGAAGGCGACCCAGATCACAGGAAAAAAGGATTTGTAAAGCCAGAGCATTCAGGACCCCCACTTGTAATCTGGTGTGTGACTGAAGCCCGGCATCCGATGCCGGTTTTGCTATTTTTCGCTCAGCCAGATCTCATTCGTGGTGCGGTCGAAATTGGAGAGCACGTGCGGCGTGATGGCGATCATCAACTCGTCATAGTCTATTTGCCGTGTGTTGTTCACCATCGCCATGTTAAGCCCGGGAACAAAGCCAAGCCCCGGAAGTCCGCTCATCGACCGCATGTCGTTGTTGGAAATCTCGCCCGCCACGAACGCAGGCTCGCCGTCCTTCAGGTTGATGCTCGCTTTGTACTCGCGATTCGAGATCACCGGCACCCCATTGTCGGATTGCCCGGTCAGTGAACGCACCTGCAATTCAAGCTGCAGGCTGACCGTACCATCAGCGTGAACGGTGGGCTTAGCCTTCAGGTTCAACCCAAGGTCCTCATAGCTGACGGACGGAATCGGTGGAACATAAGTCTGATTCCCCAGCACCTGGGAAATCTGCGGCGAGTTGAAGATGGGCGCGTAGCTGGCATTCAAAATCGGATACCGTTGCCCCAGATGGAAGTTTGCGTCGGTGCCCTGGCCGGCGCGCATCGATAGGTCGTCGAGACTGCGCACCCAAGATTCGTTGACCGACAGTTGTGCCGCTAAATGATCGAGGCTCAGCCCCATGAACGTGAGTCCCCCGCCGAACGTCGCCAGCGGCTGGCTGAAGATTGAACTCTGCTGCCCCGTAAGCTGCGAGAGCAATCCCGCGAGTGACGTGCTGCCCGCCTGGTTGATTCCACCCGAAGCAATGAGCTGATTAATCAGGTCCTGTATATTTTGTCCGCCCAACCCGGCCAGTGCCGCCGCCGGAATGTTATACATGTTGAACGTATTCGGAATGTGCACGCCCATATTGCGCGTGAGCATGTGACTGATCTGGTACACGCGCACATCGATCATCACCTGCGGCTTGGGATTGCCGAGTTGCTCTATCAGCCGGGTACAGGCCTCGACCGCCCGCTGCGGTCCCCGCACTTCCACTGTGTCGGCAGTCTGCCCTGAACTCAGGTTGCGCAGATCAAAGATCTGCCGCATCGTATTCACGATGTCGGTCGCTTCCTGCGGTGTCGAATGCGCCGGAAGAATGAATTTCCGCAGTGACATGCGATCGTATTGCCGGTGGTTCTCAGCGTTGTCGGCAAGGAGAAGCATCGAATGAGGGTCGAGAGCCGCCCACATGGTTTTGCTCACCTTGCATGCCAGGTTCAGCGCCGTAAAGAAATCGACATTATCGACGTTGAAACGCACCTGGCGGCGCGGGACCGAATCGTCAAACTGCACCGGAATCTTGTAGGCCGACCCCAGTTCGCTGAACAACGACTTCACGTCACCGGCAAAATGGAATGTGGCCACGTCGTTGGTCGGCTCAAGATGGATCTCCTCCGACTCTCCCCAGCGCCCGGATACGTTTGTCTGGACGATGGGTGAAAACTGCCGTGTGGCCTCGCCCAACCGTTCCTGGGCAAACTGATTGTCCGGATCCAGAGAGAGCGCGGCGCGGAATTCCGCGGCAGCCCGAATTCGCGCATCCTCCAGCAGCAGAGCATTCCCCTGCTGAATGTGGTCGAACACCAGCCTCGATCGAAGCACTTCGCGTGCGGTTAGATACTCCCGGTTTTGTGGAACCAGCCTCGTCGCCACTTCGAACTGCTCCAGGGCCTCCTCAAACCGCTGATCCTTGTGGAGCTTGGTGCCCCGTTTGAAAGCTTCCTGGGCGTCCTTGAGGTCCTTCTTGGTCGTGATGCAACTGACTCCGCCGGGAACTCCGTTGCTGCAGTTCATGGGAGCTGGCGACGAAGGTTCATCGGCCAGTGCGAACGACGCACCAAGCGATGCGGCCAGTAGCACGGCCGTCAAGATGGACAGCTTAAAAGACATTGTTCCTGATTTTATCGCGCTTCCGTTCGGGCTGATCAGTGTCCGGTAGTCCGTTAGTACCTTCGGTCACTACCCAAGAACGCAAAGGAAGGTCTGTCTTGCATGACGGGAAGGGAATGTGTCGCTGATCAGGACCGTGAGGGTGCCCCATCCTTGTCACGCCGCTTTTTTGGCGGGACAGAGTGGGGGTTTTGACTTTCTTGGAAACCAAGAATCCGCGAACTAAGCGCACGAACCTACGTCAACATCAACCGTTCGATCTTCTGCGCCTTCCCGCTCGTCTCGTCACACTCGATGACCACAGCGCACAACCGCACGTCTCCCGTTGCCGGCTCAAAGCGCACCGGCATTCCATTCAGGAACTTGCCCACGACCAGTTCCTTCTTAACCCCGATGACGCCGTCATAAGGCCCGCTCATTCCAACGTCGGTGATATACGCCGTTCCATTCGGCAGCACCCGTTCATCCGCCGTGGGCACATGAGTATGCGTTCCCAACACCGCGGTCACTCTCCCATCCAGATACCAGCCGAGCGAAATCTTTTCCGACGTGGCTTCCGCGTGCATATCGACGAGAATGACCTTGGCCTTGATCTTTTGTAGAAGTTGATCGGCCACGCGGAACGGATCATCGTTCGACGCCATAAACACGCGCCCCTGCAGATTGATTACGGCATAGGGCACTTTCCCTTTCATGCCTTCGTACAGACCTGATCCCGGCATGTCCGCCGGATAGTTGGCCGGCCGCAACACGCGCCTCGCAGGCCCGTGTCCGTTCCCTTGGACCATCTGGAAGTAGTCGACGATCTCTCGTTTGTCCCAGACGTGATTCCCCGTGGTGATGACGTCAATGTTCAGTTCGAACAGTTCCTCGGCAAGCGCCGGAGTGATGCCAAAGCCCGCGGCCGAGTTCTCCCCGTTCGCGACAATAAGATTGATACCGTGCTCGCGCACAATGTGCGGTAGCCGTTCTCTTACAATCGTCCGTCCCGGCCTTCCAAAAATGTCCCCAATAAAAAGAATGCGCATAGGATGCCCAAAATTCGATAGTAACAGAGAATGTGGGGACAGCCGCCATCGGCTGTCCGTCGAGCGCAGCTCGACAAGGTTTCCTCGATGGCGACGTGAAATGTATCGAATGGGCTGTTTTGAAAGAGTCCGGCGTTAAAGCCGCCCCGTGTGAAACCAGATAATGACGCGGCTTCAGCCCTGTGGCATTGGGTTTAGCTCGAGTCCGCTACTGGGGCAACTTCGGAAAATCCGCCCGTGCCAGCACCGAGCCCCAGGCATCGATCACATACACGTCAGTCCACTGCGTCCCAGGCTTTTGCCTGGCCATGATGTCCGCCAGCGGGAATACGACTGTGGTTCGAGGAGAAGTACATCCGGTCAGTTGGCGAACCTCATATTCGCGATCTTCCATATCCGACAGTTCTCCAGTTTGCATGATTTCTTTCCGCCCCGGATCGGCGCGCAGCACCACTTCCACCGCCCCCACCAGATTCTGGCAGCGCATGGGTATCTGGATCTCCCACTCCCTGGAGCCATTCTTCTTGACCAGAGGTGAATCGGCGAACACGACCAGGGGCGGATTTCCTCCCGGCGACGCGTACCACTCTCGCCATCGGTGCTCAAATTCGATGGTCGCCTTCGTGTATGCTCCGGCCAACTCGCGGTCTCTTTCCTCCCAGCACGGATGCATCGCGTACAACGATGCAGTCTTAGGTCCGCCGCTGCGCGCGTGCAGCAGATGGTGCAAGGCGGGTACGAAGTCTGGATGGTACCCGGCCCGCGCCATCAGCATCAGCCCTTCGCGGTCGGCCTCCACTTCCATCTGGCGGCAAAATCGTCCCAGGTCCGCAGAAGCTTTTTCGGAATCACTCCAACTCGCCTGCGGCACGCCCGGATCACCCAGCACAATATGCTGGCTGCCGCTAGTCTCCAGGACCTTCTCATACAGGTATCGGCGCGCCCAGTCGCGGCGCACTACGTGCGCGATCTCGTGGGACAAAATTGCCGCCCAGAGTCCGGCGCTCGGTCCCGCCATCTTCGCCAGCCCGCCCTCCACATAGACGGTTCCATCGGGCGACGAATACGCGTTGAGCTGATCGTTTTCTACAATCCGAAGCTGCCACCTGATCTTGCTGCTGGAAGCAAGTTGCACCTGGGGCACCAACCGTTCGAACACAAGGCGACCGGTTGAATCGTGCCCGGCCGCGGCCACGCCCTGCGCCGCCAGTTCAGGCCTCAGCCGCGCCGCCGTCTCCATGTCGAGTTTGAATTGAGAGGGAACATCAGGACTATCGGCGATCTGCCCGGCCGCCGGAAGGGTCCACAGTACGCAAATGCAGATTGAAAAATGGAACCGTGATCGCTTGGTCCCTGTAGCTGTCACGTCGTACCCCTTCGGAGAACCAGCTCCTAGGTCGGATTATGCTCCTTCTGGAAAGGGCTTGAATAAGAAAATTGTGGGACGTTCCGAATTCGGAGCTCATCGTTATTAGGAGCTCATGCTTGGAAAGATTGCGACTCTAATTCGAGCGTGAGGTGAGTTCGGCGGTCCGCAGGAAATCAAAATTTCCCGCAGGATTCAGCCGCAGATTCCGCACCCGGTTCGTATGCACCATGACATTGTCGAGGTACCACAAATTGATGTACGGCAGATCCTCGGCCAAAATACTCTGTACCTCGGCATACAGCGGCTTGCGCGCCTTCGGATCAATCTCTCGCCTCGCTTTGTCGATCAGCGCATCCACCTTGGGATTGGAATAGTAGTTGCGGTTCGCCCCATTCGGCGGAAACTTCGAAGAGTGAAACGCGTATTCAAAGATGTCCGGATCTTCATTCCCACCGATCCAGCGCAGCCCGTACATCTGAAACGCGCCATGCTGCACGTCGGAAAAGAACGTCGCGAACTCGAAGCTGCGAATATCGAGCGCAATCCCGACAACGCGCAGTTGCTGCTGGATCACCGCCACCATCAAGCGTGTGTTTGCATCCGTCGACGTTTTCATCGTGATGAGGAACCGCACCCCATTCAGCGCCGGATATCCCGCCGCATCGAGCATCCGTTTCGCTTTCTCTGGATCGTGCTCATATGCCGGCACGTCTCCGTTGTAAGCCCAGCTCTGCGCCGGCAAGATGCTGCGCGCAGGTTGCGCCAGACCGCGCCACAAGTACTCGATCATCGGCCGCCGGTCGAGCGCATAAGCAATCGCCTGCCGCACACGGACATCTTTCAAAATCGGATCGCGCAAATTGAAGCCCAGGTAAGCCAGCCGCGTGCCCGCGCCGCGGTCGACCTTGATGTTCGGATCGCGCTCCAACGCTACGACCGTGTCCGGGGTGAGATAGGAGTTGATCGCGAGATCGCAGCTCCCCTTACGCAATTCCAGCGCTTCGGTCGTCTCGTCCGGCACAACCACAAAACGCACGCGCGCCAGCTTGGGCGGGCCGCCCCAGTACTCAGCGTTCCGTTCAATGATTACTTCACGATCAGTTTCGGCGCTAACGAACTTGAAGGGCCCGGACCCGATCGGATGCTGCGTCATCTCTTCGCCACTTCCGTACGGCACAATCCCCATCGCCCCATCGGAAAGATTCCACAGCAAAGTCGCGTCGGGTTCTTTCATCTTGAAGATGACGGTGTTCTCGTCCTGCGCCTCGATTCGATCAACATATTTATAGACGGCGGCTTTGGTACTGCGGATCTTGCCCTGCAGCAACGAATCAAAGGTCCACTTCACGTCCCGCGAGGTCAGCGGACGCCCGTCGTGAAACTTCACCCCCGGATGCAGATGAAACACATAAGTCAGCGGATCGGGAACCTCCCACCGCTCCGCCAGGCCGGGCGCCACATTCAGATCGTCGCCTTTGATCAGGAGATCGTCGAAGATCAGGTTGTCGATGTTCTCCGATTGCGAATCGATTCCCACGCGCGGATCCAGATTCGTCGGACTTGACTCAATGATCATGACCAGCGTGTTCGCATCAGGCTTGGAAGAGCAGGAAACAGCAGGGAAGAGGAGGCAACAGAACACAACCGCGAACAGCCATCGGACCTTAGGCCTCGGACCTCGGCCCCTGAGGTCTGAGGTCTGACGTCTGAGGTCCGCGGTTTCACGCATACGAAATCTTGCCCAACACAGCCGGTCGTTTCGCTCCCGTAGCCGAAGGCACATTGGAAGCCCGCCGATTCCAGGTCTCGTAAGCCAGCACCGCAAACGCCACCGCTTCCTTTGCCTCACAAGGCAGACCAAACTCATCCGAGAACCGCACCACAATACCCATAGGCGCCAGCAGTTCCGCCAGCATCCCGACCAGCGTGACATTCCGCGCCCCGCCGCCAGAAAGAATAATCTCGCGAAAAGCAAGCTTCGGGGTGCCCCACCCTTGTCGCGATTTGTGCGACAGGGTGGGGTTTTTGACTTTGTAGTTCCTGGTTGTGACGTTACGCTGCACCGCTTTCGCGATCGATCGTGCAGTCAACGCCGTAGCCGTGGCAACCACATCCTGCCTGCGCGCTCCCCGGCACGAGCGCAGAAATTCCACCACAAACTCACGCCCAAATTCCTCGCGTCCCGCAGTCTTCGGAGGTTTCGTTCGAAAGAAGTCCCGGCGCATGACTCGCTCAACCACGGGGTTGATGACCTCTCCCGCAGCGGCGATCTTTCCGTCACGATCGAATGCCTTGCCGAACAACTCCTGCGTGACCGCATCGATCACCATGTTCCCCGGCCCGGTATCGAACGCTACAACATCTTCGGTACGACCCCCTGCCGGAATCACCGTCAGGTTCGCGATTCCCCCAATATTCTGCACGATTCGACCGATGCGCGCATCGCGAAACCATAAATAGTCGAGATACGGAACCAGAGGTGCGCCCTTGCCCCCCGCAGCGAGATCCGCAGGACGAAAATCAGTCACCACCGGAATACCGACACGCGCCGCAATGACAGCCCCCTCGCCGGTTTGCCAGGTCGTCGCTACCTTGCGCCCCAGAAAACTCTGAGCCTCGCCTTGATGATAAAGAGTCTGCCCGTGACAACCGACCAGATCAGCTCTTACTCGATAGCGCCGCTGCGTGGCCAGCACAGCGTCGGCATAAAGTTCGCCGAGAAGGAAATTCAACCGTGACAGATCAGCAACGCTGGCCGCCGTCGCATTCATCGCGCCAAGAATTGCAGCCCGAATCCTCGAAGGATATGGATAACTGCCATGACCCAGCAGTCGGATCTTGTGGACACAAACCGCGTGGGCGCGTGCGAACCGCGCGTGAGGCTGGGCATCGGCGATCTGGACCAGCGCCACATCAATACCATCGGCCGATGTCCCACTCATCACACCAGCTACGATCATTCCGCTCTTGCTCATCCGCGCCGCCGCCGATCTTCCCGTCGGCTCAATGGACCCAGCCGCACCTGTTCACCCAGTTCCCACAGATTGCGCATCAATTTCGCGACGACAGCGGCCGTCGGAGCCTTCCCAGGCGCCAGACTCTTCCCACATTTTTTCTTGAACGCGGCCACCCGTCGCGAAGATTCTGCCACACGCTTCGCGAATCTCTGGTGGCGTTCCGTGGCTTTGATCAAAGCCTCATAAGCCTCGACGACGTGATCTTCCCGGTGACAAATGAGGCACAGATCTCCGCCCGCCCCAACGAACTCAACCGCTGCCTCGCCCACCGGAGCTGCCGACAAGACTCCCCCCATCTCCAGATCGTCCGACACCACAAGCCCGCGGTATCCGATCTTCTTTTTCAGGGTGTCCGTGATCCAGACCTTCGAAAGCGAAGCAGGAGTCCTGGTTTTGGTCACCTGTGGATACGCCGCGTGAGAAACCATCACAAAAGGAAGCTGGCGCCGCAGGGTGCGGTAGGGCACGAGATCCTGAGCCCACAGCTGCTTCAACGATTTCTCGATCACCGGCAATTCATGATGACTGTCCAGCTTTCCCTCGCCGAGCCCCGGAAAATGCTTCCCGCACCCAAGAACCTTTGCAGCCTTAAGACCCGCCAGGAATTCCCGTGCATAAGTTACGGTCGCGTCCGGTTCGGCTGAGACCACCCTCGAACCCATCACTGGTCGTGATGTTTCAAACGCCAGATCCAGCACCGGAGCAAAATCCACATTGAATCCCAGTGCTCGGCAGTTCTCCCCGATGATCCGTCCATGCGTGCGGAAGAGCCTGGGATCGTCAACCACAAACACATCCGCGGCGGAAGGAGCCGGCCCCAGCGCATCGCGGAGCCGATCAACACTGCCGCCTTCGAGATCAATGCAAGTCAACAGCGGCGTCTCGACGCACCCCTGACACTCGCGAAGAAGACGCCACGTCTGTTCCGGCGTCTTGATATTGCGTGCGAACAGGATTACGCCAGCCGGTTGCAACCGCTTCAGCAGGGAAGCAAGCGGGGGCGTCATCTCGACTCCGTCGAAACCAACGATCAACAGCTGTCCAAGTTCGCGTGCCAGAAGCCCCCCTGTGAACCTCTGTGTCCCCTGTGGTTAGATCTCTTTCTTCAACTCAGCCAGCAAATTCAGCGCATCGAGTGGCGTCAGCCGGTTCAAATCCACGTCCCGCAACTTCTCGAGCACCGGCTGCGACAGCGGCGTAAAAATCGTCAACTGCGCCGCAGGAGGACTCGCTCCCGGTGACAGATGTGCAGTCGCCTGCTGCTCCGCGAATTCATGCTGCACCAGCACTTCCCGCGCGCGCTCCACCACTTCATTCGGCAGTCCCGCCAGCTTGGCTACTTCAATTCCATAGCTGCGATCCGCCGCCCCGGGCTCGACCTTCCGCAAGAACACGATCCCGCCGCCCGTCTCTTTTACCGATACGTGATAATTCTTCACGCCCTCCAGTTGCTCGGCCAACTCGGTCAATTCGAAGTAATGCGTCGCAAACAAAGTCTTCGCACGAACCCGCCCATGGAGATACTCCACGGCCGCCCATGCGATCGCCAGTCCGTCATAGGTCGCCGTGCCGCGCCCCACCTCATCGAGCAGAATGAATGACCGCGCCGTCGCTGTATGTAAGATCGCAGCCGTCTCCGTCATTTCGACCATGAAAGTCGAGCGCCCGCGCGCCAGATTGTCGCTCGCCCCAATGCGCGTGAACACTCGATCCACGACACCAAGCTTCGCCGCCCGCGCTGGCACAAACGATCCCATTTGCGCCAGAATCACAATCAACGCCGTCTGCCGCAGATACGTCGACTTGCCTCCCATGTTCGGCCCGGTTAGCAGCAGAATGTTGTGGGTCGTGTCGTTCAGGTACAGATCATTCGGAACAAACCGCTCACTGCCACCGGCCAATTCCTGTTGCTCAATCACCGGATGCCGGCCTTCGATAATTTCCAACTCGCCCGACTTCCCGACAAACTGCGGCCGGCAATAATTCCGCAGCGCGGCGACATGCGCCAGCGACCCGAGCACATCGACCTCGGCCAGAGCCAACGCAGTTTGCCGGATGCGTTTTGCCTCTGCGGCAATCGCCGTTCGCAACTCGGTGAATAGCCGTCGCTCGATCTCGACGATCTTCTCCTGCGCATCGAGAATCTTCGCTTCATACTCCTTCAGTTCCGGAGTAGTAAACCGCTCGGCCCCGACCAGAGTCTGCTTCCGGTCATAGTCCTGCGGCACCAGATGCAGGTTCGCCTTCGATACCTCGATGTAGTAGCCGAAAACAGAATTGAACTTCACCTTGAGCGAGGAGATTCCCGTCCGCCCGCGCTCCCGCTGCTCGATCTGCGCCAGCACCGCCTTGCTGTTACGCGAAAGCTCCCGGAGTTCATCGAGATCGCGATCGATTCCCGCTGCGATTACGCCACCGTCGGCAAAACTCAATGGCGGCTCGGGTACAATCGTCTTCTCGATGCGCTCGCGGAGATCGCTCAATTCATCGAGCGCCGCATGCAGCGCATGCAACCGCACCGACGTGAGACGCGCTGCCGCGCCCTTGACCGCGGGAATCTTCTGCAGGGACGCCGCCAGCGCCAGCACGTCCCGCGGATTCGCCGTCTCCAGCGTGACGCGGCTCAGCAGTCGCTCCAGATCGAGCACACCATCCAAAGCCCGCCGCAACTCCTCGCGCGCGATGATGTCCTTCACTCCCGCTTCGACCGCATCCAGCCGCGCATTGATCTCCGACAAATCCAGC